>DASXYX010000020.1:0-68567 GCA_036502245.1 Verrucomicrobiia bacterium
ATTCCAATATCTCGGCAGCGGGATTTGGCAGCCGTTGACGCCTTCACCGGGTGACAACGGCCAGGGATTGACCAATCTCGATGCCTCGGGATTGACCAGCGGCACGGTGCCCCTGGCGCAATTGCCCGCCGCGGTGGTGACCAATAATGAAATCGGGGTCACCTTGTCCGGCACGTTCTCGGGCAATGTCGCAACGCTTTCATCCGGCCAAACCTTTACCGGCTCCAATACGTTTCAGGTGGTTGACTCCTACGGAGGTGTTCGCATAACCGATGGTTCAACCAATTCCAACGTGAGCATCCAGCCCCTGGCCAGTCCCAACAGCGGCTTTCAAGCCATCAATTTCAATGGTTATTATGATAACGGCGAACATCAGTATAATTCCAGCAAAGCGCGCTGGCGTATCTTTGTGGATCAGCGCGGGCCAGGCGATAGTTTCAACATCGATGAATATTATAGCGGGGCGCTGAATATTTTCATGAATATCCAAACTAACGGCAACATGGGCATTGGCACTAACGCGCCGGTGTACCCGTTGGAAATGGCCAGTGGTGCATACGTCAGCGCGGCAGGCGTCTGGACAAGTGTTTCCGATCGCAACGTTAAAGAGGATTTTACCACCATCCAACCTGAAGACGTCCTGGATCGTCTCGTGGCCATGCCCATCACTCAATGGCGTTACAAAGTGGAACCGGACGGCACCAAACATATCGGCCCCATGGCCCAGGATTTCTATGCCGCCTTCGGGCTTGGTCAAAACAATAAGGCCATTGGTTCAATTGATGAGGACGGCGTGGCGCTTGCGGCCATCCAGGGCCTGAACCAGAAACTCCACTCTGTCAAAACTCAAAATGCCGCTCTCAAGCAACAAAGCGATTCCCTGGCCGAACAATTGGATGAACTGAAAGCAGAAGTGAAGGCTCTTAAACAAAGGCAGTGATCTCATAATTTTGCCATCACCCTATCGATGGCGATGACCGATCTCCGGTTTCTGCTTGGTTGTTTTAAAACAACCTGTATGTTGCAAGCGTTCAACAGGTCGCACTCGTTGCGCGATTCAAAAGGCGAGTTAGAAATCCGAATCATACTATGAAAAATGTAGTCATTTCATTTTCGTCGCTGGCATTTCTGGCGCTTTTTTTAAACATTCAGTTTTCATCCTGTTCCGCTCAGGGCACAGCCTTCAGCTACCAGGGGCTACTCCAGAGCAGTGGCCAGCCCGCCGGGGGAATTTATGATTTGCGATTTTCGATTTACGATTCGCAGACCAATGGCAACCTTCTTGGCGGACCGATAACCAACTCCGCTGTGCCCGTGACGAATGGTTTGTTTACCGCGACAGTGGATTTCGGCAATATTTTCAATGGGGG
Source organism: Verrucomicrobiia bacterium (assembly GCA_036502245.1). Taxonomy (GTDB): domain Bacteria; phylum Verrucomicrobiota; class Verrucomicrobiia; order Limisphaerales; family UBA11358; genus UBA11358. Next base: position 1,371 of record DASXYX010000020.1, read on the forward strand.
AAGCAACTGGCTGGACATCGCCGTGAGCACCAACGGTGCAAACGCGTTCGTGGAACTGACTCCGCGCCAGCAATTGTTGCCTGTGCCCTACGCCATCACCGCCGCCAATTTGAGCGGTGCGGTTTCAGCAGCCCAGTTGCCCTATATCCCGCTCACTAACAATGAAAGCGCTGTCACTTTATCAGGTAATTTCAGTGGCAATGGCGGCGGCTTGACCAGCTTGAATGCATCGCAACTTTCCAGCGGCACAGTGTCCATGGCTCAACTACCTTACATTTTAATCACGAACAACGAGTCTCCGGTCACTTTGGCCGGTACTTTCTCCGGTAATGGCAGCGGACTCACCTCTCTCAATGCCACTAACGTCTCCGGCACCCTCTCGCCCGTCAATCTGCCTTATATCGTGGTCACCAATAACGAAAGCGCGGTCACGTTGTCCGGTAATTTCAGCGGCAACGGCAGCGGACTGTTTGGCATTCCCTTTAGTGCCCTGCCTGCCTATGTTCTGACCAATAACGAAAACAACGTCACCTTGTATGGCAGCTTCTCCGGCAGTGGCAGTGGACTTTTCGGCATCCCTTACAGCGCCCTGCCCATCTATGTCCTGACCAATAATGAAAACAATGTCACCCTGTACGGAAGCTTCTCTGGCAGTGGCAGCGGACTTTTTGGCATCCCTTACAGCGCCCTGCCCACCTATGTCCTGACCAATAACGAAAACAATGTTACCTTGTACGGAAATTTCTCCGGCAACGGTAGTGGACTTTTCGGCATCCCTTACAGCGCCCTGCCTACTTATGTTCTGACCAATAACGAAAACAATGTCACCTTATACGGCAACTTCTCTGGCAACGGCAGTGGGCTTTTTGGCATCCCTTACAGCGCCCTGCCTACCTATGTTCTGACCAATAATGAAAACAACGTCACTTTGTCCGGCACGTTCTCGGGGAATGGCGGCGGACTTTTCGGCATCCCGATCACCGCTTTGTCTGCCAGTGTGATCACCAATACGGAAACCGGCGTCACTTTATCCGGAACATTTTCAGGCAATGGCAGCGGGTTTACGAACCTGGAAACGACCGGCACTTACACGCCGACCAACGCCGCCGGCGGCACAAGCGGTGGCACCGGTTATTACACAAAAATGGGAAATCTTGTCTTTGTGCAAGCCTCCTGCTTTTGGACTGGTAGCGGAAACACCGCGGAGATCAGCCTTCCTCCCGGGTTGCCGCCGGTTTCACAGAGCGCGACTTTCGCGATCGGGTCTTTTTCCCAGATCACCTTCACTGGCCAACTTACGGCCACGTTATCAGGGTCCTACGTGCTGCTGTTCGGCAATACGAGCGGGTCATCGTCATCCGCACTCGCGATCGCGCCATCCGGCAATATTGTTTTCTCCGGCTTTTATCGATGGCAGTGACCGGTTTGCCGATGGGCGACCTCACCGCTCGCCACCTTCCAAACCCTTCGCATCGCGCAAACGACCGATAGATTTCGGGCCGTTTGAAACGCGATTGGCAGCATCATTTTTTCGGCCTCCAATCATTTGACAACCGCCCAAAGCACGCGAATAGTGTAGCAGTAACAAAAGGAGTTATGGAAAAATTCATCTGTGTGCACGGGCATTTTTATCAACCACCCCGTGAAAACCCGTGGTTGGAAAGCGTTGAGCTTCAAGATTCTGCGTATCCCTACCACGACTGGAACGAACGAATCTGTTTCGAATGCTATGCCCCCAACGCGCGGGCGCGGTTGCTCGATGGCGAGGGACGCATCGAAAAGATCGTCAGTAATTATTCGCGGATGAGTTTCAACTTCGGCCCCACCCTGCTCTCCTGGATGAAGGAGAAACAGCCGGAGATCCACCACGCCATCGTCGAAGCGGACAAAAAAAGCCGCGAACGTTTCTCCGGCCACGGCTCGGCCATTGCGCAGGCGTACAATCACATGATCCTGCCGCTGGCGAACACCCGCGACAAACAAACGCAGGTCATCTGGGGCATCCGCGACTTTGAATCGCGCTTTGGCCGCAAGCCCGAAGGAATGTGGCTGCCGGAAACCGCCGCGGACAACGAATCGCTCGACGTCCTCGCGCAGCACGGCATCAAATTCACCATTCTCTCGCCCTTCCAGGCGAACCGGGTGCGCCCGTTGGAAGGCGATAGTGATTGGCAGGATGTCAATGGCGCCAAGGTGAATCCCAAAGTGCCGTACCTGGTGAAATTACCGGAAGGCCGCTCGATCGTGGTGTTCTTTTATGATGCGCCGGTCTCGCAAGCAGTCGCGTTCGAGAAACTGCTCACCAATGGCGAATCCTTTGCCGGCCGCCTGCTCGGGGCATTCGACCCGAACATGGAGGGACCGCAACTGGTCCACATCGGCACGGATGGAGAGTCGTACGGACACCATTTCAAATACGGCGACATGGGTCTGGCATACGCCCTGCATAAGATCGAGACCAGCGAGGATTCCAAACTTACCGTGTATGCGGAATATCTTGAGAAGCATCCACCCACGCATGAAGCGGAGATCCACCAGGGCAGCGCCTGGAGTTGCTCTCACGGAGTCGGCCGGTGGAAGGAAGACTGCGGCTGTTGCGGCGGCGGCCATGAGGGCTGGAACCAACAATGGCGCGCGCCTTTGCGCCAGGCGATGGACTGGTTGCGCGATCAACTGGCAACTTTCTTCGAGACAAAAGGAAAAGAATTTTTGAAGGACCCGTGGGCCGCGCGCGATGATTATATTTCGATCATCCTCGACCGATCGCCTGAAACAGTTAATGGATTCTTTGAAAAGCACAAGGCGCGAGAATTAAGCGAGGCGGAAAAGATCGTTGCCACCCGCCTGTTGGAGATGCAACGCCATGCGATGCTCATGTACACCAGTTGCGGCTGGTTTTTTGACGAGATTTCCGGGCTGGAAACGACCCAGGTCATCCAATACGCGGCGCGCGCGCTGCAATTGGCCGCCGAACTCGGCGGCGAAAACCTGGAACCGCATTTCACGGAGATCCTCGAGCAGGCCAAAAGCAATATCCCGGAAAACCAGAACGGCCGCGTCGTGTACGAGCGGTTCGTCAAGCCGGCCATCATGACCCGCGAGACCGTCGCGGCGCATTATGCCGTCAGTTCAATCTTTGAATCCTATCCGGAGGAGGCGAAGATCTATTCCTATACCGTCACCCAGGAGGACCGGCAACTCTGGACCGCCGGCGCGGCGCGGCTGGCCGTCGGGCGCATCAGAGTCACGTTCGATATCACGCGCAACTCGGACGTCATCACCTATGGCGTCCTGTACATGGGCGAACATCATCTCAATTGCGGTGTGCGGCACTTTGAATCGCCGGAACGATACGACGCGCTCGCCAAGGAAGCCGGCGCGGCGTTTCAGCGCGCGGATTTCCCGGAAACCATCCGGGTGCTGGACCGGCATTTTGGCGAAACACATTACTCGCTGAAAAACCTCTTCCGCGATGAACAAAGCAAAATCCTCAACCAGATCCTGGCCACGACGCGTGACGACATCTACAACACGTACAAATCGTTGACCGACCGTTACGCGCCGCTGGCGCAGTTCCTGAACAATATTCATCTGCCGCCCCTGAACGCCCTGGCGCCGGCGGCGGAATTTGTCATCAACGCCGAGTTGCGCAAACAATTCGAGAATGGAAGCACTGATGTCGAACGCGTCCGCTCGCTCATCACTGCCGCAAACAACGTCAACGCCACCATTGAGAAGGATTCGCTTTCCTTCGTCATCAAGCATCATTTCGACCGCCTGAGCGATGAACTGTTCAAGTCACCCGAAAACATGGATGTCCTGCAACGGCTGTCAAATTCCGCCGCCCTGCTGCCGGCGTTGCCGCTCACCGTCAATCTCTGGAAGCCGCAAAACATTTATGACCAGTTACACGCCAAAGTTTTGCCGGAGATGCAAAAAAACAAGGATGAAAAGTCGAAGCAATGGGCGGAAAAATTCCTGACGCTCGGCGAGCAGCTCGGCTTCCATATCCAGCGGAACTGACCATGGAAATCCCACGGGCGACCTACCGGCTGCAATTCAACGAGCACTTCCGGCTGGCGGATGCCATGGCGTTGATTCCATATTTGTCGGCGCTCGGGATTTCGCATGTCTATGCCTCACCCCTTTTCAAAGCCTGCGCCCATAGCGGACACGGCTATGACGTCTGCGATTTCAGCCAACTAAATCCCGAGATCGGCACCGAAGTCGAATTGGAACAATTTGCTTCCCTATTGCGGCAACACAGAATGGGCCTCGTCCTGGACATTGTGCCCAACCACATGGGCGTCCGCTCGCGGGAAAATGCCTGGTGGTGGGACGTCCTAAAAAACGGCCGCACCAGCCGCTTCGCCAATCATTTCGACATCGACTGGGAAAGTTCAGACCCTGCGTTGCGCGGTAAAATCCTGGCGCCCGTCCTTGGCGATACTTACGAACATGTCCTGGAACGCGGCGAATTGAAGATCGAGGAGCAAAACGGCGAGCCGGTACTTGTCTATTTCGACCACCAATTCCCGCTAGCCCCTGGTTCCACAAAAAATTTATCAGCCAGTCCCGGGCATGCCGCCACGGATGAATTGATTCAAAAACAACACTACCGCCTTGCGTTCTGGGGCGAGAGCGACGCGCGTTTGAATTATCGCCGTTTCTTTGCCATCGCCACGCTCGCCGGGATACGCGTGGAAGACGAGAAGGTCTTTCATGATTCCCATTCCCGCCTGGGCCAATGGCTTCCCTGGCTGGACGGCCTGCGTGTGGACCATCCCGACGGCTTGCGTGATCCCAAACAATATCTCGACCGCCTGCGCAAGCTCGCCCCGGACAAATGGATCGTCGTGGAAAAAATTTTACAACCCGGGGAGCCTTTGCCGGACGATTGGAAAATCCACGGCACCGTCGGATACGATTTCATGAATGAGGTCAACAACCTCTTCATCCAATCGGCGAACGAAAAGGCGATGACCGATCTCTACGCCGCCTTCACCGGCGAACCCGTTGATCCTAAAAAGATCGTCCGTGAAAAGAAACGTCTCGTCCTGGAAACCTTGTTCACGACCGAAGTCAATCGCCTCGTCGGAATACTGATGCAATTGGCTCCGGTTCATTCGTGGCCTTCATTTCCACCAGAACAATGGCGGGATGCGTTGATTGAACTGGCCGCCAGTTTTCCCGTGTATCGCACCTATGTCCGCCCGGAAATGAATTTCGTGGAGGAAAATGATTTTCAATCCATTGAGATGGCGGTGACCAATGCCAAAGAATCACGCCGCGACCTCCCTCGGGAACTTTTCGATTTTATCACCGGCCTAATGCTGCTGATCTATCGCGGCGAACGGGAAACCGATTTTGCGGCGCGCTTCCAACAACTCACCAGCCCTGCCATGGCCAAAGGCGTGGAAGACACCGCGTTCTATTGCCTGAACCGCCTCATTTCCATCAACGAAGTCGGGGCCGATCCCGGACGGTTTGGTTGTAGCATTGAAGACTTTCATAAATATTGCCGGATGCAGCGCGCACACTGGCCGCACTCAATGCTCAGCGCTTCGACTCATGACACCAAGCGCAGCGAAGACGTACGCGCGCGCATCAACTTACTCTCGGAGATTCCCGACCAATGGCGCGATACCGTGTCGCGCTGGTCGAAGATAAATGAGTGTCATCACAAGAACGGTTATCCCGATCGCAATGCCGAGCATCTTTACTACCAGACATTGGTCGGCGCGTGGCCCCTGCCCCTCGAACGCATCCTGGCCTACATGGAAAAGGCTTCCTGCGAAGCAAAACAACATACCGATTGGAACCGTCGCAATGCGCCCTACGATGAGGCTTTGAAATATTTTATCACCACGACGACCCACGATGAAAAATTTATCAAAGACCTTGAGGAGTTTATCTCGGCGTTGTCCACGCCGGCGCTGGTCAATTCCCTGGCTCAGACATTGATCCGTCTCACCGCCCCCGGCGTGCCGGATATTTACCAGGGAAACGAACTCTGGGACCACAGTTTGGTTGATCCCGACAATCGCCGTCCGGTTAATTTTAAACTTCGTGAAGAGTTGCTCAAAAAAGCCGTTCAAATGCCTGCCGAAGAGGCCTGGAAAAATCATGAGGAAGGCCTGCCCAAGTTGTGGCTGATACAGAAAACGCTCGCGCTGCGAGCAAAAATGACGGAGGCGTTCCATGGAACTTATGAACCGCTCCATGCGCATGGAGAAAAAGCAGATCACATCATTGCCTTCATGCGGGGCAGTAGCGTCATCACGATTGTGCCGCGCTTTACCCTGGAACTGAACGGCGATTGGAAGGGGCTGACCATCGAATTACCGGAAGGCCGCTGGCGAAACGAATTTACCGGAGAACATTTCTCAGGCAAAACCATCGTGACTGACCTTTTCCAAAAATTCCCCGTCGCATTACTGGTTAAAGGAGATTGATATGCATGTATTCCGCGTTTGGGCGCCATTTCCAAAAAAGGTCGAGCTGCATCTCAAAGGCAAAACCCATCCGATGAAGTCCGATGAACGGGGTTGGTGGACGCGAGAGGTCAAATCTGCGAAAGCCGGTGACGACTACGGCTTCGTCCTGGATGGCGCGGGACCGTTCCCTGATCCGCGCTCAAAATCGCAGCCCAACGGCGTCCACAAATTATCAAGGCTCGTCGATGAAGACGGCTTCAAGTGGAAAGACAAAAACTTCCAGGCGCAACCACTGTCGTCCGCCATCATATACGAACTGCATATCGGCACGTTTACATCGAAAGGAAAATTTCTATCCGCCATCGAGAAACTGGATCATCTCGTTGCGCTGGGCATAACCCATGTGGAACTCATGCCGGTCATCGAATTTTCCGGCGATCACGGATGGGGTTACGACGGCGTGGACCTGTTTGCGCCACACCATGCTTACGGTAAGCCGGATGATCTGAAAGCCTTCGTCGATGCCTGTCATTCGCGTGGCCTGGGAACAATCCTGGACGTGGTCTATAATCACGTCGGCCCGTCCGGAAATTACCTGGGCAAATTCGGGCCGTACTTCACCCAAAAATTCCGCACCTGCTGGGGCGAAGGCGTCAATTTCGACGACGCGGACAGTGGCGAAGTGAGGCAATTCTTCTGCGACAACGCGCTCATGTGGCTGCGCGATTATCATTTCGACGGCCTTCGACTCGACGCAGTGCACGGTATTTTTGACACCTCCGCCGTGCACATTTTGGAGCAGTTGAAGGTCGAGGTGGAAAAACTTTCAGCGCAACTTGGGCGTCACCTCGTCCTGGTCCCCGAAAGCGACATGAACAATCCCCGCCTGCTCTGGACGCGTGAACGCGGCGGCTTTCAACTCGATGCGCAATGGAGCGATGATTTCCATCATGCCCTGCATACCGTTCTGACCGGTGAGCGGACGGGATACTATTCTGATTTCGGTAAATTGTCGGATTTGGCGAAAGCCCTGCGCCATGCGTTCGTATATGACGGCAAATATTCCAAACATCGGCACCGCTTTCACGGCCGCCCGGTGGATGGACTTTCCGGGCATCGTTTCCTTGCTTATCTGCAAAATCACGACCAGGTGGGCAATCGCGCGCGCGGCGATCGCAGCAGCCAGATGCTTAATATCAACCAGTTAAAACTCGCCGCCGCTCTCGTCCTGACCTCGCCATTCGTGCCCATGCTGTTTCAGGGCGAAGAATGGGGCGCGAGTACGCCCTTCTGCTACTTCACCAGTTTCGATGAGCCGGAACTGGCACGCGCCGTGCGCGAAGGGCGCTGCCGCGAATTTGCCGCCTTTGGCTGGAAACCCGAAGACACCGCCGACCCGCAGGCGCTTGAAACGTTTAAAAGCTCCAAATTAAACTGGCCGGAGATTTCACAATCTCCCCACGGAGAGATTCTGGACTGGCACAAAAAACTGATCCAATTGCGTCATGCTGAGCCAGACTTGTCCGATGGCCGCCTGGAACATGTCAGGGTCAATTATGACGAGCAACGGCGCTGGCTGGTCGTGGAGCGCAACTCCGTGGTGGCGGTCTATAACTTCTCAAAGGCTTTGCAAACCCTCTTTCATTGCGCCGGCGATTGCAACCCACTCCTGCTTTCCAACAAAGAAACCAGGATCTCCGGTTGCAAAATCACGGTGCCGCCCGAATCCGTCGCCATTCTGGGGCGCGGGTAGCGCGCAACCCGTTTCGAAAGCGATGCTAAAGCATCGCACTCCAAACACTTCGTGACTGACAGACGCGTTTAAAACATCGCGAAGCGTTTGGAGTGCGCGCGGTTCACCGCCGCTTTTTTTCCAGGAATCCAGGCAAAGAGTACGATAGCAACGCGAGCCGAAAAATTTCCAATCGAAATAAAAAAGAAGGCGCCGTGATTTGCCCTTTTACCCTAATCACGACGCTCTCCTCTCTCGCGGAGATTGTTTTGCCGGTCACGGAGGCGTGTTCGTGACGCCAGTCACCGAGGGCGCATTGGTCGCGGCCATATCGGCATTCGTGTTCACCCCGGGCAGATTGGTGTCCGCCGGAGCGACGATATTAGTGTTCATTTCCGCGGGACCATTGGTATCGCCGGTGCTGGAAGTGTTATTTCCGCAGCCCGCAAGAATGAAAGGCACGGCCAATAGTGGAATAAATTTTTTCATATTATTGCTGGGGTTTTAGTGAAATATTGTTCACGACCTTTTTCACGCCCTGGACGCCCTTGGCGATGTCCTCGGCCCTCGACTTCTGGTCGTCAGTATTCACGAACCCGCTCAATTGGACTGTGCCGCGGTAAATATCCACGTTCACACCGTCAAATTTGTAATCCGGATTGTCATGCAGCGCATCGGTCACACGCGATTTGAGCGACGAATCATCGATGTATTCGCCGGTGCTGCGGTTATATTGGTTGCCCGCGCAGCCAGTGGTGGTGGTCACGGCGGCGGTGGTCATCAGTCCCAGGCACAGGGCCAGGTTCAATGTGCTCGCGGTCAGTTTCATACTTGTCCTTTTCCTTTTTTGTTTATGTTGATCCAAAACGTTCCATTAAATATTCCCATCCGGGTGCGCCGCTGTTTATCTCATCTTGCCGACGGGCACGAAGAACATGATGACTCCCAAAGCCGCGGAAGCGATCCCGCCGATCAAGAGCCAAAGTGCTTTGTTCGTGGGCGAGCCGGTGAAAAAATTTGAGACGTGCGACGCGGCGGAATCCGACGAGTGCGCTCCGTACACGATGAGCACGATGCCCACCGCCAATAACACGATTCCTATTCCTCTATTCATAATTCTCCTTTTGCGATCTTCTTTCGTTTCCAGGACTCAGACCAATGGCTCGCCATTTGAAAAAGCGGGCCGGTCAACACCCACGCCATCACCAGCACGGCGACCAGCATGAAGGTTGCCATCCGTCCGATCGCGTCAACGCATACATGGCCCGCCTTTTGCCGCAAACTGTTATATCCAAGCGCATTCATTTCCTCAGGCTGCTTTTGCCGTATCTGCCATCTCAAAAGGATGGGCCACGGCTTTTCGCGCCGGCTTCAGTTGTCTATCCATGCGGACATGTTTCCGGATCTCCGAGATCCGCGCCTGCAGGGCGCGCTCCAAACGGTCGCGGCTAAATACTTGATCCCCCGATGGGAAATAACTGGCAAGCGGCTTGATTTGCGATAATGCATGGGAATCGTCGATATTGGCCGCGATCTGAAAAAGTGACGGCGTTAAAGATTTGGCCGGTTCTGGATTTTTCATTGGATCCTTTTGTTGTGGATTGGATTGGCGTTTTATGGTGAGGGGGACATCGAACTGGCAATCGAGCCAGGCTGAAGGTTGGACGGTGAAAGAGGGAATGCTCATGGTGCGGTTTTCAGTTTGTTTTTAGATCGCGCTCACAGGCCGCCTTGAGGCCGGTCCTGATCTGCGCCGTGCGTTTTTGGATGCGCCCGATCAATTCGTCTTCCATCCCTTCAACAAACTGCAAATCGTCTTCCACCAGCCGGGCAAGATGTTGCTTGACCCCGCCTTTGGCGATATTCCAATTCCCTATGATAGCGAGCATGTTCATTTTTTGGTTTTGTTTCAGCGTTGTCGTTGGAAAAGCTTTTGCAAATGCTGTGCCGCGAAAGAGCCTGGAGAAATTTTGCCCTTGAACCGTCAAAACCAAGTATTCACGCGAAAAATGTTCCTAAAGAAACCGGGGCAACCTTTGCAAACTGCATCACCCCGGACGATTCGTTTGCAGTTTGCATCGCATTTCCCGGCTGGAAATGACGTTTTTTCGCGCTCCCTTTGATTTTCCCCGCGGCACGGCTTCCGCTTAAGAAAAACATAGGAAAAATCATTCAACATGAATCAAAAAAGAAAATAGGAGACGAATTATGAAGAAAAATACAACACATCAAACCATGCCGTCCGAGATGGCCGAACCAGCGCAGGACCTGATGGACGACGCCAAGGCTCTCATGACCGCCACCGCGAATGTCGCGGAGGAAAAGGTCGTCGAAGCCCGCCAGCGCCTGGCCGCAGCCCTTGACCGCTGCAAAGACGCCGGGTTGGAAGCATGGGAAAACATCCAGGATAAAGCCGTGGCCGGGGCGCGTGCCGCCGACCAGACCGTCCGCCAATATCCGTATCAGTCTCTGGGCATCGCCTTCGGGCTGGGCGCGGTGATCGGCTTTTTGTTAAAGCGCCGCGGTTAACGCCTTATTATGGAAGCTTCCCCAGACCCGGGTTTGCCCCTGGTAGGGACATCCAAACGCCTCGCCCAGCGGTTGCTGGTGATCTGCGAGAACCGTTTCCACCTGCTGATGGTGGAGATGCAGGAAGAGCGCGAGCGAGTGATTCGCGCTCTCCTCTTTGCGATCGGCGCCATGACCCTGGGATTGCTGGCGATGTTCACTTTGACCGCCATCATTGTGATCGCGTTTTGGAATTGGTCCCCGCTGCTGGTGCTGGCGATCCTGACCGTAGTCTATGGCGGGATGGCGGGATTTCTCTACAACCGCTTAACCCGGTTCCAGCGTGATTGGAAATTGCTCGAGGGCACCCTGGAACAATTGAAAAAGGACCGCGAATGCCTGGCAAAAAATCTCGATTAACTTATCTCAACACCCAAAGGCAAATCCTTTTGGCCGAGAGCGAGCTGAACCGCATCCATCTGCTCAAGGACCTGGAGTTGTTACAAAGTGAGTGGCATCATGTGTCCGGGATGGCGAAGACTGCGGTCTCGGTCACCTCATCCGTGGCCCGGGCGGGGGCTTTTGTCCTTTTTGCGCGCCGCTTATGGCGCGGGTTCAAACGGGGCGCTGCGGATGACGCGCCGTCAACCAGTGATTCCAAAAACGGGTTTATTTCGAAAGTTCTCAAGGGAGTCAGTGCCGGATTTTCTTTCCTGGATACATTCCGGGCAAGGCATTAACCATTGAAAACTCGACAATTCGTCAGGATAACATTACCCTTTCTTGTCTTTTGGAGGCGTCGTTATAAGACCGATAAAACAAGGAACGAATGAAACGGCATATCAGCAGCCAGGTTTACAAGACCGCGCTCATCGTGTGGCTGGCATTTTCGTTATGCAGCATGATTCTCGCCCTCGTTTCCTGGTCGCAATTATCCACCCGCATGACTGAAGGAAGACAGGTCAACGATATGCGCCAGGAACTTAACGAGACGCTGAGCCTCCTTCTCGATGCCGAAACCGGCCAGCGTGGTTATTTGCTGACCGGCGACAGTCAATTTTTGACTCCCTATCATTTTGCTCAAACAACGCTGCCTATGGATTTCAGGCAATTGGACGACCTGTCCCGCGCAGACGCCGGCTTATCAAAGCAAAACTCGCAGATCCAGGCGGATTCAAACCAATTGCTCGCGTGGTTGACGGATGTCATGAACACCTATAACACCAATTCGGCCAGGGCCGAAAAGATGTTCGCCACCCGCCAGGGTAAAAATTTGATGGATAAGATCCGCAATGAGATCGCTCCCCTGGACGCGGAGTTGGACGACCAGTTGGCGGCCATCAGGGCACAGGTCTATGAAAGGGTCCAGGTCTCCAATGTGGCCACGGTCGCCGCGGGCTTTTTTGGGTTGGGCGCGGGCATCCTTGCGCTGTGGCTTTCGTATCTGGCTGCCGCCCATCACAAACGGGAACATCAGTTGGTGGAAGCCAAACTCCAGGCCGAGCACAGCAACCAGGAAAAGACCATCTTCCTCGCCAACCTGAGCCACGAGATCCGCACCCCCATGAACGCCATTGTCGGCTTCGGGGAAATATTGGCTCATGAAGTCGAGAACCCCAAACACCGCCAATACCTCCAATCCATCCGCACCAGCGCCAATTCCCTGCTCCAGCTCATCAACGACATCCTGGATATTTCAAAGATTGAAACCGGGTTGATCGAATTGCGGCCCGAACCGACCGACATGAAAGAGGTCGGCGAATTCATCCGCACATTATTTTCCGAACCCGCCGCCAGGAAGAACATCAAATTGGACTACCAGGTGCGGGAAGACTTTCCGCCAACTATTTTTATCGACCGTCTTCGCCTGCGCCAGATCCTCGTCAATCTTGTCGGCAATGCCATTAAGTTCACCGACGAAGGCGGAGTGGAGATGCGCATCTCGCAGGAGAAGCAGCCAAACACCCAGATCACGCTTATCGTCGAGGTCCAGGACACCGGCGTGGGCATTCCGCGCGATAGATTGGACGCTATCTTCAAACCGTTCGTGCAATCCGGAGTACATCACGAAAAGGAAAAACAGGGAACCGGCCTGGGATTGGCCATCGTCAAACGACTGACCGAAGCTTTAGGCGGCACCGTTATCGTCGCCAGTGTCCTGGGGCAAGGCTCGGTCTTTCATCTACGCTTCCTGAATATTCCGGTTTCCGCCAAACCGTTGCCTGCGGAAATAGACGATGAATCGGATTTCAATATGTTGTGCCCGGCCACGATCCTCATCGTGGATGATAACCAGACCAATTGCGATCTGCTGGCCGCCATGCTGGCCAGCAGCCATCACCGCCTCTCCTTTGCCAAAAACGGCCGGCAGGCGGTCGAAGAGGCAAGAGAGAGCCAGCCGGATATGATCCTCATGGACATCCGCATGCCGGGGATGGCCGGGGACGAAGCGCTGGCCGCCATCCGAAAAATTCCCGGCCTTGAATCAGTCCCATGTATCGCCGTGACCGCTTCGATGATCGAAGACGACGAAGCTTTCCTGAAGCAACAATTCAGCGGTTCCATCCGCAAGCCGTTTTCCCGGCGGGAACTCTTCAATGAATTGTCCCGCTTCCTGCCGAAATTCGTCCGGGAAAAAACGGCCCCTCCTGAGGTCGTCAAGGTGGAGGTCTCCCCTGCCTCGCCCGAACTTTTGGCCAACCTGGGCGAATTGCTTGTTGAACCCTGGCCCGCTATACGCGATAGTGTGGCGATCAACGAAAGCAAGGAGTTCGCTTTACGGCTCGGTGAAATCGGGCAGCGCTGGCGGTCGCAACCAGTGATTGATTACTCCCGAAAATTACTCCACGATGCCGAGAACTACAGCGTTGCCGATCTGGAGAAACACCTGGAAGAATTTTCCGCGTTGGTTGAAGAATTGAAGACTGACAACAAATAATGACCGCAACGAACACAACTGAAAAGCCCGTGAATCCGGCGTCTTCGTCGCCCGCCGCGAACAAACCGGCCACTCCCCTTTCTCCCGAACTGGCTTCCGCGCGTATCCTGGTGGTGGATGATCAACCCGCGAACATCCAAATGATCGGCGCCGTCCTCGGTGGATTGGGCCATGAAATCGTCCCGGCTGCCGACGGCGCCACGGCGTTAAAACGAATGGCCCTCCGTCCGCCAGACCTCATTTTGCTCGACGTGCTCATGCCCAAAATGGACGGCTATGAAGTCTGCCGCCAGGTCAAAGAAAACCCCGATTGGAAAGATATTCCCATCATTTTTCTCTCCGCCGCGGACGACAAAGATTTGATCGTGCGCGCCCTGAACGCCGGTGGCGTGGACTATATCACCAAGCCGTTCAACCATGCCGAATTGATCTCGCGCGTCCATACTCAACTCTCCCTCAAGATCGCCCGCGACCGCCTGAAACAACTTGCCGAGGACAAGGACGAATTGCTCGGCATCCTGGCGCACGACCTGAAAAACCACCTGGGCGGCATGAACATGAGCGCGGTTATCCTGCGCAAGCAGATCGAACAGATCAACGATGAACGGTTAAAACGGCTTTCTGACAACATCCTGCATTCGAGTTCGCAAATGTTGTCGTTCGTCAAGGAATTCCTGGCCAACACCGCGTCCGATAGCGCCTTCGTGGTCCAGCCGACCGCCGTCAATTTTGCGGAGATGGCTGGAAATGTCGCCCGGCTGTATCAGGAAGCCGCCAACGGAAAAAATTTGAAGATCCAAACCTTCTTTCCCCTGGAGGACACCGATGTCATCGCCGATGTATCGGCGCTGAACCAGGTGCTGGATAATCTGTTATCCAACGCCGTCAAATTTTCGCCGCCGGATAAAAAGATTTACGTCTCCGTAAAACCGGCTGATGGACACGTGGAATGCGCCATCAAGGACGAAGGACCGGGATTTACTGCCGAGGATAAAACCAAAATGTTCAAACGTTATGGCAGGCTTTCAGCGCGCCCGACTGCCGGAGAGCCTTCCACCGGGTTGGGCTTGAGCATCGTCCGCAAATTAGTATCAGCCATGAACGGCGAGCTGTCGTGCCAAAGTGAACACGGACAAGGAGCCACTTTTACCGTGAGACTTCCAAAAGCAAAATGAATATAACATTGCCGATTGCCGATTGCCGATTGCCGGTTGAAGCATCACTTGCTCGACGGGCAGGATGTCCGGATGAGCGCGATAGCGTCTTGAAGTGCGGTGGCTGGCGGGGAATGGGGCTGACACCGCTTTGGAGTCGCTCGATTCTGCCCTTTCCAAAGTGGCGTGTGCCCCCGCCCCTCACCCGCCGCACTCCAAGATCTGGCGGAGTTAGTCAGCCAGTTCACGGAAAGATCGTTTGTCTCCTTCCCGGGAGCCGCCACTTTGATGATCCTCAACGCAAACATTTTGGTTCGATTTTTCAATTCAGTTGGATTCATATCCCGGAAACTACAAAATCAACCGCTGTCTGCCCATCGGCAACCGGCAATCTGCAATCTGCAATTTCCTAGGCTTATGGATTTTTTAGTCATCGATGATAATAAGACGTTTCGGGACGCCACGTGTTTCCTGATCGAAGAAGCCGGTCACTACGCCGAGGGCGTGTCTTCCGGCAAACAAGGTTTGGAATGGCTCAAGGACGAAAAATGGGATGCCGTCCTGCTGGACCTGAACCTCGGCGAAGAAAACGGCCTGGAAGTGCTCACGGAGATCCAGCAAAAATTTCCGCGCATGCCCGTCGTGATGTTCACCGCGCAAGGCAACATCAAGACCGCGGTCGAGGCGATGCGGCGCGGCGCGGTCGATTTCCTGGAAAAACCGTTCCAACGCGAGCAGTTCACCACCGTGCTGGCGCGCTTGCAACGCTTGCGCCAGATGAGCCAGCGGATCGAGCGCCTGGAACAGGAAGCGGTGGAAACCCGGTCCCAATCACTGGAACCGATCTTTGACTTCACCACGCCGCTGATGCGCGAGGTGATGGATACGCTCATGCGCGCGGCCAAAACTCCGGCCTCTATCCTGATCCTTGGGGAAACGGGCACGGGCAAAAGTGTCGCCGCGCGCGCAGTCCACGAGAAAAGCCTTTTGTCTGAAAAACCGTTCGTTACCGTCAGTTGCCCGAGCCTTTCGAAGGAATTGCTCGAGAGCGAACTGTTTGGCCATATCAAAGGCTCCTTTACCGGCGCCATCAAAGATCACTGGGGCAAAGTCAGGATGGCCGAAGGCGGCACGCTGTTCCTGGATGAGATCGGCGACCTGCCGATGGAGATCCAGCCAAAGCTCCTGAGATTGTTGCAGGAACGTGAATACGAGCGCCTCGGCGAAAACGTCACCCGCACGGCCAATGTCCGCGTCATCGCCGCGACCAATCGCGACCTCAAAAAACGTGTCGCCGAGGGCGCGTTCCGCGAGGACCTTTATTTCCGCCTCAATGTCATCGCCGTGGAGATGCCGCCGCTGCGCAATCGCGACGCCGATCTCTCGCGCTTTGCGGAACATTACGAAAAATTCTTTGCCGCGCAATGCGCCCGCAAATTGGAAAGCATGTCGCCCGAAGCGCTGGCGCTCATCCGCTCGTACCCGTGGCCCGGAAACCTTCGTGAATTGCGCAATGCCATCGAACGCGCCGTGATCCTCGCCAGGGGCAGCCAATTGAACCCTGAAGATTTCCCCGCCGAATTGCGCACCCAGACCGCCGGAACTTCCTCTGGCACCGGCGCGGGTGGAAGCGAGGTCCCCAGTGTCGGCTCCAGGGTTTCGCTCGAAAAACTCGAGGAAGCGCACCTGCGCAAGATACTGGAACACACGAAAAGTTTGACCGAGGCCGCGGAAATCCTGGGCATCGACCAGGCCACCCTCTATCGCAAACGAAAAAAAATCGGACTCGAATAAAATGGCGGCCCCGAAAAAAGCGGATAACGGGAACAAAACGCCCTCGGAGGAGAACGCCCAACTGCGCGGCGATCTCCTGACCATTGGCCGGCGCGTGAGCCACGATCTGCGGACGCCGCTGGGCAGCATCTCCATCTCCATCGAGTTGCTCAAGGAACTCCTCAACGGCAACGATGCCGCGGCAGAAGTGATCCAATCGCTGAACATTTCCCTGGATGAGATCAGTCACCTGATCAAATCCTTGAGCATCGTCGCCAGGGCCACCAGCACTCCCCCTGCAATGGAAAAAGTCGCCATGGGAGACGTCGTTCGCGGCGTGAGTCAGCAACTCGAGCGAAAAATTTTGGAAAAAGGCGCCTCTGTGAACATGCCCGATGTCTGGCCCGAGGTCTCCGGCAATCCGGGTTGGATGGAATTTATCTGGTGGAATTTTCTGGCCAATTCTCTACGACACGGCGGACCCGCGATCGAACTCGGCTGGTCGAAGAAAAAAGACAGCTTTCATTTCTGGATCCGCGACAACGGCAAAGGCGTTTCTCCGGAAACGCGTGAGCTTCTATTCCAACCGTTTGATTCATTGCACCGGCCGGACAGCACTCGCGGTTTGGGCCTGTCGATCGTGCGGCGACTGGTGGAATTGCAGGGCGGCGGTTGCGGCTACCAGGCGGACGCCGAAGGGCCGCAATTTTTTTTCACGCTGCCGGAAACGAAAGAATAATTTCTGGCGGCAATCCCGGTGATGAGTAAATTATGAACGACCGCTTCACCTGGAGTGTCCATTAAACAGGGGAAGTAAACGTAGAACGCTGGGTAGTCATGCAACTTCGCAAACTTACGCTCAAGCGCAAACTGACAGGCATCATTTTCGTGACCAGCCTTTCGGTATTGTTTGTGACTTGCCTGATGTTCCTTTATTACGAAGTCCACAGCTACCGGCAATCCGTCGCGCGCAATCTCGTGGCCATGGCGGATATCATCTCCGCCAACAGTTCCGAAATTCTTATCTTTAACGACCAAAAACTTGCCGGACAGATTTTGTCCGATCTCCAGGTCGAGCCTGCGATCACCGCCGGCGCGCTTTATGACAGCAAAGGAAAATTGTTTGCCATGTACCCGGCCTCTGCCTCCGCGGCGGATTTCCCGCCTTCAAACGATCGGGACGGCATCCATTTCCAGGGTCAATTCCTGGTCTTATACACGCCGATCAACGAAGGCCAGGCCCGCGTCGGGACTTTGTACCTGAAAAGCAACCTGAACCTGCGCGAACACCTCAAAGTCTATGCCCTCGTGCTGCTGGTCATCCTGTTCGGTTCCGCCGCCGTCGCCCTGCTTCTCTCCGGCTTTTTTCAGCAACAGATCTCCCGGCCGTTGACGGAGCTTTCCAGCGTGGCCAAAGCCATCACCAACCGCAAAGATTTTTCCGTGCGCGCCAAAAAAATTAGCGAGGACGAGTTGGGTGACCTGACCGACGCCTTCAATTCGATGCTCAACCAGATCCAAAAAAGCCATGAAGAGACCCTGGCCGCCTCCCGCGCCAAGGACGATTTTTTGGCCGCGCTCTCTCACGAATTGCGCACTCCTTTGAACCCCGTTCTCCTCATCGCCAGTGATGCCGCCGCCAACCAGGAACTACCCGCGCGCACCCGTGTTGATTTCGAGATGATTCGCCGCAACGTCGAACTCGAAGCGCGTTTGATCGACGATTTGCTGGACCTTACCCGCATCACCCGCGGCAAACTGACCCTGGAGCAGCAGTCCGTGGATGCTCATGACGTCTTGCGCGAAGCCGTCTCCACCGTCAGCGCCGATGCCGAAAAGAAACAGATTCAATTCGAGTTCGCTCTCCATGCCAAAAAATGCGTGGTCAAGGGCGACCCTGTTCGCTTGCAGCAAATCTTTTGGAACGTCATCAAAAACGCCGTCAAATTCACCCCCGAACATGGAAGGATCACCGTCAAATCCTTTGCCGACGACAGCATGGTGACCGTCAAGATCACCGACACCGGCATCGGCATCAAACCAGACGAACTCGCGCGCGTCTTCAACGCTTTTTCCCAGGGCGACCACGCCAATGGCGGCGGTTCCCATCGTTTTGGCGGGCTGGGCCTGGGATTAGCCATCTCGCGCATGTTGGTGGAGATGCACCACGGTTCGATCCGCGCTGAAAGCGCCGGCCCAGGCCTGGGAGCGACCTTCACCGTTGAATTGCCGCTCACCCAATCCCCTGCTCCCGCAGCGCAGACGGCAAAGACGTTGCCGTCGCCAGTCGTAGCGCCTGCCCCGGCTCCAGCCAGGCTTCTCTCCATTTTACTCGTCGAAGATCATGATCCCACGCGCGAAGCTCTCTCAAAACTGCTGCGGCATCGCCACTACCACGTGGACTCTGCCGCGTCGCTTGCCGAAGCGCGCACACTCATTAACGAACGAAAAGGAAAATTTGACGTGCTCGTCTCCGACATCGGCCTGCCCGACGGCAACGGCTACGATTTAATGAAGGAAATACGCCGTAATACTCCGGGGATTCGCGGTATCGCTCTGACCGGTTACGGGATGGAGCAGGACCTGGAGCATAGCATGAACGCGGGCTACGCCGTCCACCTGACCAAACCGGTGACCATGGAATCTCTCGATCGAGCGCTCAAAGAGCTTCT
The DNA here is from genome assembly GCA_036502245.1 of Verrucomicrobiia bacterium. GTDB lineage: Bacteria > Verrucomicrobiota > Verrucomicrobiia > Limisphaerales > UBA11358 > UBA11358. The sequence continues at coordinate 20,585 of DASXYX010000020.1, forward strand.
CACTTGAATTTTAAAAGGGGGAACTTCGCGACTTTCTTCACGGTTCCAGTCGCGGACGGATGCTGCCGGTTTTATCCGGTTCACATCCGCCCGCTGTCCACATCGGAGGAACCATGGGACATTGTTACGCCAGCCGGGCGATAAGCGACACCAGGAATAGCACCAGGAAAATCACGAAAAGAACCCTGGCGATTCCCACCGCTGCCCCCGCTATGCCCGAGAATCCGAGCAACCCGGCGATTAGTGCGACGATTAAAAATATGACAGTCCAGGCTAACATAGTTTTTATTCTTGGTTAAGCGTTCGGAATACTGTTCTGCATAGCGCATACCAAATCCTAAATGGTTCAAACTGAATGATTATGTTTCATGATACCCTCTCAGCTGTTGCATATTGCCTGATTCAACGCTGCCATTTTTGCATATTGCATAAAACTGTGTTCACCTCGTTTTTTTAAAGCCGCCGCTTGCAATCCATTCGTTTTTCCTTAAGTTCTTGCGCGTGGATTCACCCATCTATGACGCCATAGTCATCGGCTGTGGCCCTGGAGGTAGTAGTGCTTCAACGTTCCTGGCCCGTGCCGGAAAAAAAGTGCTCGTTCTCGAAAAAGAAATCTTCCCGCGCTTTCACATCGGCGAATCGCTCCTGCCCTGCAACATGACCATCTTTCGCGACATGGGCGTGCTGCCGAAATTGAAGGAGGCCGGCTTCCTGCCCAAGTACGGCGCGCAATTCGAACTGGGCAACGCCACGCTCGGCGCCCGCTTCGCCTTTCGCGACGGCATCTTCAGCAAAGAATCCGAGTCCTTCCAGGTGGAACGCGCCAAGTTTGATCACGTCCTGCTCCTGCACGCCCGCGAGTCCGGCGCCGATGTCCGCGAAGGCTGGACCGTCACCAAAACCACCAACAATGCCGAAGGCGTCACCGTCGAAGCCCGTGGCCCGGATGGGACGCAACACACTTTTCGCGGGCAATACCTCATTGATTGCAGCGGCCGCGGCAATTTGACCGGCAACCAGGAAAACCTCCGCGAGGTGCATCCCACCTGGAAAAAACTCGCCGTCTTCGCGCAGTTCGAAAATGTCGTGCGCGATTCCGGCGATCAATACACCGACATCATTATCGCCCGTCTCGAGAACAAATGGTTCTGGATCATCCCGCTCGACGAGAAAAAAACCAGCGTCGGCCTCGTCATTGACAAGGATGAATTCACGAAGTCCCCGGGCACCCCGCAGGAGATTTTCCAGCGCTGGGCCGATTCCGCCTTTGCCGTCAAGAACCGGATGAAAGATGCCCGGCAAATCATTGATTTCCAGACCACGACCGATTTCAGCTATTACAACCGCACCTTTGTCGGCGAGCGCCTGTTGCGCGTGGGCGACGCCGCCGGGTTCATGGATCCCATCTTTTCCGCCGGTGTTTATCTGGCTATGTGGTCGGGCCGCCGCGCCGCTGAAACGGTCGAGAAATGCCTCGCCCTCGGCAAGCCGGACAAGAAACTTTTCGCCGATTATCACAAGCGCGTCTTCCACGGCATCCATTTTTACTGGCACGTCGTCGAGAGCTATTACACCACGCCTTTCATGGAGATTTTCCTGCGCCCGCACAATCACTGCGAGCTTGGTTCGGCCATCATCGCCATCCTGGCCGGCGAGGTCGAAGGCTCCTGGGCGCTCCGCTGGCGGCTCAAATACTTCTGGCTCATCGTCGCCATCCAAAAATATTTCCCTATCGTGCCGCGCCTCTCCTTCACCAAAGGCGTGCCGCGAAAAGTCCGGCGCTACGAACTTACCAAAAGGGCTTGAATGCCTTATTATTCGCTTATGGATAATTCCCGCCGCACCGCGTTTTCCATCCTCTACCCTCTATTCTCCATCCTCGTTTTTATCCTCCGCATTTCGGAGGGACGAGTTACACGAGTCCCTGATATTTTCCCCGGATTACGGAGCGTATCCATCCTCTATCTTCTATCTTCCATCCTCGCTTTCACTTTAACCGGCTGTTCCACCGCTCCCTTGCCGCCAACCAATCTCTCTACACCCGGCTGGACTGTTCAGCAAGGCCAGGCGGTTTGGAAACCCATCGCCGGACGCCCCGATATTGCCGGCGATTTGCTCATGGCCACCAACACCGACGGCGACTGCTTCATCCAATTCACCAAAACGCCGCTCACGCTCGCGACTGCCCGGATTTCCGATGGCCGCTGGCAGCTTGAGTTCGGCAACGACCAGTATTCCTGGCGCGGCAAAAATCCACCGCCCACGCGCTTCGTCTGGTTCCAATTGCCGCGCGCCCTCGCCGGTACGAACATTGCCCGCAACTGGCAATTCCAGTCCACCACGAATGGCTGGCAATTCGCCAATCATCACACCGGCGAAACTCTGGAGGGCGAATTTTTCCAATGAAACTTAAATGGTTTCGTTGGTGGTGGCTGCTGTTTCTCATCCCCGTCGTGCTGGGAGCCGCTCGCTTGCGCTTCGACACCGAAGTCCTCGATCTGTTGCCGGGAAATAACACTGCGGTGCAAGGCCTGAAGATCTACCAGCAAAACTTCGCAAACGCGCGCAATCTCATCATCACCGTCAAAGCGCAGAACGCCGATGATTCCGCCGCCGCCGCTCGCGCCATCACCGACAGCCTGCGCGCCGCCACCAATCTCGTGTCCGATGCCAATTGGCAGGCGCCCTGGCAGGAGCATCCCGACCAGACCGCCGAACTCATCGCCTATCTCTGGCTCAACCAGCCGCCGCCCGTTTTCGCCCAACTCGCCGCGCGGCTGGCCACCACCAATCTGCCCGGCGCTTTTGCCGATGCGCGCGACCAGTTGGGAAACAGCCTCTCGCCGAACGAGATCGGACGCCTCAGTTACGATCCGCTCGGCTTCACGCAACTCCCGCAAGGCGGCGCCGCGCCCAATTTTACTCAGGGCCAGCAACTTTTCTCCTCCAGCGACGGCACGTTCCACATCATTTTTGTCCAGGCGCGCGGCTCGTTGAAGAGTTACACCCAATGCGATTCATGGATGGCCGCCGTCGGCCAAATCGTCACCAACAGCTTGCCGCACGGAGCGAATGTTGAACTCGGCTACACCGGCCGCCCCATTTTCGTCAATGAAATGGCCGGCGCCATGAAGCATGACGTCAGCATCTCGGTCATTGGCACGTCCATCATCATCGCCTGCCTTTTTTGGCTCGCGCATCGGCGGCTGGTGCCGATGATCTGGCTGCTCACATTGCTCGCGCTCATCCTCGCGTTCACCCTCATGCTTGGCGGCCTCATCTTCGGCGCGGTGAACGTCCTGAGCATGGGCTTTGCCGCCATCCTGCTCGGTCTGGCTGTGGATTACGCCGTCGTCCATTACCAGGAAGCCCTCGCGCATCCGGACTACACCATCCCCGAAGTGCGACGCGAGATCGCCCCGGCCATTTTCTGGGCCGCCGTCACCACCATCTCATCGTTTGCCGTCCTCAACCTCGGCGGCCTGCCCGGCCTGGGCCAGCTCGGCACCCTCGTCGGCGTGGGCGTGGCCCTCGCGGCGCTCGTCATGATCTTTGCCTACCTGCCGCCGCTCTTCCCGCATCGCATGCAACCCCCGCCCGGTCGCGTCCGAAAAGATCGTCCGCCCGCCGCTCCGCTGAATCGCAAACACCTGAAAATTGTCATCACCGTCACCAGTCTGCTCATTTTGTTTTGCATTGTCGTCCTTCTAGGACGTGGCTTTCCTAAAATTGACGCCACCGCCGATGCCCTCCAGCCGCGCCATAGTTCTGCCTACGACACGATGAACTCCATCGCCACCAATCTCAATCAACCACGCCAGCCCATGTGGGTGCTCGTCAGCGGCCAGAATGAAAACGACATCGCGCAGCGTCTCGACTCAATCGAACCCGCGCTCGAATCCTCCGTCTCCAATCACGTCCTCTCCGGATTCAATTCCCCCGACGCTCTCTGGCCCCGGCAAAATTTCCAGACTGAGAATTACGTGACCGCCCAAAAACTCATCGCCGAGCGCGATGCTATCCATGCCGCGGCGGCGGACGGCGGCTTCGCCCCCAGTTCGCTCGGACTCGCTGATGGCGTCCTCAGCACCTGGCAACGCGCCGCCGCGTCGCCCGGCGTGTTCTGGCCCACGAATTATTTGAGCGCCTGGATTCTCGACAAACTCATCGCTCGCACGCCTACCAATCTCTACGCCGTCGCGCTCTTGTATCCCTCCGCCACCGCGAACGCCGCTTCGTTCGAAAAGCTCAACACGCAGATCGCCGGTCCCGGCATCTGGCCCGCCAGTTGGGAACTTCTCGGACGCAGCGTTCTCGCCGAGGTCCGTCGCAACATGTGGAAGCTCATCGTGCCCATGATCGTTCTCGTGCTGCTTTCACTTTGGCTCGCGTTCCGCCGTTTCACCGAGATCGCCTTCAGCATCAGCATCCTCCTCCTGAGCGGCGCGTGCCTGCTCTCTTCGATGCGCCTCATGGGCTGGTCCTGGAACCTCATGAACATGATGGCCATCCCGCTCATCCTCGGCACCGGCGTCGATTACAGCATCTTCATGCAACTCGCCCTGCGGCGCTACGACGGCGATCTGAAGACCGCCTACAACAGCGTGGGCCGCGCCCTGCTCCTCTGCGGCGGCACCGCCACTGCCGGATTCGGCTCGCTCGGCCTCTCCACCAACGCCGGTATGTCCAGCCTCGGCCGCGTCTGCGCCATCGGCATCGCCTGCAACATGCTCATCTCCATCCTGCTCCTGCCCACGTGGTGGAAATTTGTCAGCCCGCCGGTGAAAGACCTGCGCTCTCCGTCCCGCTTTTACTCCGCGCGCGTTTGGCAAATCGCTCTGGCCCTCGCCAAACTCCTGCCCGCATCCGCGCTTTACGCCGTTGCCAAGTTTTTTGCCGCCATCTACTGGCAATGCGCCGGACGCCGACGCGAGATCGTCATCCAAAACCTCTTGCCTGTTGTGAACAACGACCGCGCCGCTGCCAAACGCGCCGCGCGCCAATTATTTTCTGAATTCGCCCTCAAGCTCGCCGACTTGTGGCGATACGAAAGCGGCGTGCCCGCCGAACGCTGGCTCGTCGATTGGAACGGCTGGCAATATTTCACCGAAGCCCATGCGCGCGGCAAAGGCGTCCTGCTCGTGACACCGCACCTCGGCAATTGGGAACTCGGCGGACCGTTCCTCATCAAGCACGGCCTCAAACTCCTCGTCCTCACCCAGCCCGAACCGGACGACCGCCTCACCGCCATCCGCCAAAGCGCGCGCGAACGCTGGGGCGTCGAGACCCTCGTCGTGGGCGACAAAGACGCCTTCGCGTTCGTGGAGATCATCAAGCGATTGCAGCAAGGCGCCACCGTGGCCCTCCTCATGGACCGTCCGCCCGCGCCCTCGGGAGTTGAGATCGAACTGTTCGGACGCAAATTCATGGCCAGCATCGCCGCCGCCGAACTCGCCCGCGCCTCCGGTTGTGCCATCCTGCCGTGCATCATCGTGCGCGAAGACGTCGGCTATCGCGCCGAGATTTTTGCCGAGATAAAATATGATCGTGCCGCTATTGGCAATCGCGCAGAACGCGTTACCTTGACCAGGCAGATCATGAGCGCCATGGAGAGCGGCATCCGCCGGCACGTCACCCAATGGTTCCATTTCGTCCCCATCTGGCCAGAAAAAGACAAAGATGGAAGTAAGAATGTAGAATGAAGAAAGTTAAAAACAGGAAATGTCCCGTCACACCTCCTCCTGGCGAGGCGAGTGTCCCCGCGAGCCATTTTCTTCACTCTTCATTCTTACTTCTGCCTTTCAACATATATGAAACAACTGCTAATTCTCATCGTGCTGACACTGTTCCCACTGCAACACTTGCTTGCGGATGACCCCTCCCCCGTCCTCAACGGCTGGTTCGCCGCGCAAAAAAACGTCCAGACCTGGGCCGCCGACTTCACCCAAACGCGCACCCTCAAAACATTGACCACGCCTTTACTCAACCACGGACACGTCTCTTTCGCCTTGCCCGATGATTTCCGATGGGAACTCGGAAACCCGCCCCGCACCATCGCCATCCACAACAGCGACCAGATGTACGTCGTCTATCCCTACCTGAAACGCGCTGAACTTTATCCGATGGGCGCGAATGCCCCGCAACAACTCCGCGCCGCCCTTTCTCTCCTTGATGCCGGGTTTCCCAAAAGCCGCAATGAATTCGATTCTGAATATCAGATCCTCTCGCTGACGCAGACCAACGGCAACTATAGCCTTACGTTGCAGCCCAAAAGCGCCGCGGCCCGCCAAATGATGACCCAACTCCAGATCGGCCTCTCGACCAACACCTTTAACCTCACCAGCACCGAACTGACCTTCGCCGACGGCTCGACCCTCCGCAACGACTTCACCAACATCGTCCTCAACCCCGCCCTCGACAAAACCATGTTCAACTGGACCCCTCCTGCCGACTACCAGATCGTCAATCCCATGGCGCGGTGACTGACTGAAACTTTGTAATTTTATTGAATGTTGAATGTTGAGCGTTGAATGTTTCTGCAAATTCTTTCTTCACTCTTCATTCTTACTTCTTCCTTTAAATCGGTAGGGCAAGGCTCCCGCCGAGCCGCCATTTCTCGGAGGGATGAGTTCCACGAGTCCCTGATCTTATTCCATCTTCAATTTTCCATTCTCTATCCTCGTTGAATGCCTGTAGTGGGGCGAGCGTACCCACGAGCCGTCTTTCTGCTCCCCAATCCTGGTAGGAGGCGAGGTCACGAGCCTCTGAATAAAGCACCATAGGTGCGACATATTTGTAGAAACCCATCAAACAACATTTAAAGCTCCGTCCAGGAGCGACATATTCAGAACCGCCCCGACGGGGCTAAAAAATTAGGGGGCCGGGCTGCTACAAATATTCCGCTCCTACGGAGCTGAGCCGTCTCCGCCATTCCCACCTTCGACGTTGAATGTTGAATGTTGAGCGTTGAATGTTTCTGCCTTTTTCATCTTCTATTCTACCGACCACAAGCTCCAACCGTTCAACCTCCAAGCTCCAAAGAAACTTCAATTCTAAAAGATTTTGGTCCTTGGTAATTGAAAATTCTCTGGATGCCTGTCCCGCCACTGCGGCGGTTGGATGTTGGGTTTTGGATGTTTCTTCCTGGCGTCTTCGCCTCTTTGCGTCTTTGCGTTAATTTCCATCCTCCACCTTCAATCCTCCATTCTCGTTTTTTGACCTGCCTTCGACGTTGAATGTTGAATGTTGAGCGTTGAATGTTCCCCACAATCCTCCATTCTCGTTTTGCGCCACTTCTTCACTCTTCATTCTCACTTCTGCCTTTCAAATCGTCGACCTACCTTTGATAATAATGCTCTAAATGAGCGCCGATGATTTACGCCTCTCCCTCTCCCGCCTCCCTCACGGCCCCGAGTTTCGCTTCCTCGACCGCCTGACCCGCCTTGACCCCGGCAAAAGCGGCGCGGGCGAATACCTCATCCGCGGCGATGAGCCCTTCCTGCGCGGCCATTTCCCCGGCCAACCCATCTTCCCCGGCGTCCTGCTCACCGAAGCCGCCGCCCAACTCGCCGGCGTCGTTGCCCAGAGCGACACCACTATCCCGCCATTGCGCGACCTGAAACTCGCCGCCATGCGAAACGTCAAGATCCTCGGCGCCGCCCGCCCCGGCCAAATGCTCCTTCTCGAAGCCACCATCACCGGCCGCATGGCCAACCTCATCCAAGCCCACGCCACTGCTCGCGTCGGAACAGAAACCGTCTTAACGGCTGAATTGACGTTAAGCGGAAACCAATAACGGTAGGGCGAGGCTCCTCCCGAGCCGCCATCCTCATAGTAGGAGACGAGGTCACGAGACTCTAAATAAAAGCACCGTTGGTGCAGCATATTTGTAGAAATTCACCAATAAACGTTTGAAGCTCCGTTCAGGAGCGGCATATTCAAAATACCGTCTCAATGGGCTCAAAAAATTAAGCGCGGGAAAACTACGAATATTTCACTCCAATAGAGTTCATCTGTTGCAGATTAACAATCTTGCCAACGGAAATTTTTGGTGTCAACTTATGCGAAGAAACCCTAAACATGATTCATTATTTATTGGCTTCCGGCGTGGATTCGTCGTTACCGACGAATAGTGTACCGTCGTCCGATTCACCCTATTTGATCAGAAGTCTTCAATATAGATTATTGGCCATAGCCGCCATCATCATTCTCATCGTTATGTTAAAAATTATCAGCTCATTTTTTAAAAAAGCCCCCTCGCTTGATTCATTCGATCAGACTTTAACTCGGGAACGTCTCATACAATCAGCTCGAATTCTGATTGTTGATGATGAAGAACCTTTATTAATAAGCGAATTAAAAAAAGAAGGATTCAGCGTCGATCACGATCGTGAAGGACATGATTTGCACAACATTGAAAACCAAATTTACGACCTTGCCATCCTCGATTATTATGGAGTTGGCCATCGGCTAGGCAATGCTCAGGGTTTAGATCTTTTAAAGCATATCCGACGCGTATCTCCGCGAACGCGATTGATTGCCTTTACCTCTAGAAGCTTAAATTCGGCAGAATCAGAATTTTTCCGCCTAAGCCACGTAGTTCTTCCAAAAGATATGGGACTCGGAGATTCATTGAGTTTAATTGAAAGTGAGTTACGGAAAGCTTTTTCAAAACAACACCTTCTAGACGCTTTAATCGCCAAATTATCGATTTCCAGCAACGAAGAAAAACGTCGAATTTACGAAGCTCTTGTGAAAGCCTTATCAAAGAACGACGAATCGTTGTTCAAAAATCAGATAGAAAAAATTGCAGGCACTGTCGGTGAAAAGGCCGTCGAAATAATAATTTCTCAACTGTTTTTAAGCAAATAATGACTACACTTCCATCGCTTTTTCCAGTTTACCGAATTGCGTCGAATAACCTTTACGATGGAAGCGTTGTGTCTGTTTGCAATTTTTGTAAAAAATCAGTCCAAAACAAAACCGAGTGCATTGAACACTATAAAAAGATACTTTTAAAACCACCCGGCTATCACCAATGCCCTTTCGGGTTTACAAGTAGAAATTTTTATTACGATGGAGAAATGTGGGTAATAACAGGCGTTATAGCATTCCCTCGTTTTGACACCCCCAACGAGAGAGAAATGGCCAAACGGTTTCCCGAAACAAAAGTCTCAAGAGACGATATTGAACATGTTATTAGATTTTTTTCAAATTTAGACACACTCCGCGCCGACGTCGTTGCAAAAGCAGCCAAAGTTTTCCCGCAAGCTTTTCATGAACTTCGCAAATTGAACGCCGCAATACTTCAACATGCGGAAAAAGAAATCAATGAGTTAGGGGAAGTCCCCGCTCTCGTAACAATCAGAAGCGCGGCTGAACTCATGAAAAACAATTTTGACATTCTCGAAGCACTGTCAAATCCCGAAGGGATGAGAGCTATCCCAGCCGATTCGACTGTTAGCGTTCTTGACCTCGTATATAAAACATTGCGAGTTCTCCGAGAAAGAGCAAAAGGAAATGGAATGCGCATTGAATTGGCTGGCTCAAAAGTTATTATTCGCGGCAGTCAAAAATCGTTTCCGATTGTTCCGGCAGTTCTTATTGAAAATGCAATAAAATATGGCACTGCAAATACACCAATTGAAGTCGATGTTTCGGCATTTGGAAAAAGAGCTATACTTACAGTTAAAAACCAATCGATCCATCCCATTGACCCTGAAAGATGTTTCGACCGTGGAAGCAGATATGCAGGCGAGGTTGCCGAAGGCGGCGGCTTTGGACTTTTTTTAGCCAAAGAAATAGTTTTGGCACATAACGGAACTATTCGATGCATCGCAAAAGACCGCACCATCCAAATGGTAGTAGAACTGCCACTTGAAAAAATCGCCCAATAGCCAAAAATAAAGAGACTTATTTCAGATTAATTTTCATCTCCCCTTCGTGCCCTTTGTAGCTAAATTTTTCATTTTCCGGCATTTCCAAACTTCTTATTATCGAAAAAAGCTCAAAACGAAAATAAGACGGTTTCTTATTTTGGGGCTGATTAAGGAAATTTTCGTGCTCTTTGTGTTAAAACCTCTGTTTTTTGTGTAAAAATTGGTTTCTTCCTGTTTTTCGCGTCCATTGGCGTTCATTCGCGGTTGAAGTCCTTCCGATTTTGTTTCCGGGAAACAGTACAACCCCTCAAATCCATGCTTAAATCACACCATGAGAAGTATACAGATATGTTTTCGTAGGAGCCGAGGTAACGAGGCTCTAACTTCCCGTTTTTCGTTCTTGGCTCATGCCTCCCGTCACATGTCACTTGCCATGGTATATGAAAATGAGAAAACGAACCCAAGCTTTTCGGACCATTTTTTAAATCCAATGATCTTAAATAGAATGACTTGCAAAAACAGCCTCGCAAAATGCAATCCACCAAAACGAACCCAAGGCAGGGCGAAAGGAAGAAGTTAGAATGAATAATGAAAAAAAGCAGTTTTTGGCAATAATTAGCATTCATTCGCGTGGATTAGCGGTTCGTCTTTGCGCCTTCGCACCTCTGCGTCTTTGCGCTAAAAGTATCTTCCGGGCTTTCAACTCTGTTATCTCTGTTTCCTCCTGTTCAAGCCCCTTACGCAATCTTACGCGAACTTACGCGAACTTACGTTTAGTTAAACGTAAGGCCAGCCAAACACAGCCATTTATTTGGACACAATGCTATGCGGCCCGATAGCAAAGGAGACAATGACATCATGGTCAATCACGAACAGCACTCGGTAACGGTCATTGACATACAGGTCAAAAACCTGGTGGCCATGCCAAAGAAGGCCTTCGAGTTTATGGATATTCAAAGAGGGATGCCGCCAATTGTTGCGGAACAATCGGAATTTGGCGCGTGCAGTTCGTTGGATTTCAGGTGGCAAAGAGCGCAACTCGCGTTTAAAGCCAACGGTGCGCCGAAAAATCATGGAGTGTCCAACAGCTCGTCGGTGTCCTCGTATTCCTTGGGCTCAATCAGATCTCCCTCGTGTGCCTTTGTGTCCTGGATGTCTTTGGCCGTCGGTTTGCGGGAAGGAACGGTAGCCGCAAAGAGCACCGGATCGAAATTCGTCCGTTCTCTTACTTTGGCCTTTGGTTCCTTAATTTTCATCGCCATTCAATATCGCCGATTTGCCGCCCTTAAGCAACGAAAGAATCATCCTCACGCTCATCGTCATCCTCTTCCCTCACCCACAGACCTCGGGAAGTTGTGAAACAAATTGAAGCCAATTGATACGAATTGAAGTTTAACCATGAACACCAAAACAGCAGCCACTGATGGCTTCCCAGGAAATCTATCATCCATTTTCCATCCTCTATCCTCGTCTTGCTATTACCGATCTGTGTCCATCCGTGTCTATCCGTGGTTAAGCAATCTGCGCCTCCATTCCGCCCTCGACACCTTCCCCCGCGCATTGACCTGCAACGATTCCACAAAATGCCATTCGCGCGGCACCTGCCAGGCAGGCAACCGGTCCAACAAAAATTTCTTCAACTCCGCCTCACCGGCATCAGACACCACCACCGCGGCAATGACCTCTATCCGATCGGCATCCCGGCTCGGCAAGCCAAGCACCAGGCATTCGCGTACGCGCGGATCTGCCAGCAACTCGCGCTCAATGGTTTCCGGCGAAACCTTGCGGCCAGCCACATTGATGACATCGCTCATGCGCCCGCGCAGGATGACTTTCCCCTGCTCCAACGTCGCCAGATCACTCGAATGAAACACTCCATTTCCCAATCGCGACGCAGCTTCATCCGGGCTTGCCGGCCAATAACTTTGCGCCACTGCGCGGCTGCGCACGATCAGGCAACCCGCTTCATCGAGCGAGAGTTCAACATTCTTCATCGGCGTGCCAGCCAGCGACACATCATCTCGCGGCGTTGCCAAGGCGTCATAAGCGATACCGCCACACTCAGACGCGCCGAGGAAGTTATGGATCTTGAGCTCGTGCTTCTCAAAAATCTCGCGCTCCAATTGCACCGGCAGCGGCGCACCGGCGGAGATGGCCAGACGAACATTCTTCGGAATGGCCCCTGCCTCATGCCATGCCCGCCACATGGCAGGAACGGCGGGAACAGTGACAGCGCCTTCACCATCGGCAGCGCGCCGGATGATCTCCGGCAACGGCGCGGGCGCGATCACAAACGGAATGCCGTGCAGCAACAGCGGCAGGACGAGATTGGAAAAGCCGTACGAATGCGCCAGCGAGATGACGCCCACATTCGGCCAATCCGCGCGCAGAGCCATCGTGGCGACAATATTCTCCGCATCGGCGGCAAGCTGTTCGCCTGTGAACGCGACCAGCCGCGCCGCTCCCGCCGTGGCCGAGGTGCATTTGAAATGGGCAATACCTGCGGGAATATCCGCAATGGAAGGCGGAGTTTGTCCCGGCTCAAGCGGGCAAGCCGGTTTGCCCTGCCGCCATGCGGCAAGCAGTTGGAAGATAAATTCCGGCGAATTTCCACTTGGGAATATAATTGTTTCGGAGGGTCGAGCTCCGCGAGACCCAAATTTCTCCCCCTCCGCAAACAACTCCCCGAACGTCCAGTGTTTGCCGGAGACAAGGTCACGCAGAGCGCGTTCGTTGCGGCGCTCCTGGGAAATCCGGGTCCAGCGTTCGTAAAGCATTGTCAGTTGGCGTCTATGAATTTAAATTTTGCAGAGTCTATTTGCATGGCCGACAAAACTCCACGACGTTTTGATTTCGCGCGCGACACCTTCGCGTTCGCTAACGAACTGCTATGGGCATATCAAACCGACCCGGCGACGGGCAAGATGACGTTTCGTCCGCGTGAGCCAAAGCCGCAATACGCGCATCGCTGCTTCGTCCTCACCCGCGTGGTCCGCCAGTTTTTGTATCATGCCCGATTCGATGCTACTCAAAAGCCCGCCGATGACGAAACGTACCACCGCCTGATCCATTCCATCGTCTCAAAGAATCCGCGCATACCTTCGGACGGAATTGTCATCCCTGGTTATTCCAGCCTGCGCGAGTTCAGCGTGGCGAAGGAGCAATTGCTCAAGGCCGAGTGCGGCGGCGCATGGCGCTCGTACGTGTTGCGCAGTCATTGGCGGATGGTCTTTCCCATCTCGCGCGAACACCAAAAGCAAACCGCCGCCGCCCTGCTCTCCCACATCAAAAATAATTTCTCACCCATCATTCACCTCGTGACATTCCCGGCGTTGACGATCAATCATGGCATGATTTTGTTCGATGCGACGGAGACAAAAGATGGAATTGAATTCGCGGCGTACGATCCGAACATTCCAGCACAGCCATCAACGGTGACATTTCATCGGGGCACGAACCAGTTCACGCTGCCGGCAAATCCGTATTGGGCGGGTGGCCCGTTGAATGTGATTGAGATTTTCCGAAACTGGATTTTTTAACCGCGAATGAACGCGAATTGACACGAATAACTTGAACAGGAGAAAACAGAGGGAACGGAGATTTTAGCCGCGAGAGAACGCAAAAGACGCAAAAACAGAAGACACGGATTACACAGATTTGCACAGATCAACAGAAGAGAACAAAGGGAACAATGATTGGGGTAGAAAATGCGAAGAAACAAAGCATTCGGCGAGACGCCGAACGCAGCGACCGGGACGGTCGCGCCACCCAATGCTCATTTTTTGGAGGCGTCAGATTTTCGGGGGCGATAGAATACGGGACCAAAGAAGGCAATACCGCAGAGGTTGATGCCGCAGATGTAACCGATCTTATAGATGCGGCCGGAGTTGTCGGTGTCGTAGATGGGCACGTTATTGCCGATGACGAGGCCCGGGAGCGCGATGGGCATCATGGCGCCGTGCAACATGCCGTAGCCGAAGCCGGCGGTGCGGCCCGTCGGGAACGCCCACGGCGAGACCCAGGCATACGCGTAGCCAAACACCACGGTGACAATGGCGAGGATGACAGCTTTTCGCAGGAGCTTTTTCAATGTACGGAAAGCGTAATGAAATCCGAAGGGTATTACAATGCAGGGTTGGGCACCGAACAACGAGAGGCGATTCCCTCTCTTCCATCGCAGATGGAGGAGAGGGCCAGGGAGAGGAGGAGATTTAAACCTCTCTCTCCGGCTCGCGGGTACGCTCGCCCCACCGGCGGACATCGCAGCGCGATGTCCTTACCAAGTATCAGGGCTCGACAGAGTCTCGCCCCACCAGTTGTAATTCCGAGGCAATAATGGGCACACGAGCAGTTTCCCGCGATTTGGCATGGGTCTGGGCCAATCGCCAACACAGCCAGCGGACGGTATCGCGCACTGGCCGGATCTTGCTGGCGTTGTCTTTGTATATGGTAAGGACAGGAACAAAATCAACCTTCTTGCCCGTTCGCGCAAAAACCATGAGCATTTCGGATTCGATCTCGAAGTGTTCCGAGGCGAATGGCAACCGCATAAGAGTGGCTATCTCTGCCAGACGAAAACCGCATTGGGAATCCGGTAGCTCCATGCCTGCCAGTTTCGAAAGCTGCCGCGACATGAGACGGTTCACCCAGCGGCGCACCGGTGGAATTGCATCCATATTACGCCTGCCAACAATAAGCTTCGCGCCGTTCCTTTCAGCGGCTTCAAAAAGTTTTGGGATGTCGTCCGCGCAATGCTGCCCATCACCGTCAAGCATCAGCACCCATTCGAAGCCTTGCGCGTGCGCCCATTGCCAGCCGGCGCGCAGGGCAGCGCCCTTGCCCAAGTTGCGTCCCAGCGCCAGGATTTCCGCACCGGCATCGCGCGCATCACGCGCAGTGGCATCGGTCGAGCCGTCGTCCACGACCAATACGTTGGGGACGAATCGCTTTACGGCAGAAACGACTTCGCCGATGTTCGCGGCTTCATTGAAGCAAGGAATGACGGCGGCGCATTTGCGGGTCCAATCCATTCCCGAGGCTAATGCCGGCGCGGACCGAAATCAATTCAGGCTGTTGGGATGCAGATCGTTTTTGACGATCGAGCCGTCGTTAGCGGAAATCGTGATGGTTCCGATGTCAACGTTGTCGTTGACGTTTTTGTTATGCGAGGCCCAGAAATGAACTTCCCAGACAGGCCCCATTTCACCGTGGGCCAGCGAAAGTTTCGAGCTGGTCAGGACGATGTTTTGCAACACCGGCTGCGATTGGGCGATCTGGAGGGCGTGATCGGAATCAATCTTGAGCAGAGTCATGTCGAAGGGCTTGTGATCGTCGCTGGCCATTTCGAGGAATCGGCCCGGGTGCGTGACTTCCATCTCCTGTCCGCCGCCGAATTTCACCTGGACGGCTTTCAAGGTGGCATCGGGATCATAATAAACGACGTACCAGATGTTCGGCGTGAGAGTGCCGACGGATTTTTCCGAGTAGATCTGGACGACTTTGCCTTTGGATTGAACCCCGACGTATTGATCGCCGGTTTTCATGAGCGTGAATGCAGTAGGCGCAGCGGTATCGTCCGCGAAAACTGCCTGGGTTGCGGCCAATGCAATGGCCCCGGTAATAAACATTGCTGTTAACTTCATAGTGCTCCTTTAGCGAAATCTAATTCGGTTTCGCCAAAATGCAAAAAATAAGTTGACTGCAAGGGACGGGTGAAAACCAACTGCAAATGAAGGGTTTGAACCAACCGGCAGAAATTCCGGTTGCACGGCTGCCAATTGCAAATTACTATTTCTTGTGCCGGTTAAAGGATATTTTCCCACAGAAACCGACTTGAATGCCACTGGCAAAGCCCAGGCGGCGATGCATGAGCTTACCGCCGCTGAGACCCGCAAGTACTTTGGAAAGAATGTTTTCGTCCGCGCTGTCGTCGAGATCTCCAATTTTTGCCGCGAGAACTGCCACTACTGCGGCATGCGCCGCGGCAATCGCAACCTGGCCCGCTTCCGCGCAAAGTACGAGCAACTGGCCGAGCTTCTCATCCATCATCGCCCGGCCAGCATCACGGACATCAACATCCAGGCCGGCGAAGACCCGGTGGCCGTCCGCGAGATCGCGGTGCCGTTGATCAAAACGCTCCGGCGCGAAACCGACCTGGGCATCAGCGTTTGCCTGGGCACACTGACGCCGCAACTGGACAACGAATTGCAGGCCGCCGGCGCGAGCATGTTCATCCTGAAATTCGAGTGCGCGAATCCGGCGCAATATGAATTGCTTGAAGCGCCCGGCACGTTGGACGAACGCGTCTCGCATATCCATCAATTGGCGCGCGCCCACTGGAACGTCAGTTCCGGGTTCATCGCCGGATTGCCAGGACAGACGATGGACGACTTGCTGAAAAATTTTGAACTGGCCCGGTCGTTGCCGCTGGGCGGTTGCAGCGTCAGCCCGTTCATCCCTGGTACAGACACACCACTACAAAATGGCACGACTGCCAATGCGGACCAGACGTTCAATTGTGTGGCCGCGCTGCGATTGATGAGGCCGGATTGGGTGATCCCCGCAGTGAGCGCGTTCAACATCGCCGCGCGCGATGGTTACCGGCGCGGCCTGCGCGCGGGCGCAAATCTCGTGACCATCAACCTCACGCCCGACGAATTTCGCGGCGATTATATCATCTACAAACGCGACCGTTTTATCATGACGGAAGAGCGTGTGCTCAATGCCGTCGCCGCCGAAAACCTCGCGCCGTCAAAATCGTCGCTCGCCGGCCTTTACCGGAACAAAGGAACGAATGGCGTGGCGAAAATTTTCCCCGAAACTGTTTCTGCTTAAGTGCTTTTTCCGCAAAAAAAATCCGCCGGGTCAAATCGGGTCGTAGTCACGGGCGCCGGAATCATCACCGCCCTGGGGACCGGGTGGCGCACAAATGCCGATGGCTTTCGCGAGGGAAAAACGGCCTTTCGCCCGGTGACTCTCTTCGACGTTTCACGGCAACGGACAAAAATCGCCGCTGAAGTCGATTTCCCTGAAAAATTTCCGACGATGCGATTGACGCCAAATCATTTTCGCCGGTTGGGCCGCGCGGCACGGATGCTTTTATTGGCCGGACATGAAGCGTTGGCGCAATCGAAATGGCCGATCGGCACAGAGTCGCCCATCGTGCTGGGCACCACCAGCGGGGAGATGGGCCTGGGCGAAATCTTTTTGCGGCAGGCGCTGGATTCGACCTCAGGAAAAAATCAGGCGTCGCGGATCGCGCATTACCAGGTGCAACGGCAGGGACTGGACCTGTGCGATGCGTTTGGGATTACCGGCGCGACCATGACCATCTCCAACGCCTGCGCGTCCGGCGCGAACGCCATCGGACATGCCTTTGAAATGCTCCGTGACGGCCGTGCGGGAAAAGTTTTGACCGGCGGTTACGACGCGCTTTGCCAACTGACCTTCGCGGGCTTCGATTCGTTGCAGGCACTGGCGCCATCGCCATGCCGCCCATTCGATGCGCAGCGCAATGGCCTTTCACTCGGCGAGGGCGCGGCAGTTTTGACGTTGGAAACTTTGGAGGGCGCAAAGGCCCGCGGCGCGGAAATCTTTGCCGAGATCATCGGCTATGGTGCAGCCACAGACACACATCATCTCACACAACCGCATCCCGAAGGCAATGCCGCGCTCGCGGCGATGAATGCCGCTTGCGCCTGTGCTGGAGTCACTCCGGGACAGGTTGATTATGTCAACGCCCACGGCACAGCCACACCCCAGAATGACGCGACGGAGGCGGCGGCGATCAACCGCTGGGCCGGACCGGACGCGGAAAAAACGTTTGTCAGCTCCACCAAGGCGGGCATAGGCCATTTGCTCGGCGCAGCGGGCGCGGTAGAGGCCGCCATCTGCCTGATGACATTACGCGAGCAATTCCTGCCGCCGCAGATTTCAATACAACAGGCGGACCCGGCTGTGCGGTTTCAGATCGTCCGCCAGCCAACGAAACGTCCGGTGGAAATCGCGCTTTCCAACTCGTTCGGGTTCGGTGGGGCGAATGCGACCCTTATTTTTCGGAGGTGGAAATGAGCGGAATCTTCGTTCATGGAGTAGGCGCTGTTTCGCCGGCTGGATGGAGCACCGCCGAACTCCGCGCTGCGTTGGGAAAAAATGTTCCGCTGCCTTTCCAAAACATTGCGCGACCGCGGCAGGACAAGCCGCTCCGCGAATTGATCGTTCCCCCGCCCTCCTCGCGCCCAGCCTTTTTTACGCACCCGCGTTTGCGACGTGCCACCACGCTCGCGCAACATTCCGTTGCCGCCGCGCTCGAAGCCATCGGTGGTGATGTCGCCAAAATCCAGTCCAGCGCTGTGCGATTGGGAATTGTTGCCGGCGTGCTCAGCGGCACCGTGAATTATACACGCCGTTTTTATGAAGAAGTTTTGCGCGAACCGGCCACCGCCAGCCCATTGATCTTTCCCGAAACCGTTTTCAATTCTGCCGCCAGCCATCTGGGCGCATTTCTCGGCAGCGATGCCGTCAGTTACACCATCGTCGGCGACGATGGAATTTTTCTCCAGGGTCTGGCCCTGGCCGCGCAATGGCTGATGGAAAACCGGGTCGATGCCTGCATTATCGTCGGCATGGAAGAGAGCGAATGGATAACAGCCGAAGCCGTGAAACTATTCCATCGCGACATCATCCACAGCGCGGGCGCGGGCGCAGTTTACCTGAAAAAGGAACCGACTGGAGCGATGGCTGAACTGGCCGTCATCACCGATGCACATTCTTATACATATGAACAGGACCGCGTGAAAGCCGCGAAGAAAATGCGCGCACAATTGCCGTCCGCATCAATAGATGAATTGCTCTGCAATGGCAACATGGGTATTGCGCGATTGGATGCGCCAGAAAATGAAGCCTGGAAGGATTGGTCCGGCACCCGCATCTCGCCAAAAAGAATCTTAGGCGAAGCGCTTGTCGCTTCCGCTGCCTGGCAATGCGTCGCCGCGTGCGACGCCCTGGCCTCGGGAAAATATCCAGCGGTGAACGTCAGCATCGTCGGCCCCAACCAACAGGCTATCGGCGCGCGATTTGAAAAATGGAAACCTTGATTTTGCTGTGTCCGCAGTTCAGCTTTGAGTTTAAAATGCTTTAGTTATGTCTGCCGTAGATCATTCAATTGTGACATTGCGAATGTTTGGTGATGACCTTAATCCGCGAGAAGTCACGAAGATACTAGGAATCACACCTACAAAGGCTTGGGCCAAAGGCGAGACAGGAAAGCATATCGTCGGCCCAAAGATTGGTGACGTTAGAACTGCCAAAACCGGGATGTGGCAGCTTTGTGCTTCAGACCGTAAACCTGAAGACATTGACGGTCAGATTCGAGAGATTTTCAACCAGATATCAGCTGATGTTGCCGTCTGGCAGAGTATCACTAAAAAATATCATGTGAATTTATCTTGCGGATTATTTATGAGCGAAACAAATGATGGATTGAGCATTTCTCCGCAGTCAATGGCAATTCTGGCAGAACGAGGCATTGAATTGTGGTTTGATATTTATGCACCGTCGGAAGACATCGCTCCCACCGATTTGTGTCCATGCAAAAGTGGTAAGACTTATGCAGAGTGTTGCGCACCAAAGACCAAAACCTTGTCCAATACCTGAGCTTGAAATAACTCCGCATTACACATACCAGCAATAACGCGTGAGATCCTTTCTTGATTTCCGGCTTGCACCAGTTGCGCCAACAATTCAGTCTTTTCCGGCAATATTATTTCAATGAGTGATTCAATCGCCCTCAAAAAAGAGATCAAACAACTGTTAGTGGATAATCTCATGCTGAAGATCGGCCCGGACGAGATCGGCGATGATCAATTGCTCTTCGGTCCCGACAGCCTGGGATTGGATTCCGTGGACGCCTTGCAACTGGTCGTGGCTCTGGATAAAAATTACGGCGTGAAGCTGACCGACGCCGACGCCACCCGCAAGGCGCTGCAAAACGTCAATGCGATCGCGGCGATCGTGACTGCCGCAAAAGCAAAATAACCGATGACCGTGGCCTTCAAAGATTTTCCAAAACATAGCCAGGGTGTTGAGTTGCTCAAACGCTCCCTGGCCCGTGGGCGCCTTGGCCACGCGTATTTGTTTGCGGGGGACAAGTTGGAAGAGCTTGAGTCGTTGGCTCGCACCCTCGCCAAGACTTTAAATTGTCAGAAGCCGATCCAGCAAAACGATATGGCCGTGGATTGCTGTGATGAATGCGTCAACTGCGTAAAGATCGAAAACGAAACCCATGCGGACATCCATTGGGCGCGGCCTGAATCCAAATCGCGCGTCATCACCGTGGAACAAATGCGCGAGTTGATGCGCCAGATCCAGCTCAAACCGGCGGAAGCTGGATTCAAGGTGGCAGTCATCGCAGGAGCAGACCGGTTGAATCCGCAAGCCGCCAACGCCTTCCTGAAAACCCTCGAAGAACCTCCGCAAAAATCCGTGCTGATCCTGCTTTCCACGTCGCCGCAACGGATCCTTGAGACCATCATTTCCCGCTGCCTGCGCCTGAACTTCTTCGGCCATCAGCGCGAACCGGATGCGGCGCAGGCCGAGTGGCTGCAAAAATTTAGCGCGCTCGCTGCCGAAGGACAAAAGACTCTGTTAGGCCGCTATCAACTGCTTGACGTGCTGCTTCAGAAATTGACAGAAATCCGCGAGCGCACCGGCGAATCCGTTGCCGCCCGCTCGCCGCTCGAAAAGTACGAAGAGATTGAAAAGGACTTGCGCGAAAAGTGGGAGGAGGAACTTACCGCCGCAGTTGAGTCCGAATATCGCCGCCAGCGCACCGATCTGTTGCTGCTCGTCCAATGGTGGCTGCGGGACATCTGGTTGCACACATTGTCCGCCGGAAATGGTCTTTTGAATTTTCCGAAAATCGCCGGCGCGGAAGACGTCGCCAAACGCATCACCTCGCGACAGGCGCTCGAAAACCTGCAAACCATCGAGCGAGCGCAGCGCCTGCTCTATACCAATGTCCAGGAATCGCTCGCCCTGGAAGTCAGCCTGCTGAAATTGCATTTTTAGCCGTTTGCGGACAGAATTCCGCCGATGAGACCCGAAAAGACATCCAATGCCGTCCAATATTATACATTGGCGTTCGGGCTTTTCCTGGGGTTCTGCGTCTGGAAATTTGGCGAACCGGTCATCCTCGACACCAAAATTTTCCCGCCCGTCACCCTCTCAAACTATTGGCACGACCCCTGGCCCACGCATTGGGCCAATTGGTTCCTCGTTCCGTTCGTCGCCTTTGGCGCAATTCTCACGTTGGCAAATCCCTTGCGCTGGCGGGCGTCGCAATGGCTCTGCCTGCTGCCGCTGGCGTGGCTGGGCTGGCAATTTCTTTCCGCGTCGCATTCAGTTGATGCCGATTTGACCGCCACGGCACTTTGGCAATTCTTCGGCTGCGTCGCCTGCTACTTCCTGGGAGCATTTCTGTTTGCCAACCCGCGATTGCTGAACTTTTTGCTCATCGGCATTCTCGCCGGTTTTGTCTATTGCCTGATCCGCGCCGTTGACGAACGTTTTGTCGATTTCCCGGTCAGCCGCCACGTCCTGATTGAAGGCCAACAGGACGGCTGGACAAATATCCCCACGGCAAACTTTCTGGACCTGAAAAGCGAAGGCATGATCATCACCACCAATGGCATGGACATGGCGAACCCTGTCTGGCTGGATAAATTCGCAAAAGGACGCGTCATGGGCACCCTCGCCTACCCCAACTGCCTCGCCGGAATTGTCCTATTGCTGTTGCCGGTGTTTTTGGTCCTCGCATTCAAGGCACAAAATCTAAGGCCGCTCATCAAAAAAGTCGTCATCACTCTCCTCATCGCCCTGGGCGCTGCCGGATTGTATTTCAGCGGCTCGAAATATGGATGGCTCCTGGCCATTGCTATGGGCGGACTGTATCTGCTGCGGCTGAAATGGCCTACAAAATTGAAGGTCGCCGCGATAACGGCGGTTGTCGTCATCGGGCTGGGAGTTTTCGCGCTGCGCTTTCATCATTATTTTGCCAACGGCGCCACCAGTGTCGGCGCGCGATTTGATTATTGGCATGCGGCGCTCCGGGTCACCGCCGACAATCCCGTGTTTGGATCGGGCCCGGGAACCTTTCAACGTCCTTACGCCCAGATCAAATTGCCCGGCGCGGAAATGACCCGCCTAACGCACAATGATTATCTGGAACAATTCTCGGATTCGGGCGTATGCGGCGGAGTTTTTTACGCCGCATGGGTTTTTTTGGCGCTGGCAACGGTCGGCCGCCGCGCGTGGAAATCCTCCGACCCGGTCATGTTTGCCATCTTTGCCGGCTTGCTGATATGGTTCATCCAGGGAGTTGCCGAGTTCAGCCTCTACATTCCGGGCCTGGCGTGGATCGTCTTTACACTCCTGGGCTATCTCGTCGCATCTGCAAATCCACTCGACAAAACGCCCGCCCCGGCTGAAAATCGGCGAGGCAAATGAAAATTCTTTTCCTCAACGGTCCAAATCTGAACCTCCTTGGCCAGCGCGAACCGGAAGTCTATGGCCGCGATACCCTGGCAGACATTGAGGCAAAGGTCCGCGAACGGGCCGGCCAATTGAAGGCCGAGATCGAGTTCAAGCAATCCAATCTGGAGGGCGAACTGGTGGATTGGATCCAGCAGGCCAAGGGGAAGACCGATGTCATCGTCATCAACGCCGCCGCCTATACCCATACCAGCATCGCCCTGCGGGATGCGATTGCGGCGGTTGCAATCCCGACCATCGAAATCCATCTTTCCAATGTCCATGCCCGGGAAGAGTTCCGGCAAAAATCGCTCATAGCACCCGTGTGTTGCGGTCAAATCTGCGGTTTCGGTCCCAAATCATACGTTTTGGCCGTGGAAGCCTCCGTTTTCGTTAAAGATTCAAAAAACAAGCGCTAAAATTGACATTTTTAGGTCAGTTTTAAGTGTCATTTGAAATGAGGCTTGACTCATTTTTCAGTTTTCGATATTGTTACCCCGTCTTAACAATTTTTAACACGGGCATTTTTTGAACGAAGTTCACCGGGTTTAGGCCAAAAAAATAATCTCTTTAACGAAAACGAACTGTGGATTTAAAAGATATCAAAGCAATCATCGATTTGATGAAAAAAAACTCCATTACGGAGTTCGAATTAGAGCGGCAGGACTCAAAAATCAGGCTTAAGCGGGGGCTAAACGGCGGCCAGGCAGCCAGCCAGCCGGAAGACCCATTGCCAATGCTACCCGTTGCCTCCTCTCATGCGCCCCCCCCCTCTTCCACTGCTCCTCAAGCAGCCAGTGGCGAGATTGAGATCAAGTCCCCCATGATCGGCACATTTTACCGTTCCCCGTCGCCGGAAGCCGCGCCCTATATCGAGATCGGCGCGGAAGTCGGCGCCGAAACTGCCGTCTGCATCATCGAAGCGATGAAGGTCATGAATGAGATCAAATCCGAGGTCAAAGGCATTATCACACAGGTGCTCGTTGAAAATGGAAAACCTGTGGAGTTCGGCCAGCCGCTGTTCCGCGTGCGCCCGAACTAGTCTCTTAAAGCAGTTCAAACGATTCAATTCGCCGTCAACGCGATCAACGGTTTAAAAAATCATGTTCGAAAAAATTCTGGTGGCCAATCGCGGGGAAATTGCGGTTCGCATCATCCGCGCATGCAAGGAATTGAACATTCGCACAGTCGCGGTCTATTCCGAAGCCGACGCCAATTCCATGCATGCCCAGATCGCTGACGAGGCGATTTGTATCGGCAAAGCCCCGGCCTCCGAAAGCTACCTGCGCATCGACCGCATCATCAGCGCCGCCGAGGTCACGGACGTGGACGCCATTCATCCCGGTTACGGATTCCTCTCCGAAAACGCGCATTTCGCCGAAGTTTGCGAGAGTTGCAACATCCGTTTTATTGGGCCAAGCGCGCGCGCCATGCAGGCGCTGGAAGACAAAGCCATCAGCCGCACTCTGGCAAAGAAAGCCGGGGTCGCCACCCCCCCAGGCTCTGAAGGTGCGGTCGAAAACGAAAAGGACGCGCGCGAAATCGCCAAGCGCATCGGCTACCCTGTAATCATCAAAGCCATTTGCGGCGGCGGTGGACGCGGCATGCGCGTGGCGCACAACGACCCCTCGCTGGTCAAAGGCTATCATACGGCGCGCACCGAAGCGGAAAAAGCTTTTGGCAATTCCGGCGTTTATATCGAGAAATTCATCGAGAACCCGCACCACATCGAGATCCAGATATTAGGCGATAACAAAGGCAATATCATCCATCTAGGCGAGCGCGATTGCTCCGTGCAACGCCGCAACCAGAAATTGATCGAGGAAGCGCCCTCTCCCCTCCTGGAGAACAAATTCCGCAAGCTCCGCGACCGCATTGGCCGCGACGCCATCCGCATCGCCGAAGCCGCGCGTTATGTGAACGCCGGCACTGTGGAATTTATCGTCGATAACGCCGGCAACCATTATTTCCTGGAAGTCAACAAACGCATCCAGGTCGAGCATCCCGTCACCGAAGAAGTCACCGGCATTGACCTGGTGCGCTACCAGATCCTGATCGCTTCGGGCGAACCCCTGCACCATTCGCAACGTGACATTGAGATCAAGGGCCACGCCATCGAATGCCGCATCAACGCCGAGAACCCGTTCGACGATTTCCGTCCCAGCCCCGGCCGTGTGGAGATGTATTACCAACCGGGCGGACGCGGTGTGCGCATGGACACCCACTGTTATGCCGGTTACACCATCCCCTCGACGTATGATTCCATGATCGGCAAACTCATCGTCACCGGCAAAGACCGGCGCGAGGCGATTGACCGCATGAACCGAGCCCTCTCGGAATTTATCCTGACCGGCGTGAAGACGACCATTTCGTTCCAGCAAGCCATCATGCAGGATCCGAATTTCCGCCGCGGCGTCTATTCCACCTCTTTCGTGGAACAACTCCTGAATGGCGCGCGGATGGAATTGATCCAGGAGAAGACGTAAGCCTTTTAATCCCATAGCCACGCGGACGGCTTTCGCGTCATTTTTCTTCATTCTGCATTCTTACTTCTTACTTGGACTCAGTCCCCTTCATTGACATTAATAATAAAATCTATTAATGTAGCTTCACTTAGAAGCCTTCAGAATGTTTCAGCGCTGTGTAATGACGGTTATTATGTTGTCTGGTCTGCATCTTGCAGCCCAGACATGGTCACAGCTTTCGCCGAACGGAACAACCCCGCCGGGGCGCGATTATTTTTCCACCGCCTATAATCCGGCCAATAACCGGATGATTGTCTTTGGCGGGCAACTCAATTATCAAAGCGCCCCCACCCTCGCCAACGACGTCTGGGTGCTCACCAACGCCGATGGCACGACCGGCACGACCGGTTGGACGCAATTGTCGCCGGGCGGCACGCCTCCCACTGCCCGTTCGATGAATTCCGCTGTTTATGATTCCACCGCCAACCGCCTTATCATTTTCGGCGGCAATCCCAGCGTAGGATATTGTTTTGGCGACTTGAATGACACCTGGGTGTTGACGAATGCCGACGGCACGACCGGTACGCCGGGCTGGACACAATTGAGTCCCACCGGCGGGCCGCCGAGCGGGCGGGCGCGTAATGCCGCTGTGCTGGATACTGCCAACAACCGGATGATCATCTTCGGTGGCGCCCAGGAATGCAGTTCATTGAGCAACGACGTTTGGGTTCTTTCCAACGCCAATGGCACGGGCGGGACACCGGCCTGGACGCAATTGAGTCCTACGGGCACGCCGCCGGCGGCGCGCGTGACCAGCATAGCGGCTTATGATCCCGTGAATAATCTCATGATTATTTTCGGCGGAGGCACCTCCACCATCCTGACCAATGATGTCTGGGTGCTGTCGAATGCCAACGGTCTGGGCGGAACTCCGGTTTGGACGCAGGAAACCGTTTCCGGCAGCACTCCACCGCGTTCCACCACGACCGCCGCGTATGACATCACCAATGACACTTTGACGGTCTTTGGCGGAGATGCACCGGGTGAAACCAATGATGTCTGGCAATTGAGTTACGCCAATAACATCGGCGGCACGCCCACCTGGACCAGGATCAATCCTTCCGGCTCCGCTCCGTCCAATCGCGAAGGCCAGGGCGGAATCTATAATCCCGCCGCCCACGACCTCGTCATTTATGGCGGCCTCAATTGCGCGTCAAGCTGCGTGACCTTGTCGGACGTCTGGAACCTGAACTTATCAACTGCGACTGCCCCCACAGTAACGACACTGCTGCCCACCCAATACATGGGTACAAGTGTCACATTGAATGCCATTGTTAATCCCAATTCCGCGAGTACAACTGCCCGATTTGAATTGGCGATCAATTCAGGTTCTTTTAGCCCAAAACCGCCGCCATTCTCTCTTGGCAGCGGTTCCTCACCAGTCGTTGTCACCCAGGCCATCACCGGACTCACCGCCAGTGTTCGCTATCGCTATTACCTGACGGCCCTCAACAGTGCTGGATCAGTCAATGGCGCGATTGTGGCCTTCGGCCCACCCGCCGCCTCGACAGCAGGTGCTTCCCCGGTCGCGGCAACGAGTGCCATACTTAACGGCAACGTGATTCCCTGGGGTACTAATACGTCGTATTATTTTGAATGGGGAACGGATACAAATTACGGCAATACCACCCCGGTCAGCGTGCTTCCCGGCGTATTGGCCGGCACATTCACCGGCACTGCAGTGAGTAATGTCATCACCGGATTGCAACCCGGCGCTACTTACCACTACCAACTCGTGGCCACGAACTTGTATGGAATAACAACGAATATCAATGGATTCGATTTTGGCAACGACACCAATTTTACCACCGCCACGGTGCCGTCCATTTCCAGTTTCAATCCCACGAACGGAATGACGGGCACGAATGTCATCATTACAGGCAACAATTTTACCAATGTGCTCTCTGTCCTGTTCAATGGCACGAATGCGCTCTTCACCAATAATTCCATCTCCCAGATCACCGCCACCGTCCCCACCAATGCCACTACCGGCCCCATCAGCGTCATCACCTCCGGTGGCACCGCCGTCAGCTCGAGTGCGTTCATCGTCATTTATGCTCCCATCATCACCGGGTTCACGCCGGTTGGCGGCGCGGGAGCCGTTTTGACCATCACCGGGACTAATTTTTCTGCCGCAACCAACGTGATCATCAATGGCTCGTCCGCGCTGTTCACCATCATTTCAGACAACCAACTCACCGCCACCGTGCCTTCCTGCGCCGGCACCGGACCCATTGCGGTGGCGGATGCCGCAGAGACAACTCTAAGCACCACCAATTTCACCTTTGTCCTCGAGTCAGTAGCGATCGCAACGACAAACGAGGCCAATCTGGTTGGCGCGTTTTGCAACGGCAGCAATATCACCTTCTCCGCCGGCGGCACGATTGTGCTGACGAATCAACTGGTCATTTCCTCGTCCATCACCCTGGACGGTTCGGGCCAAAACGTGATCATCAGTGGAAACAACAGCGTCGGCATTTTCTATGTTGATCCCGGGGTGCATCTGACTTTGAAAAATCTGACCCTGGCCAATGGTTATATGGCCAATTCCGGCGGCGCAATCGACAACGCGGGTGGCATCGTTTCGCTGAACAATTGCACGTTCACCAATAATCTTGTCGGGATCGCCTCCAGCGCAACGAACGCGGCGGGCGGAGCCATTTATAATACCGGGTTTTTGAGCTTGCTGACCATTAACAACAGCACGTTCGTTAACAATCGCGCGATCGGCGAGTATGGCAACACGGGCGCCTATACCAACAGTGAATATTCACCCGGAGGACCCGGCGGCGCGGGAGGACCCGGTTTTGGCGGGGCCATAGATAACGATGGCGATGGAACCATCCTCATCACCAACTGCACTTTTTATGGAAACACCGCCAGCGGCGGCACAGGTGGCACCGGCGGAACCGGGTACGAGGGCTACTATTACGACGATGTCTGTAACAGCTATTGCTGTGACTCCGGCTTCTTTGGATGCGAAGAATATTGTCCGGTATATTGCTCCGGTTATGTTTACGGTGGTCCCGGAGGTCCGGGTGGCAACGGTGGCAATGGTTACGGGGGCAATATTTATAATAATGTTGGCAACGTAACGGTCATCAATACCACTTTCGCAAACGGTTCGGCACTCGCGGGTACGGGAGGTTCTCCCGGCGTTGTTGGAAATTATTTCCAGGGCAGTTACACTCCGGTTTATGGTTACAGCGGCGGATATTCGGGCGGTAATATCAGCCATGTGAGCGGCCAATTTGTCTTCCGCAACTCTATCGTGGCCAATGCGACCCAGGGCGGGAATTTTTCAGGCAATAGCATCGTCGATGGCGGAAACAACTTGAGTTCCGATGCCACCATGGCCTTCACGAACCCCGGCAGCTTCACCAACACCAATCCCAATCTTGGTTCGCTCACCAACAATGGCGGTACCACGTTGACCTTGGCCTTGCTGCCGGGCAGCCCGGCGGTCCGCGCCGGCTCCATCAATGGCGCTCCCCTGCTCGACCAACGTGGTTTGCCGCGCAAATCCCTACAGATCGACCTCGGCGCTTTTGAGACCCAGATCGTCACCTCAACCGTGCCTCCTAATGTTTCGGGAATACTGTTCTCAAGCGCTAATTCTCCCTCTGGGATTGGTCCTTTCAATGTTTCGTTCACCAATCTGCCAGGAACCAGCTTTTCCATTTGGGATGTCACCAATCTGACCGCACCTGTTTGGAATTTCCTCGGGTACGCCCAGGAGACGTCCGCCGGGCAGTTTCAATTCAGCGACACCACCACGACCAATCGCGCGCAGACCTTTTACCGGATCCGTTCGCCTTAGCAGGTCGTTGAAAAACGCGCCCAGTGAGGCACCGGGCCTACAAAGCATGCGAATACTGAACGAATTCTGTAGGCCGCGTGCCCTCACGCGGCGTTTCGAGGAGTTTTTCAACGGCCTGTTAGAGTGACGAACGCTTGTCGGATTTCAACTTCTTGAGTTCAGCCGCCGCCCCGATGTATTCCAAAGTGCCCGTTCTCTTTGTCGCAACGCTTTTTTGAAAATAATCGAGGGCCTTTGCCCTATCTCCGGCGAATAGATGTTTTGAACCAGCATAAAAATAAGCCTGGCACAACTGCTTGCTCTCCGTTTGCTTATCCGAATCTTTGGCGGCAGCCAGAAACTTTTGGTCTGACAATTGTCCCGCTAGATATTCAGTGATCCGGGTAGGCCAGTCATTTGAACCCGATGCTTTCAAGGTCGCCACATAATCTTTCAATTCCGTCATGGCGTTCTTGCCATCGCCCAGCCGGGTGCGGGCCACCCACAGCCAAAAACGTGGGTAATCGGCCGGAGGATACATCCCGATCACGGTCTGGAAATCAACCAACGCGTTCGTGGTGTCACCCAGACTATAAAGCAGGCAGCCACGGCAATAGCGCGCATCGTTATTCGACGGCTGCAGTTTGATCGTAGTGGTGTAATCCGCGATGGCGGCGTTCAGATCGCCGCTGGCCCGCTCTGCCAGGGCGCGCACATAATGGGCGCCCGCATCATCCGGTTTGTATTCGATGAGCTTGCTCGTATCCGCTATGGTGCCGGCCAGGTCGCCCTTGTCTTTTTCTGCGTGAGCGCGCGCAAAATAGGCGCTGGTAAAATCAGGTTTCAAAACGATCGCTTTGGAATAATCTGCGATGGAACCGTCCACGTCGCCTTTCATTTCCTCCACAATGCCGCGCTCAAGATACGCGGGGGCAAAATCGGGTTTAAGCTCGATGGCCTTGGTATGGTCGGCAATGGCGGCATCAAAATCACCTTTGTCCCTTTCGGCCATCCCGCGAATATCATATGCGTCCACGTTCGTTGGATCGATGGCGATGGCCCGGTTAAGGTCCGTTATCGCGCCATCCTTATCCCCCAGGGATATTTTGGCGAAACCGCGATTGCAATAGGCATCCTCATTGCTCGCATCGAGTTCAATCGCTTTGTTGCAATCCGCAATCGCGCCATCCATATCGCCGATCGCGAATTTTTGATGGCTGTCATGCACATATTCGGCTGCTGTCTCGCCAAAAGCGGTGGGAACCACGCTCAAACACATGAACAAGATGAATAGCCGCGTAACAATACTTCTGACTGCTTGCATTGCCGGAAGATGCTACAAACTTGCCCGGTTGCATACCAGTAGCGAAACGAGTTTGCTTCCGCGCCGATTTTTTTCCATCCTTACTTCGTTTGAGCATTCCCGATCATCGCAAAGCCATTGATAAACTGGATGAGCAGCTCGTGCGCCTCCTGAACGAGCGCACACGCCACGTCCTGTCCATTGGCGAAATCAAGCGCAAGGCCGGCCAGGAAATTTATGCGCCGCACCGCGAACGCGTCGTGCTCGACCGCATCACTCAGCTCAATCCCGGCCCCATTACCGGAGAACAACTTCGCGCGATTTATCGCGAGATCATGTCCAGCGCCCTGGCCCTCGAAAAGGCCATGAGCATCGCCTATCTCGGCCCGGAAGCCACTTTCACCCACGAAGCCGCCATCCGTCGGTTCGGCTCGAGCCTCCAATATTCATCGCAAAAAACTATCGCTGACGTCTTCACCGAGGTCCGCAAGGGCCGCGCCGATTACGGCGTTGTGCCCGTGGAAAATTCCACCGAAGGCGTGGTCACTCATACGCTGGACATGTTTGTGGACAGCGATCTGAAGATCGTTTCGCAGATCGTATTGCCGATACGGCAGTGTTTCCTGAGCAATTCGCCGCGCGCAAAGATCAAAAAACTTTACGCGCATCCGCAATCGCTCGCGCAATGTCGCGGCTGGATCCAAAACAACCTGCCCCGCGTCGAGATCGTCGAGACCTCTTCCAACGCGCGCTCGGTCGAATTGGCCTCCAAAGAGAAGAATACCGCCGCCATCGCAGGCATCATTGCCGCCGAAAAATACGGCGTTCGGGTGTTAGAAGAGGACATCCAGGACAACGCCGCGAATGCCACCCGTTTTCTCGTGCTAGGCCGCCAATGCAGCCCTCCCACCGGTCGTGACCGCACCAGCATCATGATCAGCGTCACCGATAAAGTCGGCGCCCTGCATCAGGCCCTGGCTGCCTTCCGCCGGTCCAAAATCAACATGACCAAGATCGAATCGCGCCCCAGCAAACGCAAGGCGTGGGAATATTTCTTCTTCATCGATTGCGACGGCCACGCGCAGGATAAAAAGGTCGCCCGCGCCATCCAACAACTTGGCGACCACTGTAATTTCGTAAAAATTCTCGGGTCTTATCCGAACGCAGAATAATCAGGGTATTGCGAACTGGTTGGTAGCAATTTGGGTTTGAAATAAAACGGTATGCAGCCCATTTGATGTTAGTTGTTGAACACTATCATCGGCGAATAAGATATTTCCCTGAAAAATATGCCGGGTATCAGTCCAACCTATCGCACTATTTGTTGGCAATTGTAACAACCCTGGATTCACTAAAGTGCCAGCGATCTGAAAATTATCATCACCAGAAAGAATGGTCCGGGGAGAATATTTATCAGCATCCAGCCCCCACAAAATAACTGACATTCGCACTGTTGAGTGATGCGAAATTTGTTGTCATAAAATGCTGATTATCTGCCGGGCAATACAAATCAAATGTTGTCGCCAGAGCGTTGCTCATCACATAGAAGTTCACCCATGCATTTCGGCCCTCTACCAATCCTTTCGTGCCGCCTTCAGCTACAGGAATTTCCATTGGGAATTTTTCATTATGGTCTTTTGCCCAAACCAAATATGCCAAGCCCATCTCTTGAAGATTATTCACGCATTCGATTCTTAGCGGGCGATGCCTTTGAATATTGACGTTTTCCAAATAAATTAATCCGCAAAATGCTAGACCCACACCCAGGACTAACGCAACCAATGCATCCGTATTAGAAAAAGCCCCGGTATTCTGCGCCGCCCTGTTCGGTTTCATAATGGTTTCTTAATGATTCTAAAGACATTTTGCGAGCTAAAATGTTCTCGATTTGAGTTATCGATGCCTGTATTTTCAAATCAACAATCGATGAGCATTATAATTTTGTAAAAATTCTCGGGTCTTATCCGAACGCAGAATAGCTTCTCCCTGTCAAACCTCTGTAGATAGAAAGCAGTCACAACATCATGTCGCATCATTTTGGCAACACACCCAAATCACCCCATAAACATGGCTCCCACGGCCATGCCCCCAGGCGCGAGGTGCGCCCGCAGGTTTTTACCAAAACTTTTCGTTGGTCCCTGCCCGCCGGCCAGGCCGAAGTCCCTGAGAAAGTCGAAGTCGCCGCCACTTTCACCCTGTGGCAAAAATACGAGATGGTCCGCGACGTGTCCGGCAGTTGGAACCTCACCTTTGAAGGCATTCCGGGAAACCAGACGCATCATTATATGTTCTTCGCCGATGGCAAGCCGGTGGAGGACAAGAATTGCGACGGCCTGGCCAAACCCAATGGCGCGGAGGAAGAACAATTCGCCCTCGAAACCACGCGCGGCCCGCGGGTCTTCATGCTCTTCGCCCAGACGAAGTAGAAGTTGAAATCAGCTACCGTTCCGCGCATTCTCGTTGTGTGAATCATCTGTCCAAAGCCCGCAATGTCTTCGATATCGAGATCGCCGCGCTCAAGCGCGTGCGAGCGCAATTGGACAGATCCTTCGAACGCGCGGTTGAGATCATTGTCGAAAGTATCAAACGCCGGGGGAAAATCGTTGTCGTCGGCATCGGCAAATCCGGGAATGTTGGCTCCAAAATCGCCGCGACGCTGACCAGCACCGGTTCGACCAGCGTCGTGCTTAATAGCGTTGACGCCCTGCACGGCGACCTGGGCATCGTGAACGATGGCGATGTGGTCCTCGCGTTGAGCTATACCGGTGAATCCGAGGAGTTGCTCAATCTGCTCCCCGCCCTGAAGCGCTTTTCCGTCAAAATCATCTCGCTCACGGGCAACTTGAAATCGTCACTGGCCAAACATTGCGACGTCTCGCTCAGCATCAAAGTCCCCAAAGAAGCCTGCCCTTTCAATCTCGCGCCGACCAGCAGCACCACCGCTACCCTGGTCATGGGCGATGCATTGGCGATGGCCATCTTGCAGGCGCGCGGCTTCAAGCAAAAGGATTACGCGCGACTGCACCCCAGCGGCGCGATCGGGCGCGCCATGCTCCTGAAAGCCAGCGACATCATGCGCAGTGGCGAACGTAACGCCATCGCTTCGGAAAATCTGTCGGTTAAAGAAGCGCTGCTGGTGATGACCCGCGCCCGTTCCGGCAGCTTGAGTGTCGTCAATGCCCGCGGCAAACTCGCCGGGGTCTTTACCGATGGCGATTTTCGCCGGCACATGGCCAAAGACGAAAATCTTTTGTCCCGGCCGCTCAAAGATTTGATGACACGCAATCCGATTTGCATCCACGCCGACGCCCTGGCCGTCGAGGCTCTGAAAATTTTTGACGAACGCAATATCGATGACCTCATCGTCGTAAATTCAAAAAAAGAGCCGGTCGGCCTGATTGATTCACAGGACCTGCCCAAGCTGAAGATCATGTGATTACTCCCATGGCTCCTGTTTGGGCGCATATCACAGTCATGGGCCGTTCTACAGAAAAGCGCGCACCTTAGCTTCTTCCCTCTTGAACCCCCCGAACAAGGAAAGAAGCTCCGATAACCGCGATAGCGTCTTGGAGTGCGGTGGCTGGCGGGGAACAGGGCTGACACCGCTTTGGATTCGTGCTATTCCAGCCCGCAATTTTTCCGCGCCCGCTTCAGCACTTTATCCGCCAAAGTCCGCGCTTTAACCGCCCCATCGGCGAGCGTTCTATTCACATAATCCAGATTCGCCGCCAATTCGGCACGCCTCTTGCGCGCTTCGGCAAAATAATTCCAGTAGTTCTCGAACAACGCCTTCTTCAGATCGCCATAACCCAGGCCTCCGGCGCGCAATTTTTCTTCAATCTCTTTGCCCACGCCTTCCGGCGCGATCAATTTCAGAAGCTGCACCGCTAAATTCTTATCCGCATCCGGCTTCGGTTCCTGCGGTGTGCGCGAATCCATCATGATGCCCATGATTTTCTTTCGGATGGCCTTCTCATCGCCAAAAATCTCAATCGTGTTGCCGTAACTCTTCGACATCTTATCGCCGTCCGTGCCCGGCACCACCGCCGTGCTTTCACGGATCTGTTCTTTGGGCACAACAAACGTCTCGCCGTAAGCGTTGTTGAACTTGATCGCGATATCACGCGTGACCTCCACGTGCTGTTTCTGGTCCTTGCCAACCGGAACCAGATTCGAGTCGTAGATCAAAATATCGGCAGCCATCAACACTGGATAAGCAAAGATGCCGTGGTTCGGCGAGATCCCATGCGCCAGTTTATCTTTGTAGCTGTGGCAGTTCTCCAACATCGCCATCGGCGTCAACGTCGTCAGCAGCCACGCCAACTCAGTGACTTCTGGCACATCCGATTGTTTGAAGAAAGTCGCTTTCTTTGGATCCAGTCCGCACGCCAGGAAATCCAACGCCACGTCCAGGGTATTTTTACGGCGTTCCTTCGCATCGAACAACGAGGTCATTGAATGATAATCCGCGATGAAATAAAGGGCCTCACCCTGGTCCTGAAGCTCAATGGCCGGGCGCATCATCCCGAAATAGTTTCCGAGATGCAACGCGCCCGAAGGCTGGATGCCTGACAAAATTCGCATGAATGAAGGATAAAAAAACAGCCGCCAATTGCACGAATTTTCGCCAGTTCCCACCAGTTCCATTGGCGAGACAAACAAGTCACCACCAGAACGGCGCGCCGGCTTCGGTCACTTCGTTCATCTCTAAAAACTTGCGCCATTGGACGTGTCCATCCTTGAACCCGACATTTTCTCCGTCTGGAATCTGCCCGTTCAGATGCGCGCTCGTATGATCTTTATAAAAACCACCCTGCACATCCGTATAATCCCGGATGCTGGTGTCGGATTTATTTTCGCTATCGTATTCCGTGGAACTGTCCAGGGTGGCGTCGGCCATCAGCACTCGTTCAGAGGGAGAATAATTGGTGCCCGATAGCGCGGCAGATCCAAGGCTGGCATTTTGGTTGTCCGGAAAAAGCACCGAGCCGCTTCCCGAAAAAGCCAAAACATAACCGATGACATGGAACGGCTTGCCCGGATCGGGAGGCGGATTCAGAAACCCATAATTCCAAAGAGATGCAGGAGTTCTCTCTGGCGTGGAACCCGGCGCCAGAAAATCAACGTCATCCGTAAATCCTTTCAGGACCGTACCGGGGCAATAAAAGGATTTCTTCACCATTCCATTGGCCAACATGATTTGCGCCGCTGAATCCGGCAGGTCCCATGCCCAGGCCGGCCCATCTGCGATCACTGGCAGTTTATCTTGAGACTCGCTGGCGTAAGCGCTCGTCGAAAGCTCAAGCTGCCGCAGGTTATTCAAGCACTCAGTCTTTATCGCCCTGTCCTTCGCCTTCGAGAGCACGGGCAACAACAGCGCCGCCAGGATGCCGATGATCGCTATCGTCACGAGAAGCTCAATCAACGTGAAGGCTTTGATCTGCGGAAAATTCCTCATAAATTCGGTGGAGGGATAAAGGAATATCACAATGTTCGCACAAAATCAGCGTAACCGGGAAACTATCCCGTGCAAAGTGAAGAAAAATGTCATCAATTTAACCTTGCATCGTTTTTAACTCCCACCTATAAGCCAGTGCATCAGTTTGAAGCAAGCACACCATCCTTAAATACTTATGAATATTTCGCCCAATGAAACCAAAACATTCCCCTCATGCGACGCTTCTGGACCAACCGTACATGCCAGAGACTTCATCGAGCCAAAGACTGCTCTGGCTGTCGTTTTCGGGACCATTGTGCTGGTCTTCTTTGCGTTGATCTGTATCGTCATTTTCTATATCGGGATCATTCTCTTGATCGGCATATTGGTGGACTATTTCCGCAGGAAAAAAGCCCTGGCGCAGTTGAAAGGCTCCGCGATTGAAATCAACCAAAACCAGTTCCCGGAAATTTACTCCTGCGTCCAGGCCATTGCGCAACGCCTGGGATTGAACGAAACACCGGTTATCTACTTGGTGGAAGGAAATACCATCAATGCCGCCGCCATGCGCCTAGCCGGACGCCGCGTCGTGGTCTTGATCGATGACCTTGTCTTTGCCTGTTTGAACTCCGGGGAGCCACGCACCCTTTCCTTTATCATTGGCCACGAGTTGGCGCACCACGCTTTGGGACATACGGGCTATTTTCGTTCGCAATTGGCCCGCATGATGAAATGGCTCTCCCGGCTCGATGAATTCAGCTGTGATGCCGTCGCCAACCAGATCGTTGGCGCGCCGGCCATCTCAGCGAAGGCTTTGACTGTGATGCTCGCCGGACCGCAGTTGATGGCCTTCGTAAATACCAACCAGTTGATCCAACAGGCACGCGAAGTTGAAGCGGATAAGAATTCCAAAAAAGCCGAAAAACATCTGACTCATCCCCTGACATTGCGGCGTTTGATCCGGTTTGTTTAATAAACAGTTTTAGCAGAAATCAAATTTGCCTTTGGCCCAAATTTGGCCTATTTTTAGGCCATGACAATTCTCAAATCAAGCCAGCTAAAATCCCGAACCGGCAAGGTTCTCGACCAGGCGATTCGTGCGCCTCAATACGTGGAAAGAAATGGCACCTTGCTCGTGATCACCAAAGCCCGCTTAACGCCGGAACGGGATGAAGCATTGCTTTCACCGTGGGAAATTCGCGCCCAAAGCCTTGAAAGTTTCTATGATCCAACCAAAACCTGGTGAAGTCTGGTGGATTGATATGGGTATGAAGGCGAAATTTCGCCCATTGATGGTTGTTTCCAGGGAAGATCCGGATGCCGAAAGAGCATTGAGTGTTTGTGTTCCTTGCACAACAGCAATTCGCGGTGGTCAGTATGAAGTTACCCTCCCGCGCGTTAAGTGGATGCCCAGTGCGAATGAAGGGGTCGCGAACGTCCTGGGCATTGAATCCGTGGAGCATCATCGTTTCGAACGTCGCGCTGGACGATACGAATCTTCTGTGCTTGCCATCGTTCGCGAACGCATTGCATGGATGATTGAAGTCTAGCTACTGATTCTCAATCAACTTGTGCTTTTCCGGGAAACCAGCGTCCCGGTTTTAACCTCCCACCGCTGCAAGTCCGTTCCCAGCTCCTTCGGCCAATTCTCCTCCGTGGCCGTCATAAAGACCTGGCCGCTGGTCTTGCGCGCATGCTCCAGCAACGGCAAAAACCCGCTGCGCCGTTTCAAATCCAGTTCTCCCATCACGTCATCGATCAACAACACCGGCGCGCTGCCATGGACGCCTCCCAAAAATTCCGCCTGCGCCATCTTCAAGGCAATGGCCAATGTCCTTTTTTGCCCCTCGCTCCCGAATTGCGCCGCCGATCTCTCATTCAATAATAATTGCAAATCATCCCGATGCGGCCCGATCAACGTCGCCCGCAACGTCCGTTCCCGTCCACGCGATTGGGCCAGTTCGACCGCGAAATCATTTTTCACGCTCGGGCGATATTCGATGCGCAATTCTTCGGCGTCATTGGAGATGCGCCGGTACGCCAGCCGCGCCAGCGGCGAAAATTTCGGTATCAATTCGAGTCGCAACGACATCAACTCATTGCCCAGCTTTATCAGTTCTTGCGAAAAACTGTCGAGCGCCGCCTCGTCCGCCGAGCGACTCTTGAGCAGCGCATTCCGCGCCCGCACCGAGTGCATGTATCGTTGGAGCAACGGCAGATAAAC
This sequence comes from Verrucomicrobiia bacterium, assembly GCA_036502245.1. Classification (GTDB taxonomy): domain Bacteria; phylum Verrucomicrobiota; class Verrucomicrobiia; order Limisphaerales; family UBA11358; genus UBA11358. Next base: position 58,279 of record DASXYX010000020.1, read on the forward strand.
CGGGCTGGTCTGCGCCAGCAACAGATCGAGGAACCGCCTCCGCGCCCGCGCCGCGCCTTTCACTAACTGTAAATCCTCCGTGCAAAAAATGACCCCCCGCAACACGCCGAGATAATCCGAAAGCTTCTTCACCGGCTGGCCGTTGAGCGCCAGGTTCCGCTCCGTGGCCGACCAGAAAATTTTGATTTCGCGTTCGCCCGCGCCCACCACTTTTCCGCCCACGAAATATCCGCGCTGCCCGTGCCGGATCATCTGCGCGCTGCCCACGCCGCGAAACGACCGCAACGTCGCCATCAGGTAAATCGCCTCCAGGATATTCGTCTTGCCCTGCGCATTGTCGCCTAAAAGCAGATGGAAGCCGGGCGCGAAATCCGCGTCCAGCCGCGCGTAATTGCGGAAATCCCGCAACCGCAAATGGGCCAAATGCACATGGAAAAAATAAATGAGAACTGAAGGATGACGAAGTTCTAAATTCTCGTTAAAACAACACAGGTGAATGCCATTTTTATTGCAATACGCATGAAAAATACCGAGAAGGGTTATTTCCATACATAAAAGTGGTTTGATTGGGTCGGATTCGGTCGGATCGGGTTGGATTGACTTGGATTGGCCATACCTTTGGGTCGGATAGAACCGGCGTCTTTTTCAGAAAGCACCTCACTCTGCGGGCAAAAGACTGAGACTTTGGGCTCTTGGGTTCGTTTTTGAAAGTCATTTTTTCCGATGTAGTCTTTGTAAGCCATTCCGATTAAGTTTGTTGAACAGAATAATCGGGTAAAAAAGCTTGGGTTCGTTTTCTCATTTTCATATACCATGGCAAGTGACATGTGACAGGAGGCAAGTGGCAAGAACGGAAAACGGGGAGTTAGAGCCTCGTTACCTCGGCTCCTACGAAAACATGTCTGGACACTTCTCATGGCGCGATTTAAGCATAAAAGAAAGGAAGTGTAATGTTGCCCGGAAACAAAATCGAAGGTAGGAACGAGTAAGATGTCTCCCGAACCCATCCGATTCATTTGAATTTTTCCCTGTTCTTCCCCAAACTCTCCTCAATGCGAATCCTTTCCCTCGATTTCGGAACCAAACGCATCGGCGTGGCGGTCAGCGATGAGACCAAAACCATCGCGCAACCGCTGGAATACATTCCCGCCGAGCCGTTCGTCGATTTTCTCACGCGCCTGAAAATCATCCTGGCCGAAAAGGAAGTGGATTTCATCCTCCTCGGCCTTCCCCGCAACATGAATGGCAGCTACGGCCCCGCCGCGCAAAAAGTCGAGACCTTTGCCGCCGCTCTCAAAGGCGCCATCCACATCCCCATAAAAATGTGGGACGAACGCCTGACTTCATCTATGGCGAATAAAATCCTCATTCAGGGCAACGTGCGGCGCGACAAACGAAAAGAGAAAGTCGATAAAATGGCCGCAGCCATCCTGTTGCAAAGCTATCTGGACAGTGGCCGATGACCACCCCGCTCAAAATTAAACTCGTTGTCGCCTACGACGGCGCCAATTACGAAGGCTGGCAAATGCAAAAGATCGGCACAGGCGTCCAGGAGATTGTCGAAAAGGCCCTTGGGAAACTTTTCCAACGCGCACCCCGATTGCACAGCTCCAGCCGCACCGATACCGGCGTCCACGCGCTCGGCATGGTCGCGCACTTTGAGGTTCCCCGCGCTGAATTCAAGATGCCCATCCGCAAACTCGCCCTGGCCTTGAACGCCTGGCTGCCGGAGGACGTCCGCATCATGTCCGCGGGCATCGCGAAAGCCGATTTTCATGCGCGCTTCAATGCCACTGGCAAGCAATACCGCTATTACGTCTGGAACCATACGGCGATGAATCCCCTGCTCCGCCGCTCCGCCTGGTACGTCCCGCGCAAGCTGGACACGCGCGTCATGCGCGCCGCCGCCAAATTATTTGTCGGCAAACACGACTTCCAATCTTTTGCCGCCAATACCGGCTACGAACCGGAAACCACCGTGCGCACTTTAATGCGTTGCGACATGAAAAAATCCGGCAACCTGCTCACCTTCACTATCGAAGGTGACGGCTTCCTCTATAAAATGTGCCGGGGCATCGTCGGCACCATCGTCCAGGCCGGCATCGGCAAATTCCCGCCGGAACAGATCAAATCCATGCTCGCCAAAAAAGACCGTCGCGTGGCCGGCATGACCGCCCCCGCTCACGGCCTCGTCCTCTGGAAAGTTTTCTATGCACGTCGTCCTCGTTGAACCCGAGATCCCTCCGAATACCGGCAACGTGGCGCGTCTCTGCGCCGCCACCAAAACGACCCTGCACCTCATCGAACCGTTTGGTTTCAAACTGGACGATTCGCAATTGAAACGCGCCGGCATGGATTACTGGCAACACGTCGAATGGCATCGCTGGAAAAACTGGAACGCCTTCGCCGAAAAATTTCCCGCTGACGCCCGGCTCTGGCTCATCGAATCCGGCGGACCAAAAATCTATAACGACGCAAAATTCTCACCCAATGATTATTTGGTATTTGGCCGCGAAACCGCCGGTCTGCCCAAACAATTACTCGAACAGCACCTCGACCATTGGCTTCGTATCCCCATGTTTAATCCCCAATCGCGTTCCCTGAACCTTTCCAATTGCGTTGCACTTGTACTCTTTGAGGCCTTGCGACAGCAGGGATTTGCGAATGAAATTTGAAAAGCGAGGCTGAAACCTCGCACTCCAGGCGCTTCGCGCTTGTTGGATGCACTTCCTCCGTCGCGGAGCGTGTGGACTGCGGCGGTTCACCGCCGCTTTTAGCCTCTGCATGATAGTATTCAATAAAATCCAAATTGTTCGTAAATCGGCAATCGCAAATCCCAAATCACTTCCCCATTTGCCCTCTGGTCACACCTAACTGATTGTGCAGTTTCAATTCTTTCCATAATTGCACGCCAGTGATCTCTCCCCGCAATAATTGACGATACTTTGCAATCGTCCGGGTCACCTGCTCCGGCGTCTCATCCAAAAATTCCACCCGAAAATTTCGCACACCAAGCGCAATCATCTGTTCCACAAATTCAGCGCCGGTTTGAGTTTGTGAATTGAACACCGTGTTGCGACATCCGGCGTCCGCTTTCAGCATGTGTTCGGCTCCCACGCGGTCGCGCAACCTCACTTCATGCGTGTCGCACGGACGCCCACAATTCTTGTAATCCGTGCCTTTGGATAAAAATGCGCAGAACACGCAGTGCTCCATATGAAACATGGGCATGTGCTGGTGGATGGTGATCTCGAACCATTCCGGCGGTGCGCCTTTCAGCAGCGCCTCCAGTTGCTGGGCGTTCAGGTCATACGAAGCCGTGACCCGTTCCAGCGCAAACTTGCTTTTAAAATAATCCGCCGAAAGCGAATTAGCCACGTTCAGCGAATAATCCCCGCGCTTCCTGTCTTCGGCAAAGAACTTCAGATGATCATAATTCCGGACGAGATAACCGTCCGCATTGCTGGAACGAACCTGATTCAAAATCCATTCCTCGCCGGTCTTGAAGATACGTGGCGGAGCCAGAAATATTTCCGGTTTCTGATTTCCGGTTTCCGATTGTCCGGCCTGCGCGACACGAACCAAAGCGACGGCTTCGCGATATTTCTTCACGTCTTCAAACTCGCAATAAACCGTCGTCACCTCGCATTTCAACGCCGCCTCAAGCTGCGCCAAATTCCTGACCAGAATTATCAATTCAGGCGCTATATCAAGGCCAGCATGTCCTCTGCCGCTTTCGGCTTTCGAGCTTAGGCCTTGGATGTTGGGCGTTGAATGTTGAATGTTGAATGTTCCCAAAGATTCTGGTGATGGGTGAGACGTAACATCAGCCAAATTCACCGTCCACCTTTTCGGCTCCATCCGCTGCCGTTCCAACTCCGCCGCCACTTCACGGCGCAACTTATTCAACTCACTCACCGGCACGAGTACTTCACCCTGCAATTGATTATCCAACGCGCCCAACTCAAACGGTGTGCCACCCAAGCGACCCAACTGTTCCCGCAAGCGCTCAGTCGTCAACGGCTGCTTTTGTGCCGCATTCAATGCCATGCTCGAATCAGCGCGAGCCACATGCCCCAATTCATCGTGCGCGATCAATGTCAGCGGTTTCCCGGCAAGACCATGGACTTCCATCCGTATCGAGCGTTGAAACTTCGGTGTGTCACCGGCAAAAGTCTGGCGTAGGCGTTTATCCAGTTCAGGATCATTCGTTTTCCAGAGCTTATCTCCAATGTGAATACGGCCAAAATCAATATCACCGCGTCCAAAACCCAGCCAGGTCTCATCATCGCGCATCGCCATTTCGTACACCCGGCCACCCTCTTCACCCGCCTCGGGGTTCCCGGCATCGAAGACCACGCCATCACCCGCTTTGAGCGGAGCCTGGAGCCGCACCGACACCCGGCTGCGCTCAAGCCGCGTGACTTCACCCAGGTAAACACCCCGCTTCTTGCCAAATCGCGCATGAACCAGTTCCTGATTGTTGATGCCGCGAAACCATCCCGTGTACAGACCGCGCGAAAACGACATCTCCATGTCGTATTTTTGATTTCCGATTTCCGATTTCCGATCGTTTTCAGCCGTGTCACGCAAATTGTCAAGCGCTTGCCGATAAACCCGCGTGATGCTTGCAACATACTCCGGCGTCTTGAGACGCCCTTCAATCTTGAGCGACGCCACACCTGCGCGCGCTAATTCCAGCAGCACATCCAGTCCGGCCAAATCTTGTGGACTCAAAAGATACTTCCGGTCGCCGAGCGGCACATGCTTGCCGTCGGAAATCAATTCGTACGGCATCCGGCACGCCTGGGCGCATTCACCGCGATTCGCCGAACGCCCACCCAACGATTCACTCGTCAGGCATTGACCCGAATACGCTACGCACAACGCCCCATGTACGAATACTTCCAATGGCACTTGCAGATTCGTACCCGCCTGGATTTTTTCTATCTCTGAAATCGAACATTCCCGCGCCAGCACCACTAGGTTACAGCCTAATTCACGCGCAAATTCCACTCCCGCCGCACTCGTCACGGTCATCTGGGTCGAAGCATGAATGGGAAAATCAGGAGACAATTCCCGAATGAGCCGGCAAATGCCAACGTCCTGCACGATAGCCGCATCCACCCCGGCAGCGATGATGGAACGCAAATAATCCCGCGCCTCGGCCAATTCATTTTCGAAGACGAGAATGTTGAATGTCACATAGCCGCGCACACCACGCCGATGCAGAAATTCCATCAATTTCGGCAGATCCGCCATGGTAAAATTATGCGCGCGCATCCGGGCATTGAACTTCTCCAGGCCGAAATAGATGGCATCTGCGCCGTTCTCGACCGCTGCTTTGACGCACTCCCAATCCCCCGCAGGCGCGAGCAATTCCGGCAAAGTCGTGGGCTTTACCGGCATCATCGCGGTCGAAGATTTTTCAGAGGATGCAAGCATCAGCCATAGAATAACCCGAAAAATTCCAAAAGCGATGCTGAAGCATCCCCTTGTATTTTCTGTTTGTCTTGCCTGGCAGTCTGTTCAAAGAAGCTCAATCTGGCGGACGGGAACGTGTTCGATTTTGTTTCCAGCCAACATTACACTTTCCGATTTACTGCTAAACTTCTGCCGGACGGGAACTGTTCAGCATGTAGCCGCAGACAAAATCCATTCTCTACACTCCATTTTCCACTCTCGTCATGCATTTTTTGTTTCCGGGCAACATTACGGTCCTCCAAATCCATGCTTAAATCATCCCATGCGGGATGCATTAACATATCGTTTGAGGAGCGCACCCGCCGCGGGTGCAGCTTCGAGCGCCTCGCTCGAAACACAAGAGTGCAATCAAGGTTCGACGAGGGCGTCGAACCCCACAGTCCCGACAGCTCGGGACTGTGCTCCCCAACTTTTCCAACACTTAACCGGACTTAACACTTCTTTTTCCAAATCAAATTGTTTCCCGGTAACATCAAACCTCAAAAATATTGAAGCGAATTGAGGCGAATTGAAGTTTAACAAAAACATGAAAAATTTCAAAAATTCCTTTCTGAAGGTAGGGACATCGCGCTGCGATGTCCGCAGACGCCGTAGCACGGCGTCCCTACCACAATCACGGTCTCGCGGAGCTCGACCCTCCGGGCCAAAAAAGAAAAAGTCCGAGAACTTTCGTTCCCGGACTTTGCAAAACAATGTCAGAGCCGGCTCACGCCGGGCTGCTACTCAATTTAGATCAACTGCGGGCAGCGGGTTTCTTGGCGGCCTGATCCAGGATGGTGGTCAGGACGCTGTTGGGCACCTGCTCGAAGTTCAGCGGCTCCATCGAGTACGAGGCGCGGCCTTTCGAGAGCGAACGGATGGCCGTCGCGTACCCGAACATTTCCGCGAGCGGCACCTGGGCGTTCAGGATGGTCTGGCCCTGCTTGGCTTCGATGCCGTTGATGATGCCGCGACGGCGGTTGATGTCGCCGAGGAGATCGCCCTGATATTCGTCAGGAGTGGTCACTTCGACTTTCATGATGGGTTCGAGCAGGATAGGCCCGGCTTTCTTGAACGCGTCTTTCAACGCGAAGATGCCGGCCATCTTGAACGCCAATTCGTTGGAGTCCACTTCATGGAACGTGCCGTCCACGACCTGCGCCTTGATGTCGATAACCTGGTAGCCGGCGTACACACCGCTCTTGATGGCTTCTTCAATACCATCGATGACGGCGGGGATGTATTCCCTGGGGATCGCGCCGCCAACGATCTCGTTGGTGACTTCGACGCCCTTGCCTTTTTCGTTGGGCTGGATCTTGACGTACGCATGGCCGTATTGACCGCGTCCACCGGATTGGCGGATGAATTTGCCTTCGCCATCGGCTTCTTTGGTGATGGTTTCGCGATAGGCGATCTGGGGCGCGCCAGTATTGGCTTCCACCTTGAACTCGCGTTTCAAACGGTCGGTGATGATCTCCAGGTGCAACTCGCCCATGCCGGCAATGATGAGCTGGCCGGTTTCCTCGTTGGTGAAGCAACGGAAAGTCGGATCTTCTTCCGCGAGACGTTGGAGGCCTTCGGACATCTTGTCGCGGTCCTGCTTGGTCTTGGGTTCGACGGCCATGCTGATGACCGGCTCGGGGAACGTGGGCGGCTCGAGGGTGATGTCAAAATCTTCATCGCACAAGGTGTCACCGGTGGTGATATTGCGCAAACCGACGAGCGCGGCGATATCGCCGGCGAAGGCCTGATCAATGTCTTTGCGTTCGCTGCCCTGGATGACCATGAGGCGGCTGACGCGTTCACGTTTGCGCGTGCGTGGATTGTAAATGGTGTCGCCCTTTTTCAACGAGCCGGAATAGACACGGAAGAACACGAGCTTGCCGGCGTAAGGATCGGTCCAGAGCTTGAACGCGAGCGAGCAAAACTTGTTGCTGTCGTTCACTTCCACAACGACTTTGTTCTCAGTGCCAACCTCATGGCCTTCGGCGGCCGGAATGTCGAGCGGGCCGGGCAGATAATCCACCACGGCGTCAACGAGCGGTTGTACGCCTTTCTTTTTGAAGGCGGAACCGCAAAGCACGGGCACCAGTTCGATCTTGCAGGTCAGGCGGCGGATGGCCGCTTTAAGGACTTGCGGAGTGATCGGTTTTTCTTCCAGAACCAATTCAGCGAGGAGGTCGTCCTTGTTGGAAACGGCTTCGATCAATTCCGCGAGGGCGGTTTTGGCGCGTTCCTGGTCTTCTGCGGGAATGTCTTTGACCTCGTAATTCAATCCTTCATTGGCCTCAGAGGGTCCCCACATCACGGCTTTCTGGTTCACGACGTCAATGACGCCTTCAAACCCAGTGGTGACAGGTTTGCCTTCAGCCTCACAGGGACCGGCGCCGATGGGCAGGAAAATCGGGAAGGCATACGCGCGCAATTTCGTGCGCATGTCATTCAACGCGTTCTCAAAGTTCGCGCCAATACGATCCATTTTGTTGACGAACGCGATGCGCGGGACTTTGTACTTGGTGGCCTGGCGCCAGACGGTCTCGGATTGCGGCTGCACGCCGGCAACGCCGCAGAACACGGCGACGGCGCCATCCAACACGCGCATGGAGCGCTCGACCTCGGCGGTGAAATCCACGTGGCCGGGGGTATCGATGATGTTGATGCGTTGCGGGATGTCTTTGAACGCCTTGTAAATGCCGTCCTCGCCGGGCTTGCTGTGTTTCTGGGTCCAGAAACAGGTGACGGCGGCGCTGGTGATGGTGATACCGCGCTCGCGTTCCTGCTCCATCCAGTCGGTCACGGTATTGCCGTCATCCACGTCGCCGATCTTATGGATGAGGCCGGTGTAAAAGAGGATACGCTCGGTGGTGGTCGTTTTGCCCGCGTCAATGTGCGCGGCGATGCCGATGTTGCGTGTGCGCTCGAGCGTGTATTCACGCTTGGGCGAATTGACGGATTTGGATTTGTCGTCGACTACAGCACTCATGATCTTGATTCGTTAAATGTTAAACCGTTAAATCTTTGCCGAACCGCCGGCTACGATTTAACGGCTCAACGGACTCCTAATTTATACTACCAGCGGAAATGTGCAAACGCCTTGTTGGCCTGGGCCATCTTGTGAACTTCATCGCGCTTGCGGATGGCGTTACCCTGCCCCTGGTAGGCTTCCATGATCTCGGCGGCGAGGGCGTCGCGCATGGCCTGGCCTTTGCGGGCATCGGCGAAATCCACAATCCAGCGGAGCGCGAGGGCGTTCTGGCGGTCGGAAGGAATCTCCATGGGGACCTGATAGGTGGCGCCACCGACGCGGCGGGGCTTGGTCTCGATGCGCGGCTTGGCGTTGTCCACGGCGCGCTGGAGGATCTCAATGGGGTTGCTGGCGGGGTTCTTCTCGGAGATCGAGTCGAACGCGCCGTAAACGATCTTCTGCGCGGTGGTCTTCTTGCCGGAGTACATCACGGTGTTGACCAGGCGCGATACGAGGGCGCTGTGAAATTTGCCGTCTTTGGTGAGCGGCCGTTTAGTTGCTTGACGTCTGCGGGACATATTAAATTAAAGCGATGATTAAATTTACTTGGCCGGGGCTGCGCCTGCGGCCTTTTCTTTCGGACGTTTGACTCCGTATTTGGAACGGCTGACGCGGCGCTTTTCCACGCCGGCGGCGTCGAGGGTGCCGCGCACGATGTGGTAGCGGACACCGGGGAGATCTTTCACACGACCGCCGCGCACGAGCACGATGGAGTGTTCCTGCAAATTGTGGCCTTCGTCCGGGATGTAGGCGATGATTTCGTAGCCGTTGGTCAGGCGCACTTTGGCGACTTTGCGCATGGCCGAGTTCGGCTTTTTGGGCGTACGGGTCATGACCTGGATGCAGACGCCGCGGCGAAACGGCGAGTTTTCCAAAGCCGGCGACTTGGACTTATATTTTACTTTGTTTCGGCCCTTACGGACCAGTTGGTTGATTGTCGGCATTTTATCTTAAAAAATAGGAACGCGGAATATATCAGAATGAAATTGCGGCGCAAGAGTAATTTCGGGGAAAATTGGGTGCCCTGGCGTTTTGCCTGCTATTGACAATTCATTCAAGAAACGGGAGATTTAGCTGGTTATGAAACAGCAGCGAGCCACGCAAAAAAGACTGGACTATCCGGAAACAACGTCCGGCAGCCGTCTGGCCGCGAAAGCCCGCAAATTGGCCAGCAAGTTGACGCCAGAGCAGCGCAGGGAACATTTTAATGAGGCAATGACGATGATATTTATGGCGGCGAGACTTTTGAATAACATATGAACGAGCTTTTGAAGCGAATCACGGTGAATCCGGCAGTCATGACTGGGTTGCCATGTCTTCGCGGCATGAGAATCCCCGCTACTACCGTTCTCGGCTTGTTGGCTGCCGGCGCCACGGAAAAGGAAGTTCTGGCCGATTACCCGGACCTGGAACCCGACGATATCAAGGCTTGCATGGCTTATGCCGCCTGGATCACACGTGAGCGGGAAGTTGAATTGCAGCCCATGTGACCATCGTCATTGACAATTGCTTGCCGTTGTCATGGGTCGAATTCTTCCGCCAGCATGGCCAAGCCTCCCACCACTGGCGTGAATTGGGTGTGCCCAACGCCCCAGATTCAGAAATTATGGAATGGGCCAATCACAATCAGGCCATCGTTCTCACACACGATTTAGATTTCAGTAAATAATCCCCGCCCAAAGGGCGGGGCTTTGGGGCTGGGCCTCTGTAAGAGGCCGCAAATCACTCCCGCAAAGTGGACGGCCTGGCAACCAGGTATCGCGGCAGGCGTAGCGCAGACTTCCAAGTCTGCTGTATCGCG
>DASXYX010000021.1:0-18460 GCA_036502245.1 Verrucomicrobiia bacterium
CAACGCCGGGGAACGGGAGACACACGTTTCAAGTCCCGGAGGGACGACTGGATTTTCAGCCGTCCCTCCGGGACTTTTCTCATTCCATCACTGTACCCGCAGTTGAAACTGCGGGCTATTATCAGATGTTCCTGCGGAACAAAAGCCTTGCAATCAGAAGCGCTCAAAAACTGAGATGCGCCCTGGAAACACATTGGAAATGTTTAAAACCAATGATTAGAGATTAAAGCCCCTCTCCTTGATCCTCTCCCCGCGCAAAGCGCAGGGAGAGGAAAACAAATCGGATGCATCCGGTTCCGGGAATATCCCTGACATTGCGGGCGCACTCGTTTGAAGAGGTCAACGGCCAATAAACGGCATTCGGAAGGCCATCCTCTCCTCCAACCGGGTTGGAGGAGAGGAAAGAGGAGAGGAGGTATTTAAAAAATACTCAATAAAGCGCTTGGATTTTGAAACTTTTGGGCTTCAACGGTTATAGATTATAGTCATTTATGCCGCAGTTTTCCTACAAGGCCCGTAAACGTTCCGGCGAATTGGTCGAGGGCGTCCTGGAAGTCATGGACCGTCCCGCCGCCGTGGCGCAGATCGAGCGTCTCGGCCTTTTTCCCATTGCCGTGGACACGGGCAAAGCCGCCGTGCCGGGCGCGCAACGCGCGGGACAACGAGCCGATTGGAAATCCCTGCTCCCCCCGACGCTGCGCGCGCAATTTCAGAAGACGCGCAAACCCAAATTGCAGGAACTCGCCACGTTCACGCAGCAACTTGCGAACCTGCTCCAATCCGGCATGCCGCTGGCCACCGCCCTCAACAGCATGACCTATTTGGAGACCAAGGGCATTCCTTCGAGCGTGAGCCGCGATCTCAAGCAGGAAGTCACCGAGGGTCGAAGTTTGTCCGATGCCATGGCCCGCCAGCCCCGCGTTTTCTCCGACCTGTACGTGAACATGGTCAAGGCCGGCGAGCAAAGCGGCGCGCTCGTGGACGTTCTCCGGCGCATGGCCGACCATTTTGAAAAATTCGCGCAACTGCAATCCAAGGTTGGCTCGGCGCTCGTGTACCCGGCCATTGTGATCACCGTGGGCATCATCATGATCGTTTTCTTCCTGTCCTTCGTGCTGCCCAAATTCATTTCTATTTTTGGCAGCTCAGGTTTCACGCAATTGCCGACCATCACGGTCATGCTCATCGACATGAGTGATGCGTTCAAAAAATATTGGTGGCTGATGGGGTTGGTGGTCATCACCGCTATCATCCTCTTCAAACGATTTCAAACCACGGAAGGGGGCCGGCGCATCATTGACCAGTGGAAGATGAAGGCGCCCGTCATCGGCAGGGTCGTCTGCCTGAACCTATACGGCCAGTTTGCCCGCACGCTCTGCACCTTGCTCAAGAACGGCGTGCCGGTTCTCACCGCGCTTAAGATCACCGAACAGGTCGTCCCCAATGTCATCATCAAAGAAGCCACCGCGCGCACCCGCGATGCCGTGACGGACGGCAAATCGCTCGCGCAACCGCTGGCGGCCAGCAAAGTCTTCCCCCGCCTCATGGTGGACCTCGTCAAGATCGGCGAAGAGACCGGCAACGTGGCCGACGCCCTCAACAACGTGGCCGAGACCTATGAAAATGAATTGAACATCGCCCTGCGCGTCATGATGAATGTCATCGAACCACTCCTGATCATCGGCATGGCCGGGGTCGTCGGCTTTTTGCTGGCCGCGGTGTTGAGCGCGATGTTCTCGATGGTGTCGAACATCGGCAGCGGCATGCAATCGGGACAATAATGAAAGATCTCCGGCAGCACTCAGCGTTCACCTTGCTGGAATTGATGATGGTCGTGGGCATCATCGGGCTGGTCGTGGCCATGGGCGTGCCGGCCATCCTGTCGGTCATGCATGAAGGTCCATTACGTAATGCGGTAAGTGGTGTAACCGCCATTTTTTTCGATGCGCGGGCGGAAGCCATCCATGATAACAAAATGACGGTAGTCGCCATTTACCCAACGCAAAACCAGATTGAATTGATTGGCGGCGTTAATTCTTCGATAGCCATGACAAAGCTAGGTGTCAAAGCAGTGACTTCAATAAAACTCGACCAGAGTGTGCACATCGGCCCTATGCTGGATATCAATATGATGGATTTTGGCGGCTCCGGTGTGGCCTATATTCGTTTCTTCCCCAACGGCACCTGCGATGAGACAATCCTTGAACTTACATCAGATAGTCAAGACCGGAAAATCACATTGGACCCGATCACGTCGCTGGCTTCCGTAGGAATGGTACGATGAAACTTTCATCGAATATACCCAGGCGCGGCTTCACTTTGTTGGAAGTGATGTTCGCGGTCATGGCGTTTTGCACCGCCAGCTTTGCCATCCTGGCGTTGGTCTCCCAATCGCTGGAAGAAGCGCGGCGACTCCAACGGCCCATGGTGGATGCCGGCGAAGTGGCGGCGGCGGTTTATGCCACCACTAACAAGATTGTCGAAGGCCATGACGAAGGCAATCTGAGCGACATTCTGGGTGATGATTACAAAAATTACGATTGGGCGGCGGATAAGTACGAAGTAGACTCAAACCTTTTGTTTCAAGTGAACATTACTGTCACGCGCCAGGACACGGCAGCCGTTGTCTCGCATGAAAGCTATGTTTTTTACAAACCGGACTCGCCGGCCGGCAGCCTGGATGGAGCGACTGTGGCCAGATGAAGATGCGTCATCAACGTCGTTCTTTGGCCTTCACCTTGATCGAGGTGATGATTGCCGTTGCTATTTTCAGCATGGTGATCGCGGCGATCTTTTCCATTTGGAATTTGATAAACCAGAGCCTGCATACCGCGCAGCAGGCAGCGGCGCAAGTCCAACGCGAGCGTATTGCCATCCATTCCATCGAAGATTCCCTAATCTCCATTCAGTCATTCCAGGCGTCCCCCCAGTATTACAGCTTCGTCGTCCAAAACGGCGATTCGCCGATGTTGCAATTCACATCTGAATTGCCGTCCGATTTTATCGGCGGCGGGAGATACCCGAACTTTAATGTACGGCGGCTTATCTTTACCGTCGAGCCGCCACCAAATCCCGTCAACGCCTTCACCGTGAACGCCAACGAAAAAGATCTGGTATTGCGGCAGTACCCCATTCTCACCGGCATGAGCTCGGATGAGCAAATCAATCCACTGGTTCTCGCGCGTAATGTGCAAAAATTTTCCGTGGAATGCTGGGACACCAACACTGAGGAGTGGTCTGATGAATGGGAGACGACCAATTCCATACCGCCGATGGTCCGGATTGACCTGGAGGTTGGACGAAATACAGACAATTTTGCGAATTCAGCTCCGGCCTATTCCGTCTCGCGGATTATTGCCATACCCACGCAGATGATGCCGACCGCCGTTCAGGTACCCAATGGCAACGGAACCACCGCTGCACCGCCACGTTAGCTGTACCTGATGCGCATCTCTCTTCCATGTCATCGTCGCCAGGGCTTTGCGCTCCTCATCGCCATGCTCGCCATCTTTGCCCTGGCCGCCCTGGCAACTACTCTGTCTCTCTCCATGAAAGTGGAAACGCACCTGGCTGTGACCGCCAATGACGACCAAAAAATGATTTGGCTGGCGCGGTCTGCCGTGGAGAATGCGCGTTATGGTTTGGTGATGGAAACCAAGGTCAACCAACCCTACCGTTCAGAAAACCAATGGTGGGCCACTGGCGAAGCCGGCCCCAATGAAACCAATACCGTCCTCGTCAATTATCCGCAATCCTGGCCAAATTCTCTTTCGATAGACTGGCAGCCTTCCAGTGGCGCATTCACCTACAAGATCATTGACCTGGACCGGTACATCAATATCAACACCGCGTCCGCGCCGCTGTTGCAGCAGGTGTTCAATTATTTCGGCGCGGGGGCTGACGATATATCCGTCGCTTCCGATTCTATCCAGGACTGGGTCCAGGCGGGAGATTCCCCGCGCATCGCCGGGGCAAAGAACGAGTATTATCAAAGCCTCGATCCGCCATACAGTTGCAAAGAAGCGCCGATGGACAACATCAGCGAACTGATGCTCGTGCATGGGATCCAAAATGGTGACACGAATCCGGTGGTGGGATTCCACCATCAATTGGGGTTCGGAAACTCGATGGGCCAGGGAAATGCGCTCACGTACCAGGAATTGGCGCCGGTCTTCACGCCATTCTCGTCGGGGCAAATCAATGTCAATACTGCCGACCTGGACGTGCTGGCGATCCTTACCGACGGCGACACGAATGCGGCGCAGACCATTATAGATTATCGAAACGGGGCAAATAACGACAATATCCTCGATCCCTCCATCAAAAGCCTGAGCCAGCTTACCGCCGCCGGAATCAGCCAGCAAGCCATCCAAAAATTAGGCCCTTATTGCACGGTGAACAGTACAGTTTTTCGCGTTGACGTCACAGCGAGCATCGGCCAGGACACCCGCCATTTCCATGCCATCCTTTTCCAACAAGGCGGCAAGGTCGATATCGTCAACTTCTATTCGGACGATTAAATTATCTTCGCCCAAAGGGCGGGGCTTTCAGCTTGGGCCTCTTTTAGAAGCCGCAAATCAGTCCCGCAAAGTGGATGGCCTCGCAACCAGGTATCGCGGCAGGCGTAGCGCAGACTTCCAAGTCTGCTGTATCGCGGGTTTCCAAGCCTGCGCATCGTGCTAATTACCAACGTCTGCCGATTTGGAAATCGGCGATACTGCAGGTTGGGAAACCTGCGCTACAGCTAAAAGAGATCCCCTCACAGCCCATTTTATGACCCCGTTCAGAGAACGGGGATTCTCTGCCTGTAATTAAATTGGTTTACGATGATTGCTCCGCAATTTACGATGGGCGGGCGGTGAACCATCCATTTCCCATACGATTGAGGACAGCGCTTTTGTTTGCCCTGGCGTTGTTGCCGGTGTTCACTGCGCAGGGCGCTCCCGCTGGACGGGTCATCAAAGTGCTGCCGCTGTTTCTCGATACCAACGGAGTGGATGCCACTTCGCCCAGCCTCTTCGATCGCGACGCGTATCAGGCGCAACTACGGCGTCATCGGGACCAGGTCTCCGCGATGCGCTTTGACGTTTTGTGGAAGGCCCAAAATGCCGCAACTCAGCCGCTCACGCTCCGGGCCGAATTGCGCGGTGTGGGCGACCATGCCCTGCCTACGCTGGTCACGCTCCAGACGAATCTCGTGATGAAATCGTTCAGCCATTGGACATCGTTGAAGATCGGCGGGACGGACTATAAGCATTTCGGCTCACTCGTCGCCTGGCGCGTCACTTTGTGGAATGGCGACCAAATGCTCGGCGAACAAAAATCGTTTTTATGGTGAGAGCCGCCTACCCAATCATTCTCGCCGTTTTGCTCGTATGCCTTTCGGCTGCCGCCAAAGATCCGGCAGCGTATCAAGTGGGCGATGTGGCGGATGCCGATATCAAGGCCTCGGTTCCTTTGGACGTCATCGATGCCCAGGCGACGGCGGCTTTGAAATCGTCCGAAGCCTTGAAGACGCCGGCCATCTTTGAAAGCTATCCCGGCGCGACCAATGAGATCACCCGCGCATTTCTGGCGGTGTTCTCAAACGCGCGCATTGATTTCGTGGACGCGATCCAAAGGACTTATCAACAAAGCATCCTGACCAACGGAGCCATCGAGTCGGCGGATTTCGGATATTTTGTGACGGCCTTTGATGCGAAATACAAAACGTTTCCCATCACTGCATCGCTCGCGGCGGCCTGGGCGCGCGGCGGCAACGGGGAGATTGAAGAGGGCCGCTACCTGGGGATGCTGTTGCAGGCGATGAGCCAGCCGTTGCGGCCTGACGGCGAATTGACTTTTGTGCTGGGGGACACCGTGCGGCTCGTGCCGGCCAATGTCACGGGCAAGAAGACCTCGCTGAATGACGCCGCGCGCGGCCAGCTTATTACGTCGTCGGGCATCATCACTCTCTCCCAGGCGTGCGCACAATTGGAAAGCAATTTTTCCGAGGAAGAGCAGCCGTTCGCCCGCGCGCTGGCAGCCATGTTGAAAGCGGATTGCGCGCCGGACAAAGACCTGACCCAACTCGCCCGCGACCGGGCCATCGCGGGGTTGGTCGTTGACGATCATTACGACGCCGGACAACTCATTGTTCGCCGAGGTGAGACGGTCAATGCCAAGGCCAAAGCCGCGCTGGATGAATTGAATGAGAAATTGATGCCTGGCGTCCTGACCCAACAGATCGCCGCCGAAAAGGCCCAGGAACAGCACCAGGAAGAACAGGCGCAACACGCACAAGAGCAGGCTGAACTGGCCCAACAACAGCAACAGGAAGCGCAAAAAGAGCGCGACCTCGCCCAGACCGACGCGCAACGTGAGCGCGCTCAGGCCGCGGCCATGCGCGAGCAGGCGCTGGTCGCCCAAAGCCAGGAACGCGATATACGCATCCGCAACAAGTGGTTGATTGGAGCGTGTGCGGTGATCTCTGCTATAGCCCTCGTGGTTTTATTGTTGTCCCTCCGGCAACGCCGCGTCGTGGCTCCCGTGCCGGGTGTGGCTACGATGCCGGAAGCAACCACATCTTTGATTATGCCGGGTACGCCTGGCACGCAGACGGTTGTGCCTGCTGAGTTTGCCCCGCATCTCGCGCAGGCCGTGAAGGAAGCGCTTGTGCAGGAACTCGCCGCCCAACGGCGTGAAATGCTTTCGGCGCAGCAAGCCGCGACATCAGAGATCGGCGAACTGGTCCGCCGACTGGATCAATTACAGATCCCGCTCCAGGAACGCCTGCACACCTACGAAACACAGATCCAGCAATTGGAAAAGGCCCTGGCGGTCCGCACCGAGGAAAATCGCGAACTGCTGAAGATGAAGATTGAGATGATGCGCAAACAACTCGAAGTCGAACGTCGCCAGGTGGATTTTAATTAATTAGACATAGATTTCACGGATGAAACCGCGAACGACAGAGCGCGCATGTCACTTTCTTGCAGCCTTGTCAGTTTAGCAATCCCAACGGGATTGAATCATTCAGCCCAGCAACGGTGTTGCGAGGAACGAGCTACCCTGGGACTTTGACGCAATGAATACAACCCTGAAAGAAATCTCTACGAAACCCATTATTGTAGCGCAGACTTCCAAGTCTGCTGTATCGCGGATTTCCCAATCCGCTGGTTTCCCAATGTTCTCGCGCCCTGCCGACTTAGAAGTCGGCGATACAGCAGGTTGGGAAACCTGCGCTACCTCTTTTGCAGAGATTTCTGAAAGGGTTGAATCCGTTTGTTGCGACGGCGATGCAACCCCGTTGGGGTTGGCTTTCTTCGGCAAACCCAGCGTAGGCTCGCAGACTCGCCAACGCTGGGCTGAATGATTGGAATCCTTTCAGGATTCAGGCACAACAATTGCAAAAAAGATGAAATTCGTCCAACGATGGTCTTTATTCTTTCCCGTTGCTCTGCGCTTCGAGCGCTCTTTCATAGCATTCCATGGCTTCATCGTAGCGGGCGAGGCGATTGTACAATCCGCCTTTTTGCAGCCAGGCCATCGTGGCGGCTTTGTCCAACTCGATCGCGCGGTTGTAGCAGGCAATGGCATCGTCAACGCGGTGCAATCGCTCCAGCGCGCCGGCCCTTTTGATGAAGATGTCGGTGTTATGCTCGTCGAGCGTTTGCGCTTCTTCGAATAATTTCAACGCGTTCTCGGGTTGCTCGGCGTTCAACAGCGTTTGGCCGTCAGCCAACAGGTCGGCCACGCGATTGGGTTCCTTGTGATGGCCGTTGGTTTTCTTTACGACCGGCATCGGCGCCGGGGCGGGCAATTGGCCGTGCGCGGAATGTTCCATTTCGACGACCCGTTTTTCCAATTGTTCGACCAGCGTGAGCAGCCGCAGGTTGGAGGTTTCCACGGTGGCGCGAGCCGGGCCGGACATGCCTGCCGCCAATTCGCCGGCCAGGGGACTGCCGCCATGCAGGGCGAGTTGCCGCGCGGAAATCTCGGCGAATTGCGAGAACGCGCGCGATTGGAAATAGAAAACGAGCATGAGCGCGCCGAAACCGACAATGGCGAACGCCGCCGCCAATATCAGCGTGATCTGTTGCGTCTTGCGCGCCGTCTCGACCTGCTCAGCGCGTTGGTCGGCGACGGTCTGTTCGAGCGATTGGATGCGCGCGGTGAGCAGGGCAGTGTTCGTGGCCGCTTCGGACGCGTCTTTGGCGCGGGTTTCGGTGATGGCCATTTGCGCGTCATGAAGCTGGTCCTGGATCTGCAACAGGGCGTTTTGCGTGGCGGTGTTCGTATCCGCCGGCGCGGCATTGGTCTGCGCCAATCCGCGTGCGCCCAAAACGCAGCAAAGACATGCCATCAGAAGTTGTAAACGGATTGTTTTGCTCATACCCACAGACCTGAACTTTGCCGCCGGTTGGCCAATCTGTCAATCCAGTTTCAAATCGTAAATCAGCTGGTCCAGGTCGCGGAAACGTTTCTTGCCTGACGGACGCGATTTCTGATAGAGTCGCCGCCCTTTTCACATGAAATCATCGGCATTATCGAAACTGGGGCGGCGCATCGCGTTGCCGCCCATCTCCTGGCTTATGCAGGCTGCGCTTTCGCGGCCCAAATTGATTTCGCTGGCCGCCGGTTTCACGGACAACCCGACGTTGCCGACGGAGCTTTCCCGCAAATTGCTCGCTGACATCCTGCGCGAGCCGAAGGTCGGCCAGCCGGCGATGCAATACGGCATCACTGCGGGCGAAAGCAACTTGCGCGAGTTGACCGCGCGGCATTTGCAGAAGCTCGATGGCGTTAAACCGTCCGCCGCCAGCCATGCGCCGGGGCGATTGATGATCACGGGCGGCTCGCAACAGTTGTTGTACATGACGCTCGAAGCGCTCTGCGACGAGGGCGACATCATTTTGGTGGAAGACCCGACGTATTTTGTTTTTCTGAGCATCCTCCAAAGCCGGGGCATCCGCGCGCGCGGGGTGAAGTTGGAACCGGACGGCGTTAACCTGGAACATCTGGAGACCGTGTTGCAACGGTTGAAAAAAACCGGCGAACTGCGGCGCGTCAAAGCGTTGTACCTGGTGACCTATTTCCAAAATCCGACCGGGGCGCTGACGTCGTTCAAAAAGAAAGCGGGCGCGTTGAAGATGCTGAAGAAGTACGAACGGGCGGCGGGACACCCGATCTATTTGCTGGAGGACGCGGCGTATCGCGAATTGCGGTTCACGGGCGAGGACATTGCCTCCGCGCTGATGCTGCGGGGCGCGGAACAGGACGTGATCTATACGGGGACATATAGCAAGCCATTCGCGCCGGGCGCGCGCCTGGGCTTCGGGATTTTGCCCGAGCCGTTGTTCACTGCGGTGCAACGCATCAAGGGCAATCACGATTTCGGGTCGGCGAACCTGTTGCAGCAATTGCTCGCGCGGGCATTGCAAACCGGGCTTTACGCGAAACACGTCGCAAAGATCGAAAAGCGTTACGGACAAAAGGCGCGCGTGATGAAGCAGGCTCTCGCGGAACATTTCCCCTCGAACGTGGAGATCTGGGAATCAGGCGGCGGACTTTATTTTTGGGCGCGGTTGCCCAAAGGGATCTCCGCGGGGATGGATTCAAAATTATTCCAGGCCGCGCTCAAGGCCGATGTGTTGTATGTGCCGGGCGAATTGTGTTACGCGGAAGATCCCGCGCGCCGCCGGCCCAACAACGAGATGCGCATCAGTTTCGGCAGCGCGAACGAGGAGAACATCCGCGAAGGCATCAAACGTCTTGGCAACGTGGTGAAGAAGTTTGTGTAAAAATCTCACTGCTTTGTCGCGAAGCGACGAATGGAATGTAGCCAGCCACGAAGTGGCTGGAGTGAATCGAAAATGAATTGCGTCCCGCAAGGGACGCCGGAAAACAAATGCCTGCAACACATCTCAGCCTGCATTACCACATCGTTTTCAGCACCAAGGAACGACATCCGTTCATTTCCGATGATTGGCGAAATCGCCTCCATGAATATCTTGGTGGTCTTTCACATCGAGCGGAAGGATTTCCTGAAGCCGTTGGTGGAACAGCAGATCATGTTCATTTGCTCGTCAGTCTGAAGTCGACAATCGCGCTTGCCTCATTCGTTCAAGATATCAAACAAACTTCATCGCGATGGATCCATGAAACCATCAGTGTGAAGAATTTTGCATGGCAGCAGGGATATGGCGCGTTCACTGTGAGCGTTTCAAATTGCGAAGCGGTCAAAAAATATATTGGGAACCAGGTCGAACACCATCGCAAGGTCACGTTTCAGGAGGAGTATGTTTCTTTTCTCAAGAAACACGGCGTGAAATACGATGAGAAATATTTGTGGTGAGATGTTCCGGCGTCCTTTCAGGACGCGGAGACTTTTTGATGATTACCAGCCACTTCGTGGCTGGCTACATTCCGGTGTCCCTGCGGGACATTTGCACGACATAAGTCTGTGATATTTTTATATGGAAGCTGCCTATTCGCCTGACATCTTTCTAATATAAATTGGAGATTAGTGGAAGAGCGTTGACATTTTTCTCAACGATTACATCATCAATCTGTTATCGGGCGGGCGCGCAAGTCCAAACCAATCAAAACTCATGAAAATCAGACTTCTTTTCATCTTATTAATCGTATCATTTATGATCCTGGCAGTTCACGCGCAGGGCACCAACGCTTTACCGCCAGAGATCGTCAAGATGTTGAACAGCCTCAAGTATCAGCAGGGGGAAATCAGCCTGCAGAACGGGCTGGCAACGTTGAATGTGCCCAAGGATTTCAATTTTCTCGGGCCGGACGACGCTGAGACGGTGCTGGTGAAACTTTGGGGCAACCCGCCATCCAAGGATAAACCGCTGGGCCTGCTGATCCCCGCCAACATGACCCCGGCCAGTTCCAATGCTTGGGTGGTGACGATCGATTATTCCGAAGACGGTTACGTGAAAGATGATGATGCGAGCAAGACTGATTACACGAAGTTGCTCCAACAGATGCAGCAGGCCGTTTCGGGCGAAAACCAGGAACGGCAAAAACAGGGCTACCCGACCATCTCGCTCGTCGGTTGGGCCGAACCGCCGCACTATGACGCGGCGACCCACAAGCTATACTGGGCCAAGGACCTGAAATTTGGCGATGACCAGTCTGATACGTTGAATTATTGCATCCGGATTTTGGGACGGCGCGGGGTGTTGGAACTGGACGCGGTGTCCGCGCTTGGCCAATTGGACGAGATCCATCAACAGGCGCCTGAAATCCTGGGCATGGTGGATTTCAAAGAGGGGAATCGTTACGCGGATTTCGACCCGAAGGTGGACAAGGTGGCCAAGTACGGCATTGCGGCGCTGGTGGCCGGAGGCGCGCTGGGCGCGGCGGCCAAATTCGGACTGTTGAAAGTGATCTGGGTGGGCATCCTCGCGGCAAAGAAATTCATCATTATCGGCTTTGTGGCCGTGGTGGCGTTCTTCAAAAAAATGTTCAACCGGAACAGTTCAAACCGATCCGGGCCGGGGAGTTGATCACCCCGGCGGCCAGGCCATTTGACGCTGCTGCATTGCCCTGATGTCCCTATTCGTAAAAACCCACACTCGCGCCGCTTAACCCATTGCGCTCTCAGATTATCCTTTTTAAATTAGCAAAAGGCGGATAGTTATCAACGCGGTTAAAAATCGTTACCAGGAGAAAGCCTATGAAATTTTTTGTGACTTGCGATTTGAACGAAATTGAATCCACGGATTTAACCGTAGAAGCACCAAGCCCCCGTGTTGCAGAGGCAAAAGTACGTGGCTGTTTCCCAGACTGCCTTGTGCATACCGCCCAATCCATTGAAGACGGGAAAGAACGAATTTTTCATTCATTGCGTCCTTGTTTGCGCCCGCTCATCTATACCAGCATTGGCGCCTTCGCCTTGTTATTTTTCGGGTGGGGCGTTTCATGGTATGAAGCATTGTTATGCGCTCCCATCGTATCGTTCGCCTTTTTTTGGCTTGTGCCAATCTGCTATTTTTTTATGGCAACCATGACCGGCGACATTCAAACGCAGGAAGAAAATGCGGTACTTGAAAGGGAATATGCATGCCGGGAAGGTTATCGAGAGGGATGGCGCGACTGTGAGCGCAAAGTGGAACCCAAATTCAACGAATGGGCGGAGGTAGACAGGCGAGACATTCATCCATATCGAGGTCCTTTGAGAATTCCAGAATAATTCGTTTGCGCTTTTTATTGCAGCAGATCGCCCTGTTGAAGCCAAAAATAAATTCCGTCAAGCTGCGCCGTAAAAAAAGAATCGAGTCGTTGCATCACATTATACAAGTTGCGGACTCCCATTCGATTCAGGTGCGGCAATGTCGGTTGGCCACCTTTGCTCTTTCTTGTGACAGGATACCGGAAATTCATGGCAAATGGATCTTTGGCGTGAAATTCCTTCACGAGTTTTTCAATTATATCCAACCTCGTTGCAGGATCCTTGGGCCAAAAACCTTTTTCAGAAGTCCTTTCCAAAATCTTGCGGCAGGGTGTCCACAGTTCCGTTAGCCGATGGCTTTCTAAAATTGTTTGTTGAATGCCATATGGTTCGGTGAGCAGTCTTTGGCCAAGTATAATCAATTCCTTGAGTCGCAGTTCAAGACAGTGTCGGTAGAGAAAAACCATTGGGTATATGAGGACATCATTGCCTTGCCAATTTTTGATGAATCGTCGAGCAAGCAAATCGGCCGCATTCTTATATCCAGCCGAGTATGTCCCCCAACTTTTACCAGCCAGATTGAAATGAGCATTGTGCCACCAATCAGAATCGTCCTTGAATAGGTGGTCTTTTGGTGTTGGCAAACGAACGCGACGATAGTTCAGACTCAGACGTTTCATAATCATTAAATTCAAACGCCACCTTCTCGGGTAGTCCATCCAAAATCCGAGATGCCTGGCGACTTTCCTCGAAAAGGCCGATATTGGCCTCCGCCGCAAGGATTCGCTCCTGGCCAAACCCAAAGGTGCGTGGTGGGAAATGGCCTTCACCCGTGCGCCCGGTTCAGCGCAGCGAGTTCTATTTATTTTCTACGTCGGGAGTTTCCGGTTGCGCCGCCAGATACTTTTCCAGCCGGGCAATCAGCGGCGGTAAATCGTTTTGACAGTCGGTCCAAACGCGCTTTGGATCCACATCGTCGTAATCGTGGATGAGCAGGTTGCGCATCGCGACCACCAGATTCCATGGCACTTCAGGCAATGCTTTCTGAGCTTGAGGTGAAAGATGCCGGGCGGCTTCGCCAATGATTTCAAAACGGCGAACGACGGCGTCCTGCGTCCGCAGATCGGCCAGGAATTGCTCGCGAGTCATGCCGGAAAGATGCTGCTGAATAATGCGCGCCGAGTCGAGGATATCGGCCAGATACGCGTTATCTCTTGACATAAATGGGTGTGGCAGTCGAAAGAATAGCGTTGCGCCGATATCGATTGCGGCTGCGCTCAATAGCCCAGCGGCTGACCAAATCAACCGGCCGGCCAAAAATTTTCTCCAGGCCGAATTGCATATCCACCCATTCCAACAGCCCGCAATGCTGGTCTTTTTCCGGCGTCAAGGTGCAAAGCAAATCCACATCGCTGTCAGAGCGAAAATCGTTGCGAAGTGCCGAACCAAAAATTTCCAGCCGGGCAATGCCGCGCTGGCGGCAGAACCGGCGGACGGATTCAAGATCGTATTGTGGTTTCACTGTCGTCGAACGTTTCTTCATTCAGAAATAATTTCCTTTCGAGACATGATGGTAATTTAATTTCTCCCCGATGTCGTGGCAAGTGTCGAATTGAAACAGAAGAGGATGGCAGCCACGAAAGATTTTGAGATATTCACCCCGGCGGCCAGGCCATGTGGCGTTCTCCGGGGATGTGAATATGAATTGTTCACCGGAACAGTTCAAGCCGATCCGGGCCGGGGAGTTGATCAGGATGCTGCTTCTTTTGGGCACTTCCTTGACTTGCGAAATCCGCGCCGCTATCGTTCCTGCCACATGAACGGCCGGTTTCTCACCTTTTGGTTGCTCATCGCGTTTGCGATGTTGCTGCCGTTTCGTTGTCCTGCACCGTTGTATTATACGCCAGGCGAAGGCTGGTACTACGAGTCGTTCGGTGAAAAGGCCAACTGGCAGCGTCCGCGCGCCAAAGAGCAGTTGGAAGTGGCGGAAGAGGCTTTTACCAACCAGCAATATAATATCACCCTCCACGCGGCGCATCGCGTCGTGCGCAATTGGCCTCTTTCAGATTATGCGCCACGCGCGGATTATCTCATCGGGCGCGTCCTCGAGGTCAAACACCGGGACGAGCCGGCCTTCAACGCCTACCAAAGCATCATCCAGAAATATCCCAACAGCAGCGATTACGAGGAAGTGCAATGGCGGCAATATGAGATCGCCAACCGTTTTCTTGCCGGCGAATGGTTCCGGTTCTGGGGGGTCATCCCGCTCTATCCTTCCATGGACCAGACCGCGAAGATGTTTTCCGAGATTGTCACCAACGGTCCATACAGTGACGTAGCGCCCAAGGCGCAGATGCAGATAGGCGCCGCGCGGGAAAAGCAAAAAGATTATGAGGATGCCGTGGCCGCTTACGCCACTGCCGCCGACCGCTATCACGACCGGCCGCAGATCGCCGCCGATGCGCTCTATCGCGAAGGGCTGGCTTATGAAAAACAGGCGGCCACCGCGGAATACGACCAAAGCACCGCCGGCAAGGCCATCGCCGCCTACACGGATTTCGCCACGTTGTACCCCGACGATAATCGGGTGCCCGCCGCGCAGGCCTCTATCATCAAACTCAAAGCGCAACAGGTGGAAGGTAATTTCAAGATCGCGCAATTTTACGAAAAGGGGAGGAAATGGGCCGGCGCGGTCGTTTATTATAATGCGGTGTTGCAACTGGACCCCAATTCCCCTTACGCGGCCCCGGCGCGCGAACGCATCCAGATACTGAAACCGCGCCTGCAAACTGCGATGAATTGAAAATCAGCGGAAAGATAATTCTTTTTGTTTGCGCGCTGGCCATCCTCTGCGCCGGATGCGCGGGTTATCATCTTGGGCCGGTCAAGCCGGATGTCATCGCCGGAGCACAATCCATCGAGATCGTCCCCTTCAACAACCAGACCCTTGAGCCGCGTTTGGGCGACGCCGTGACGCAGGCGTTGCGCGAGAATTTGCAGGCCGAGGGCACCTATCGTCTCGCCACCGGCGAACCGGGCGATATCGTCGTGACCGGGGTCATCGTCAGTTACCAGCGCTCGGGAGTGAGTTTTCTGCCGACGGATGTCACTACGGCGCAGAGCTATAATGTGACCGTGACTGCGCATGTCATCGCCCGCGAGCGCGCTACGGGGAAACTGCTTCTGGATAAAAACATCAAGGGTGAAACATTGGTGGAAACCGGCTCAGACCTGGCCGATGCGGAACGGCAATCATTGCCCGTGCTGGCGGAGGATCTATCCCGCAATATCTCGGAACTTTTGACGGAAGGCTCCTGGTGATTTTTGTAACCGGTTCGCAGGTGGTCGCGTCTGCAAACAATGCTGAAACACTAAATCGGATAACAACAATATGAAAAAACAATTCACAAAATGGACCTTTATTACCCTGTGCGCCGCGGCTGTATTGGCCGTGCCGGCTTTGTCGCGCGCGCAGGACGACACAAACTCGGCGGCGGTCTCTGCTCCCGCCAAACATAAAAAGCATAATAGCCTTCCCTTTCGCGGCAATCTGGACGGCGTGGATACCAACGCGATGACCGTTACGGTCGGCAGCATGACTTTTCAGGTCACGTCAAAGACGAAGATCACCAAAGACGGCCAGCCTGCCGTATTGGGCGATGGCGTGGTCGGCCAGCCGGTGAGCGGTTCATATAGCAAGACTGAGGATGCAACCAACGCCGTCTCCATCCATTTTGGCGCCAAAGCGAAAAAATCGGTGGATTCAAGCGATTCGACAACTTCGGGCGGTGGTAATACCGGCAATCAATAATTGTCCGGCAGAGTTTTCTATCGAGGCAGGCAGCAATGCCTGCCTTTTTTGTTGTTATCGACTACGATGGCAACTTAATCGCGAAGTTAATTTGGACCCTCTATTTCATTCTCACCCCCTCACCTTTAATTCCTCTCCCCGTTGAGGGGAGAGGACACTGGGCGGACGGTCTCTGATTTAAGAATTTTTTAATTTCAGTCGAAGCCCGGGGTTTCACTATTTCAAAAGGCGACCGCACTCTGTTCCCTCTAACGGCGAGAGATTTCCTCGAAAAAAATTCAGCGCATTGAACCTTTGAACCAGATGAAGTTGGTAAGGTTTTCAAATATGAAGGTCCGTCCGTACCCTGTTCCTTCTCCCCTCAATGGGGAGAAGGTTAGGATGAGGGGTGAGACAACAGAGTGGCTTCCCGCCATTTCATTGGATGTTTCTGCTCACCCTCTCTTCCACCAACTCGTCATGCCTTTGGGTTTGGGAGCTGTGGGGGGGCCTCCCTGTGACTGCTGCCGCAAGAGCAGACTGCGCGCGGCTTCCAATGCCATGATAAATTCGTCGTAGCTCAAAAACCGGTCGGCGGGATTCTTGGCCAATGAACGGACCAACGCATCGCTCGTGTGCTGCGTGACTACATTTCCCTCGACCAGATTGGGCGGTGTCAAAGGCGTCTGCACCTGCGCGATAATGACTTCCTCCGGCGTCGGGGCATCGAATGGAACACGGCCCACGATCGCGTGATACAGCGTCGCACCGAGGCTGTACATGTCTGACAAAAAAGTTTCCGGCTCGCGTTTGATCTTTTCCGGCGCGACGTAGTAAGGAGTGCCCCAAATCATATCTTCGGGTTGGTGCTCCATGTCCGCCTTCCGGGCGAGGCCGAAATCGACCAGTTTGGGTTCGTGATCGGCGTTGAAAAGAATATTGCCCGGCTTGATGTCGCGATGGAGCAGGTCGTACTTCAACGCCATGTCGAGCGCGGAAGCGATCTTGATGCCGATGTCCAACACATCCAGTTCCGGCAACGCATGAAGTTTTTCAATGCGCGCATCCAGGCTGCCGCGGTCGGCCAGTTCCATCACGAGATATTGCTGCCCCTGCCATTCGTCGAAGGTATAGATATGGACGATGTTGGTGTGGTTGAGTCGGGCGCAGGCGCGGGCTTCGCGATAAAAACTTTCGAGAGCGAGCTGGTCCTGGAGGAGTTCCTTCTTCATCAACTTCACCGCCACCATCCGTTCCAGGGTGGTGTCCCAGGCACGATAGACCGTGCCCATGCCGCCGGAGGCGATGACGCTGCGCAACTCGAATTGCCGCAGCATCATGGGCATCATGATGGGGCTGCCGCATTTGGTGCAGGGAACCGAGGCCAGCGGCGCGAGGTCGCCGGGGATGAAAACCTTCGTTTCACACCAGCCGCACGTGACCATTCGCAAGGGTTTGTCGCTCATGTGTTGATTCAATCTAGCACGACATCTAAATCCGACAAGAGTTTGCCGCGCAAAATTCGTTTGACAAACCAATAAATATGCGGTTTCTTATGCGCGGTTAACAGAAATGAACACCACATTTGTCATACTGATGCAGCACGCGCCGAAGAATGGCTGGATGACCTCCAGTTACATTTGCCAGCGCGACTCCCGTCTTTCTGGCATCGTGGGAATGAAATCATAATTTAATAGAATTTCTTAAAAAACCCGCGATTGCCGAGACAATCGCGGGTTTTTTGCTTTTTGACTGAAAAACAAAGGAAAAACGATGAATACCAATAGATTCAATTTGAGGACCAGGTTCGCCGCCGAAACGCGGTTTGAATTGCAGCCCCAGGCCACTGCGCCCTTCCGCGCGGTGCTGGAGAATGAGTTCGAACGGCTCAAGGCCAGGCTGCTCGCCGAACAATTGGCCCAGGCAGCACCGGAACTGACCGTTCCGTTGCGGCGCGCCGCTAATGATGCGGCTGCGCTTGCCTGGGCAACGGTGATCCCGTTGCTGGCTTTCCCGGCATTGTTCGAGGAAAAGGCCGCCGACGCGACCGTTCAGGCCGCGCGCCAGGCGCGCATCTTCCGGAACAGCCGTAATCTGGTCGCCGCTTGAGGTGGGGAACTGCGGGACGGGTGAAGAACCCGTCCCGCCAGATTTAAAATCCGCTGGTTAATAATACTTTAAGATCAATGTTGACCAACTCCACGGAGTTGTAAGGATTGGTGCGTGCGACTGACCCCAGTAACACGACGTGAATTAATCAAACGCCTGCGAAATCTCGGATGGGATGGTCCATTTGCCGGAGGGAAACATCAATTCATGGTCAAGGGTGCGATGAAGTTGCCGATCCCGAATCCTCATGGCGGAGCTCTAAGTGTTGGTATGGTCAGTGAAATTTTAAAGGAAACCGGAATAAGCCGTGAAGAATGGCTTTCAGCCAATTAGGCAACAGCTTCGAGGGCGTGAAGGGCGGGCAGACCATCGCCTTGCTCCAGGGACAA
>DASXYX010000022.1:0-3381 GCA_036502245.1 Verrucomicrobiia bacterium
TACCTGCCCGGCAGAAAAATCACGCCCCAACAAATGGCCAGCATCAGTTTGAAACCGGGGCGCTTTCATGGCGAATGGAATTACGTCATCTACCCCAATCAAAACAGGAACTTGTAAATGTTATTTATTGACGCCGCCTAAGAGAGGCTGGGTCCGTTAGGTTGGTCAGCATGCCGGAACTGTTGTAGTTTAGCACCGCAGTGCGCGAAAATGCATCCTGGACGCCCGTGACTTGCGTCGGAAAGGCAGTGTTGGTGTAAGACAAACTGTTGGAGCCGCCATCAGCATCGATCACGGCCCTAAGGTAGACGGTATTGTTTGTGTCTTGGTAAATAAATTGTGTGGCGTGCCCGTAAGGATCGACTTGGGATGTCAAGAATGCGACGTAGCGCCCATCCAAGTAATACTGGGCGACAAAGCCATAATGATCCTGGGCGCCATCCGCGTGCGTCACGATGAAGCCGGTCAAGTTGTCAGAAGAATCGGTGGTGCGTTGCAGGATGGTGTGGCTATAGAACTCCATGGTTGTATTGTCCGGCACGTAAGTCCGCTCGCCTCCGCCCGGCGCGAGCATTGTTGCATAGAATCCTGGAGTGCTGTCCTGAATATAACTGAGCCATGAACAATCCCACAGATCACCGAAGCTGAAGAAATTGGTGGACATCGTGCGGCTCTCGCGTTGCTTGTAGGCCAGCTTAAAGGATATGGGATAGCCAAGCCCAGTCTGATAATCAAGAGGCTGATCGTAGAGCCAAATGTTGATATATGGCTCGGAGACAGTCCAAGTGGGCATGCCCGCATTGCCGCCTTGACTACCGCTCCCGGAGCAGCACATCCCGCCACCGCCACCGCCACCGCCACCGAAGCCGCCAAAACTGCTGCCGAAGCCACCGCCGCAAGTCGTGCATAATGAACCACCTTTTATGATCGCATTGCCGTCACTGCCTCCATCGCTGGCACCGCCACCGCCGCCACCACCACCACCGCCGCTGCCGTTGCCACATCCGTCTGTTTCGTCCGTAATTCCGTACACCATGCCGCGGCCAAAGATCCGGCTGGTTTCCGAAGCGGAAAGCTCCTTCCAGCTATTCGGCATTTGGCCTTTCGGCACCAGAAAATAGCCGCTTGACTCCTCCGCAATGTCAGTCTTTGAAAGCCAGCGAGAACGGCCAAAAGTAGGATCGGCGACAAAATAATGGCCGTTCTTTTCTTTCAGAATTGCAACGTAGTGGTTCTCTTTCCAGTGAGCCACCGAAGGCACAACGAACGTCTTGTCGGCGCTCCATTCCGCGGGAATAAGATCGATGCCGTGTTGTTGAGATAATTCCACCAGCCTGGACATGCAAAAACCTGACACCGGCGATGGCACTTGCAGAATGTCACCCGGATGGTAGGCGGATTCTTTCAGCGCGCGCCCGACATTGTCCACGGCGAATGTTCCGCACTTAAAACACACTCCAGGGTCAGACGTCATCATGCGATAGCCCTCTTTGGCCTGGGCAGCCATCTGCTGAAATTGCTTATTCTCAAATTCCCGGTTCGCCGTTTCTTGAAAGAGCGGCTTGAGCGTTTCCATCCTCCCCAAGCTGGCGAGCAAATGAGCCCGGTACGCGAAAGCAAAATCAGCGATTTGTTTGGCCGGGCCGTTTGTGGCATCCTTTGTCAAACTCCAGGCCGTTTCCCAATGATCCAGCGCCTTGCCGTACCGCCCGTGTTCATAATCATAGCGGCCCAGATTAGCGTGCAGCGATGGGGTCCAGGGCGAAGCCGAATATCGAGAGACGAACGCTTCCAGAGCCGGGATCGATGAATCGAGACCGTGCTTCTTGATCCGGGCCACTTCCTCGGCAAGAATTTCATTCTGCTCGTCTGCTGGCGGTACCGTTCCAACCACCGCAAGAGGTTGATAAAAAACGCCCGCATAACTGATTTGCGATATTCGGTCGGGCGAACTTTCCATGCCTAGAAGCCGGTCCTCTGTGCCCTTCCAAAGCATTAGGGTGAGGGGAAGAGCAGCGATAAGGCTCATTCGCACGGCCCGGCAGGCTGTCTTCAAAAAAGGCCCATTGAAAGCTGCTGATTGTTTCTGCATAGAATCTCCCTCCTATTGGATGGTTGATGCGCGAAATCGGTTACGGAATGATGGAATTATTGGCCGGCTGCGTGATGATGACCGTGAGCCCCAAGTCGTTTGTAGCCTGCCAGCCGATCTCACCCGAATCGACGACGCCGTTGCCGTTGATGTCTTCCAGGTAATCGGGGATGCCATCCCCATTGGCGTCCAGCGGCAGGCCGTTCGCGCCGCAAGCCACGAAGTGAAAGCCGATGCTCACGATGTTCGTCCCCTCAATGGCGTTGTTGGTCGTCATTGTGTAGTGGTAGAGCCCGACCGCCGATGCCAGTTCGCTGCCTTTGAAAATCAAATTTGTGAGGTTGGTCGGATAGTAATATTGTCCCAGGATGCCAGCCTCAAAGGCAGGACTGTTCGAGAGGATGACGTCGTTGTTCTCCGGCGTGACCACGCCATAATTGGTCGTCACGTAGGCATTGTTGCTGCTGGCCACGGTCGTCACCGCCGTTTGGTCCAACAGGTTATTCTGAAACGCGTAATTTCCGGTTTGGAAATGCGCCAGGATAAGTTCGCCAGCCACAAACAGATTATTGCACAGCATGATGTTGATGTTCCCGGCGCCGCGGTCCGTGCCATCAAATTCAACTCTCCGGAACAAGCAATTGGTCGCAGAAAAGGGCACTCCAAACGGGACGACTGTCCCGTTGTAAAACTGGCAGTTTTGAACGGTAATGGGATTGGTCGTGGCACTATCATCGAAATCCGCGTCGTCGGTAAAGTTAAAGTTAATTTGTGAAGAGGTTGAATCGAGCGTATGCAAAACGATTCCATCCCACGTATAAATACCGGATTCACCATTGGTGTTGGATTGTTCTTGGACAGTATTGTAACGCACAAACCACACCGGGCTGGTCGCAGTTCCCTGGCAGGTGATGTTGGCATTCGTATAAAGATAGGCTCCGTATTGGGCGCCGCACGCCGCCAGAATCGTGCCGGGCAGCACGGTGACGGTAGCGTTGGACACCGCCATCGCAACCATGTAATCAATTGGGGCGTAATGGTAGCCCAAATCTACGGAATCGCCGCTGTCCAGCGACGCCTGCGGGAAAAGTGTCGTATCATTTGTCACCCATACACCCAGCCATTGCGCATAGTTGGTCATCGGAGCATACTGCCAGGGCTTTAGGATAGGCTACATTTTGCTAGACAAGGGGTGAGGGTCCGCTATAAGATGCCGTCCATGAAAATTGACGGGCGGACATTAGATCACAAGACATTGGAACATCTGCGCATCACCGCCGTGCGGCGAG
>DASXYX010000023.1:0-48903 GCA_036502245.1 Verrucomicrobiia bacterium
CGGGTGATTGGTTGGTGACGATGGCGGAATCGGGCAGGGAAAGTTTTTGCGCGAGAATCCCGGCGGCGGATTGCACGGCGGGATGGCATCCGGCGGGGATGATGATCTTAGTGTAGGCGGCGTGAGCGGTAACGGAAGCCAGGAGGCAGATGGCCAGAAGCCAGCAGCGTATTTGGACGATTTGCATATATATATAGTGTAATGAATTTGCGCGGTGCGTGAATAGTCAGTTCTGGTGATGGGGAGGACCACGAAATACACGAATGACACGGAAACCTTTTACGCGAATTAGCGCGAAGAGGCGCGAATTTTTGACACGGATTTCACAGATGAACACGGATTAGCCGCAAGAGAACGCAAAGAGCGCAAAAAATTAACAGGAGGAAACAGAGGGAGCGGAGGATATTCAGAAAGTGGAAAGCGGTGTCACAGCACCGCAGTCCAAGACGCAAGCGATTGCAAAACGCGCTATTTCAACTTTGACATGCTGCTTGTGGCGTGGTTTGGTAGGGAAACATCACGGAAGGCGAATGGATTTTCATCACATAAATTGGTTTGTTTTGTTCGGACCTGCGCTCGTGGTGTCGGTATTTGTGATGGCGATAATGTATAAGTTGGATTGCAGATACCCTGACTCTCCAGTTGCGTGGCGTTGTGTGGTGGGAATCCCTGTTTTTGTAGTTTTGTTGTTATGCGCCGTAACATGGCTGTTTGAAGGACGCCAGGCCTTCAGGGAAAGCAATCTGCTATTCGATAGTCCAATTTCTGATGTCCAATCCATTCAAATAAGGCCGATGGATGATGGCTATAAGCAATTGATTGATCATGAAATGACAATCACGAATCGGTCAAGCATTCAGGAGATTATGGCCGCCATACGCAATGCAAAACCATATGAGGCCAATCATCCTCAGACCCGTTGGCAATGTTTCCTGGTGATCTCTAATACTTCGGGTGTCAGCAGTATCCGGGCGGCTAAAGTGTTTACGTTTAAGGAGCCGCAAGGAGTTACGGAGATTGACCCTATGTGTGATTCGCTCAGTAATAATGCCCTCGGGGATATTCTTGAAAAATTGACGGGATATAAGAGCCACCAATAGCACAGCGGCTTCTTTTGCTAATCGAAAGCGGCAGAGGACTGCCGCACTCCACAAGCTGGCGCAAAACTCGTTATGGCCGTCGCAAACGCTTGCGTCTTGGACTGCGGTGGCCGTGGCACCGCTTTTGGCCCCCCCCCGAATTTTATTTTCTGTTCCCTCCTGTTAATTTTTGTGCCCTCTGTATTCTTTTGTAGCCAAAATCCGTGTTCATCTGTGAAATCCGTGTCTAATTAGCGTTTATTAGCGTCGATTAGCGGTTGGAAAGCGCCGAATTTGTTTCCGGGAAACATTACGTTGGCAGGAATTAGGGTTAAATGGGGGGATGACAAAGAAAAAGGAAGAATTAAGAAGGCAGAAGGAAGAAATCCGGCAAGCTGCCGGGGACCAAAGGAAAACAGGTGGCTCACGAGTATCCGTCGCCGCTAAAAGGCTATGGCGGGACACGCGCTTGCCCGACCAAACCAATAGTAAAATTGCCGCGCTGGTTCCGCAATTGGAAGGGGTGATTTCGGCGTTTGGCAAGTTGTCGCGCGCGGAACAGAGACAATTTGCGAACGCATTGTATTCGGATGGCGGGGGGACGAATCCTAAATTGGCGAATCCGTCCAAACAATCGCGCGGGGCGTATCAGGTGCCGGCGACGAGTGGGCAGGTTTCAACATCCAAGGTTCAACATCCAAAATTTCAGGGCTCGACAGAGTCTCGCCCCACCACCGATGAGGAGGATTATTTTCGTCCAGGGCGTCGCGGAGCTCCGCCCTCCGATTATAAGACGGAGCCGGATGAGAGTATGACGCCGGCGCGGGTGACGTTGTCGGTGCGGATGCGGAACAACCCGATTCGCGGCCTGAATTTCGAGCGGTTTGTGGCGTATCTGGACCAATGGCGCCTGGGCTTTTTCCGCATGGCGGGCATGGCATGGGACACGATGGAGCGGCGCGATTATCAATTGCAGATCGTTCGCCCCAAACGCCTTAAAAGCGTCGCCCGCCACGGCTACGACATCATCCTTCGCGATGATGTCGCAGAATCGCAAAAGGAGTTGGCGCAGGCGCAGCGAAGTTTTTTGAATCATTTTTACACTAACCTTACCGCCACAAATGCGATAAATCCGGACGAAGAAGGCGGTTTTTCGTTATTGGTGCGCCAGATGATGGATGCGGTGGGGAAGTATTATGCCATTCACGAGATAGTGTGGGAACCGATGAGTGCCCGGGAAACATCCAACATTCAACATTCAACATCCAACGCCGAAGGAAATGCAAAGTCAGGGTCTCGCGGAGCTCGACCCTCCGAGGGAATGGATGGTGAGAATAGCCAAGAGCCGATAGCTGATAGCCGAAGGGCGTTGGGCGAGGCGCAAGACGGTGATGAGAGGCGGCGGACATCGCAGCGCGATGTCCCTACCAATGCCCTGACGGCGAGGTTTATTTTTTGTCCGATCTGGTGGTTTGAGGGAACGCGCGGGAAGCTGCGGTTTTTGCCGAGTGAATTCCAGGTTTATGGCAATGAGATGTTGCCAGGTGATTGGCTGGTGACGTGCGGCGAGGGATTGATGGAGTCGTGCAGCGTGATCTATCTGATGAAGGCGATGTTGCTGAAATCGAACATGGCGTTCCTGGAAAAGTTCGGACAACCGGGCATTCACGGCGAAACAGACGCGCCGAAGGGGTCGGTGGAATGGAACAATTTTGTGGAGGCGGTGGAGCAGTTCGGGCAGGAATGGGCGACGGTCACGAATCGCGGCGCAAAAATCAATCTGATTGAGACAAAGGCGCATGGGGATGCGGGGTTTCAGGCGTTGCTGGAGGTGTTTGACCGCGCGGTCACGCAGCTTTGGCGTGGGAGTGATCTGGGAACGAAGAGCCGGCAGAATGCGGTGGGGGCAAGTTTGCAGGAGGACGAAACTGAAATCCTGGAGACGGACGATGCGAAAATGATCGAGGAGACGCTGGATTCAAAGGTGACTCGTTACGCACTGGCGTGGAAGTTTGGGGCGGATGCGCCGCAGTTGGCGTATGTGAAGTTGCGAACGACGCCGCGCCGGAACATCCAGACGGACATCGCGGTGGATACATTCCTGGCAGGGTTCGCGGACAAGGACGGCAAGGGGTTGTTGGGGTTGCAGAACACGCTGGAACGATATGCGCGACCGGTGCTGAGACGGGAAGAGGAGCGGCTGGCGCCGTTGCAAAACGGCGAGGATGGAGAAAAGCGGGAAAGCGGAAGGCGGAAAGCGGAAACCGAAACTCTATCGGTGAATGGGAATGGGGTGGAGATGTATCCGTATAATCGAGGGGAAGGATAATGCGGAGTACGGAGTGTGGAGTGCGGAATGTGTATTTACGGAGCTGGAAGGAGCTGATGGGAACATTCAACATTCAACGCCCAAGGAAATGCAAAGTCAGGGTCTCGCAGAGCTCGACCCTCCGATGCCGATAGCCAAGGGCTACAGAAGTTCGTTGCTCGGTTACAAAAAAATGAAAAGCGGCAGAGGACTGCCGCAGTCCAAGACGCTGACGCGTTGGTGGATCAGCCTCGCGCGAATTAGATTGGTATCACACGAGAGGTTTTCGATTTCACTGAAAAGGTTCGCGTGATTTGGTTTTATCGCTAAGATTTTTTCATGCGCACACATTCAGAACAGTGGTCGGCGGTAGATGATTACATCGCGGGTTTGTTGGTTGGCAAGGATGCGGCGTTGGAGAATGCCTTGAAGACGAGTGTGGCGGCGGCCTTGCCACCGATCCATGTGGCGCCGAACCAGGGAAAGTTTTTGCATTTGCTGGCCAGGATGCATGGAGCTAAAAATATTTTGGAGGTCGGCACGCTGGGCGGGTATAGCACTATTTGGCTGGCGCGCGCGCTACCAACGGGCGGGCGGTTGGTGACGTTGGAATCGGACGCCAAACACGCGGAGGTGGCGTGCCGAAATATTGCGAGCGCGGGAATGGCGGAGAAGGTCACGTTGCGCGAGGGGCCAGCGGCGGAAACGATGCAACGCCTGATCGACGCGAAACAAGAACCTTTCGATTTCATTTTCATTGATGCGGACAAGGAGGGGTATCCGGATTATTTCAGGTTGTCGCTGCAACTTTCGCGGGCGGGGACGTGTATCGTGGCGGACAATATCATCCGGGAGGGAGGGGTGATTGACGCGAAGCATCCGGATACGCGGGTGCAGGGGGTGCGACGATTTTTGGAAATGGTGGCGGCGGAACCGCGGGTGTCGGCGACGGCAATCCAGACGGTGGGGGACAAGGGTTACGATGGATTTGCGATTGCGCTGGTGATCTCGTAAGCTGTTGACTTCATGGCCACGATTCTTGATGACATTGAACCGATGAAACAATCGGCGCTGGCGGAGCTTGCCTCTGCGCCGGACCTGGCGGCGCTGGAGCAAACGAAGGGCGCGTGGATCGGCCCGAACGGAAAATTCACGGCGTTGATGAAACAGCTCGGGACGCTGCCGAAGGAGCAAAAGCCTGCCGCTGGAAAAATGGTGAATGCGGCCAAGATGGAACTTGAGGCGGCACTGACCACGCGTCGCGAAGAATTGGAAATGAAGGCGGCACTGCCGAAGGAGCCGACTGATTTTACATTACCAGGACGCAGGCGCGCGTTAGGAAAGTTGCATCCGCTGACGCAGGTGACGGATGACATTGTGCGCGCGTTCCGGAAGATAGGTTTTGCGGTGGCAGATGGCCCGGAGATCGAGGACGAGTATCATTGTTTCGACGCGTTGAACACGCCGGCGGACCATCCGGCGCGGGATTCGCAGGACACATTTTACCTGAGCACGACGGACAAGCGGTTGTTGCGGACGCATACGTCGTCGGTGCAGATCCGGGTGATGGAGAAGCAGCCGCCGCCGGTGCGGATCATTGTGCCGGGCCGGGTGTATCGCCGGGACAACGCGGATGCGACGCATAATCCGACGTTTCACCAGATCGAGGGTTTGTACGTGGACACGCACGTGACGGTGGGCGACTTAAAGGGGACGGTGGAATTCGTTTTCAAGGAGATCATGGGCAGCGACGTGAAGATACGATTCCGCCCGCATTATTTCAGTTACACCGAGCCGAGTTATGAGATCGATTTCACGAATGCGCTGGTGAAGAAGATGGGCAAGGACTGGCTGGAGATCGCGGGGTGCGGCATGGTGCATCCGAAGGTTTTTGAGAATGTGGGATATGATCCGGAGAAGTGGACGGGATGGGCGTTTGGGTTTGGGATCGAGCGGATCGCGATGTTGCGATACGGGATCAATGACATCCGGTTGTTTTACGAGAATGATGCGAGGTTTTTAAGGCAGTTTTAGGATTCCGATAAAGAATTGACTGGATTTCAAATATGATTATTTTTGAATCATGAAAACGACCATTGATATTCCAGAAAAGATTCTGACGGAAGCCATCAGGCACACTCATGCGCGTACGAAGCGCGATGCGGTTGTTACCGCAGTCAGCGAGTTTAACCGCCGCCATCGGCTTGAGGCATTGGCGGAGCGGTTACAGGGTTCATGCCCTGCTTTTATGACCCAAGCGGGTTTGCGGCGGATGAGGCAGGATCACAAATGGGAGACACAATGACGCTGGTTGACGCGTCCAGTTGGATCGAATTTTTACGCGGACGCGGCAGCGAGCCAAGCCAGCGTGTGAAGGCATTGCTGTCCCGCGGCGACGCGGCATGGTGTGATTTGACGCTGGTAGAACTTTGGAACGGCGCGCAAGGCCGCCAGGAAAAGAAAGCTCTGGAGGAATTGGAAATGGAAGTCCGACTTTACGCCATCAACGAACAGGTCTGGACAAAAGCGCGTTTACTGGCACAGCGGAGCCGGGAAAAAGGAATTACCGTGACTTCGGCTGATATTGTTATCGCTGCCTGCGCGAAAAGTTATGACCTGGCCGTGGAACATTGCGATGGACACTTTGACAAAATTTTGCCAATAGCAGCTAAATTATAATTTGTGAACACATTTCAAATCATTTTCACACCGACGGCGGCGGCTGAGCTGGCGCGGATGCCGAAGGAGTTGCAGTTACAGATCCTGGGGGATTTTCGCGGGTTGCCGCAGCAAGTGGTGGGCACGGAGTTGGAGCAGTTTGGCAAGCTTATCCAGGAGGGGCGGGTTTTGCACCGGTTCAGGATCGGGGATTACCGCATTTATTTTGAGCGGCACGAGTTGGGTATTTTGGTGCATCGCATTTTGAGCAAGAACACGCTCAAAGATTTTCTTTTCCGTTCGGGTTTGAAGGCTCCCGAGGATGAAGCGCTCCAGGAAAATCCGAAGTTTTGGGAATTGATCGAATCTGCCAAGAAGAGTTGAGGGTTTGCTTAACCGCTAATCCCGATGTATCGGGACGGGTCTCTGCTAATAAACGCTAATTAGACACGGATTTCACGGATGAACGCGGATTTTTAGCCGCAAAAGGACGCAGAGAACACAAAGACGAAAGCGGCGTCACAGCCGCCGCAGTCCAAGACGCAAGCGATGGCGGATGCCATTCAGTTGTCTCACCCCTCACCCTTGATCCCTCTCCCCGTTGAGGGGAGAGGGAATATTATTGGGTGCAACGTACCCAGGGTAGT
This sequence comes from Verrucomicrobiia bacterium, assembly GCA_036502245.1. GTDB lineage: Bacteria > Verrucomicrobiota > Verrucomicrobiia > Limisphaerales > UBA11358 > UBA11358. The sequence continues at coordinate 6,693 of DASXYX010000023.1, forward strand.
CGCCTTGCTCCGTTGCTGGGCTGAGTGATTGAATCCCGTTGGGATTCCTAATCAGAGCTCGCCATCCGCCGTCGCGGGGAAGCTATGGCGGGACAAGGAGTCTCACCTCACCGATGGAGCAAATAAGACGGATGGGGCGAATAACTTAGACGTCTTCGCCGAGTTCGACGTTCCAGTAGGCGAGGTCGATGAAATGTTTCCAACTGTCGTGCCGTTGCAGGGTGAAATTGATCTGCACGAAGGGACGCCATTTGGGCCGCTTGGGTTTGCGGATGAGGTGGAGGCTGGCTTCCTGGGGAGTGCGATTGGCTTTCTGGGTGTTGCACTCGATGCAGGAGCAGACGATGTTTTCCCACGTGGTGGGGCCGCCGCGGTCGCGGGGGATGACGTGGTCGAGGTTCAAATCTTTTCGTTCGAAGACGCGCCCGCAATATTGGCAGGTGTTTTTGTCGCGCTCAAAGATGTTGTGGCGCGTGAATTTGACTTCTTTTTTCGGCAACCGGTCGTACATGAAGAGGAGGATGATGCGCGGGACGCGGATGCGAAAGGAAATGGCGTGAACGGATTCATCGTGGGGCGCATCGGCGGAGACATCGCGCCATTCGCTGAAATTGAAGGTGCGGAAGGAGCCATCATCGGCGCTGACGACGACCTGGGCTTGTCCCTGGAAGACAAGGGTCAGGGCACGACGAGCGGTGCAAACATTAACGGCCTGCCAGAGCCGGTTTAACACGAGCACATGCTGATTGAGGGCAGTGTTCATACCAACGGGCGGGAAATTATCAGAACTGATGGTGGTGTCAATGGTGGTGAAATGACAGTTGTCTGGTATTTCTTTGCGAGCCAAAACCAAAGCCCTCACCTCACCCTGACCCCTCCCATCAGAATGGGAGCGGAGAGGGAACAGCGAGAGGACAATTACTTTAATATGCGGCGCCGACAAATTGCGGCAGGTTACAGGCGGGCGCCTGCGCTACGGCCCGAGGTTTCACGCGAGACGCGCCAAACGGCGACCGAGACGGTTGCGTTCCCCAACGCTATGGTTCATTCGGTGAAGAGACGAAAGGGACAAATGGGACGAATAAGACCGGCCTTCGCCCAGAGGCTACGGCTCGGCAAGCAGATAGCCAATAGGCAATAGCCGATAGTCAATTGGTAAAATGGACGGAAACATCGAACATTCAACGCCCAACATCCAAGGTCTATGTTTGAAAAGCCGAAAGCGGCGTCACATCTGCCGCAGTCCAAGACGCAAGCGATGGCGGATGCCAAGCCGCGCAAAGCGGTTTGCCAAGCGGGGGTGGTTTGGCTATTTTGCGGGGATGAAATATTTCGCCTGTGTGGCAGCATTGATTTTTGCGGTAGTTTTTTCGGCCCGTGCCCAGTCGAATCCCGACGACCAGTACATCATCATTTATAGCATGATGCAGCAGGCGGATTCGTTGCAGGCGAACGGGCAGCCGCAGCAGGCGCTGACGGAATTTCAACAAACGTACTCGGACCTGAAAAAATTCGAGACGGTTTATCCTGATTGGAACCCGACGATCGTCAATTTCCGCCTTAAATATATTACGGACAAGATCGGCGGATTGACGGCACAAATTCCGGCACCGGCGACAAACGCCCCGGCCATGACGGCGACGAACGTCGCATCCACAACCACCACTATGGCCGCGAGTGGTCCGTCGGGACCGTCACAGGCCGATTTACAGGCGCAAGTGGATTCGCTGAAGCAGCAGGTGGCGCAATTACAATCGGCGAATCAATTGCTTGAAAACAAATTGAAGGAAGCGCTGGGGGCGCAACCGGCGTCCACGGATGCACAGGCTTTGGCGCAAGCGCAGGATCAGGTGCGTTCGTTGATGAAGGAGAACGATTTGCTGCGCGCGGGCATGGCAGGAAAGACGAACAATGCCGTCGGGCAGTCTGAATTGCTCGGCGTACAACAGCAATTGGCTGATGCGAAACAAAGTCTTGCCGACCAGGAGGAGCGGGCGACGGCTTTGCAGCGGGAGAACGCGTCGCTGGAATCGCAATTGCAAGCGATGCTGGTGGGGCCTGATTCGATGAAGGCGTTGCGCCAGGAGAACGCGTTGCTCAAACAGCAACTGGCGCAGTTACAGCGCGGCGCCCCGGCGTCCAGCGCGAGTGATGAGTTGGCGCGGGCGCAGGCGCAGATCGCGGCGTTGCAATCGGACGCGGAGATCAACGCGCTGGAGAAACAGGCGTTGGAAGAGCGCCTACAACGGTATGAGAACATGACGCAGACCGGCACGGCAAACACGATGACGGCGATCAACAGCGAGGAGATCAGCAAATTGCGCGCGCGGCTGGCGGTGGATGAGGCGCAGTCTGTGCCGTACACGCCGGACGAGTTGGCTCTTTTTAAATCAACTTCGCCATCGCCTGAGACCAATGCGCGGGCCAGTGTATCGGCGCAGTCCACGGATAATTCGAGCGATGTTTCGATGTTGGTGGCCGAGGCGCAGACATATTTTGACAGCCACAATTACGCGGAGGCGGAGGCGGATTACCAAAAGATTTTGGCGGAAGACAAAAATAATTCGGTGGCGCTGGCGAACCTGGCGGCGATTGAATTGGAGGAAAATAAATTGGACGACGCGGAGGGGCATCTCAAGGCGGCGCTGGCGATCAATCCGAGCGACGCGTACACGCTCTCGACGTACGGTTACCTGGAGTTCCGCGAGCAAAAATTTGACGAGGCGATGGATGCGTTGAGCCGCGCGGCCAAGCTGGATCCGCAGAACGCGCAGATCGAGAATTACCTGGGTGTGACGCTCAGCCACAAGGGGCTGCGCCAGCAGGCGGAGACGGCGTTGCGGAAGGCGATCGAGTTGGACCCGGATTACGGCGCGGCGCACAACAATCTGGCGGTGATCTATCTTAACGAGGACCCGCCGCTGGTGGAATTGGCGCGCTGGCATTACCAGAAGGCGATCGATGACGGGCAGCCGCGCAATCCGGACCTGGAAAAGTTGCTGGCCCAAAAAGGCGCGCCGGTATCACAACCATAGAGCATCAACTCATGCGACAAGTTTTTCATGAGTTGACGATTCCGACGCGAGGCAGGGGACTTAATGATTTCACGCTGGAGGTGGAGAAATGGATCAGCGCCAACCGGTTCCAGGACGGTCTGATCACGCTGCACCTGCGGCATACGTCGGCTTCGCTGCTTATCCAGGAAAATGCCGATCCGGATGTGCGGAAGGACCTGGAGGCTTTTTTCAAACGGCTGGTCCCGGATGGAGATTCGATTTTCATCCATACGACGGAGGGCGAGGATGATATGCCGGCGCACGTCCGCACGGCGCTTACGACGGTGAACTTGAGTATTCCGTTGCACAACGGCCAGATGGCGTTGGGGACGTGGCAGGGGATTTATTTGTGGGAGCATCGCAAGCACGGGCACAGCCGGAAGGTGGCGATGCATTTTATTGGGGAGTGAGGTGGGTGGAAGGCGAGGATGGATGATAGAGGGTAGAGGATAGCGAAAAATCGAGTGCAGGCGGTCGCGCTCCCCCAACGCTACGATTGATTCAGTCCGCGTAATCCGTTCTTCCGAAAATATGAGCCATTATAAAAAGAAGTCAGAGCCCCGTTACCTCAGCTCCTACAAGCGGGCTGAGTTAATTCTGGTTTTCGTCGGGACTGGTGGTCCAGGTCATGTGGAACAACGGTGAGATGTTGGCGTAGGTCACGAATGCGGCCAGGGTGATCAGCAGGAGAACGCCGCTTCCAAATGCGAGTCCCTTGGCTTCGTCGGAAATGGACGGATTTCGGCGCAGTAACAGCGCTGATAGGAGCCATGCGATGGGGATGAGGAGGCTGAAGACGCCATAGGTATAGAGGAGGCCGGCGAGGAACGGCATGGCGGTATTGCTGGTGGCGGCAAATCGATGCCATAGGCCGGAGGCCAACACACCAATCACGATGACTCCGACCTGCATGACGGTTACTAGTGTCGCGTTGTAAATGGTGAACATGAGGAAGATTGGATTGATTCAACCTGCCTTGCCCTGGTGAACTTCGCAAGAGGCAAAAATATCCTGCGCCTCTTCATGTGACATTGGGAAATAACTTGCTCTTGGCGAGAATTCACGGGAGAATTTCTGTTCCAATCGCCTGGGTGGAGAGATGGCAGAGTGGTTTAACGCGCACGCCTGGAAAGCGTGAATACCCAAAAGGTATCGGGGGTTCGAATCCCCCTCTCTCCGCCAGTTTACAGGCACAAAACGCGACAGCCAAACCTGCTGTCACCCAAATTTTTTAATCACGGGTTTGACGGTTCCAACCGATAGGATGTTTGCTGACTCCAAAGCGCGCATCGACGATTCGAGAGAGGCTGGTGATGGGGAGAAGGCGTTCGTACCAGGTGTGGCGGCGTATCTTCAGCGTTTTGAGCACCTTGAAGCGGATGATATTTTCAAATCCGGGAAGCCATCCGCGAAATTCAGGTTCCAGTCCCGTCATTTTCATCACTCGTGCCAGCGTTTCGGGTTCGAAAAAACTGAGGTGGATCTCCGGGACGACGTAAGACCATTGTGGCAGCCGCCCTCGAAAGGGCCTGGCGTTGCCGGTGGTCAGAAAAAATAATCCGCCGGGTTTGAGCAGGCGGCTAATCCATTGGACCTCGGCCACAGGGTCGATGGTGTGCTCCAGCACTTCGACGGCGGTGATGATGTCAAAAGATGCCTTTGATTGCTCAAGTTCCGCGCGCGAGATAATCGGCAGGCCAGCTTCCTTTGCCCGGGCGACGATGTGTCCTTCTTCAAAGCCGGTGATGTTGCAATCCGTATGCTGCCTGACGTGGCGGAGCAGCCCGCCATTGCCGCAGCCAAAATCGAGCCAGCGGAGGTTGCGATTGATGGGGACGAGACTGGAGATGACGCGCAGGATGCCTTCCCATTCGTAGGAGCGGATGGTTTTATCGGGATGAGCGAGTTCAAATTCGTAATCCACGAGGGGGTCGGCTCCTTTGCCCCGGTAATAATCTCCGGTGTAGATGGCGGAAAAATCGGTCCAGGGATCGGCCACAAACGAAAAGCGGCAGTTGGCGCAATGCCGCAGTTCATACCATCGCTGTGAATACACCCCAAACTTTCGACCGGCAGTCCCGGTCTCACCGCCACATACGCGGCAGGGGATGGGTTTTACCGGTGACGCAGTGTCCATTGGTTTTATTGCGGCGATGTTTAATCCGTTTTCACGTCCCGCTTAAAAGCATAAATACACGTACACCGAGAAGGAGACGGCGGCCAGTCCGGCGGCGGCAGCGAGGGACCAGAGGAAATTCTTCTTCTGCGAGGCAATGGAAAAGGTGGCGATGATGACGGCCATCTGCGCGGCCAGCATGCCGTAAAAGAATCTGGTGCTGCGTTGATGGTGACGCTCCGCCGAGATGTTGCCTTTGCGCACTTGCAGTTCGTAAATATCAGCCACGGCCATGTTCAATTTTGATTCGGCGTCGTAGCGGGCCACGGTGTAGCGGAGGCGGGCGGCGCTGAAACTGCGGAAGGTGTTCTGGTCGCCCTCGCGCAGTTTTTTGTCGAGCACGTCCACAGTCTGGTTGATGGTCCTGGTTGAATCGCTAAAGGCCAGGACTGCTTTTTGGTCGGAGTCCAGCGCGCCGGCCAGGTCGGCGTCGGTTACTTGGGCCAGGTTAGTGTCGATTTTCGATTCTGGCGCGGAATTGCCCAGGGCGGTAATGACGGTATTCATTTTGTCGTCAAATTTTGCAGGAGCGGCGGAGGGGATTTTTCCATTCGTCAGTGCGTCCAACGTAGTGGCGTCGGCATCGCTGAGGGTTGAGGCGTTTAGCGGTTGGACGACGCTGGTGGCAATAAGCATGTCCAGGTTGTCGCCGGCCAGGGCGCTGCGCAATTTTTTGGCCTGGTAATAGTTCCATTGGTCACCGGCTTTGGATTGGATTTGAGCGGCGAGGGAGCGGTCGTATTGCGCGCGGGTCATTTCGCTGGAGGCCAGGCCGGCCAGCGCGGTGGCGATGACGGTCATGATGATGGGCGTGGCGATGAGGATTTTGCCCCATTTGGACTGCGAGAGGTCCTTCTTCAGTTCGTCGGGGATCTGGATTTTGGGAGGCATGGCGTTCTGGTTTTATTTTACGGGCACATTTTTATTGGAATGATAGGGCATGTTCCTCCACATGAGCCCTTGGGAACGTCCAACATGCAATGAAATGACGGGAGGTGAGCCTGTCTGTAGTCTTACTCTTCAGGCGTGAAAATATATTTTTGGGGGCATTGAATGGTCGCGAATTGGATTTGAAAGGAAGAACGTTGTTAAAGCCCGCCCTCATCCTGACCTTCTCCCCCGGGGAGAAGGAAAAGCACGAGGTCATTCCCGGATTGGAGGAGAGGCTTTCCGATCGACTCAGCCAGCCACGGTTTAGAGGGTCAAGGCGTGAATACTTTGGGAACATCCAACATCGAACACTCAACGTCCAACATGCAATGAAATGACGGGAGGTGAGCCTGTCTGGTGTCTCACCCCTCATCCTGACCTTCTCCCCGTTGACCCGTCTTCGCTGCGCTACGACGCGGCAAGGGGGAGAAGGAACAGGGTGCGGGTGGGCATTTATATTTGAATGATTTACCAGTTTCGTCAGAAGCGTTCGGCGGGGGCGCCAAACGCGGCACGCGAGGGCGCGTGCGCTCCCCATTTTCCATGCCGCAGAGTGACCGAGTGGATAGAATGGAATGCGCATTCCGATTTTATTTTGCGGGCGCATTGGTGGAAACGACGTGCGGCACAGTATTGGTGGGCGCGGGGGCTGGCGGTGAAGGAGGCGCCACGTAGTCAAAGGCATTGGTGCCGAAGACGGTGGTTGTCTTGATTTTATTCGGCACGAATTTATCGAGCTTTCCGAAATACCAGAGCGCGCCGAGGGCAATGATGATGAGGAGGGTAAGGTATAATTCCCACGGTTTTTTCTTTTCGGCAAAGGGATCTCTTAGGTCGCGTTGGGAGCCGGGAGGCAGGGCGGCGATTTTTGTGAGGCTTGCGCCGAACGGAACATTGATTCTGGCGCGGGTGTTCAAAGCCCAGCCGTTCGCATCCAGGATGGGGCCGAGGTTGCGCTTGCGCAGTTTCAGCCAGGCCATGACGACTGAAGGCAGCGAGATGGCCACCAGGATACCGAGGATGGCGAGCGGGATTTCCCATGAGGGAAGGCCGAACAGTTTGGTGAAGATGACGCCCAACGCGCCCATCAATGTGGTCAGCACCAATCCAATGGCGGCGAGCGTGCCGGTGTCAATTTTGGTTGGTGTGGCAGGGGTTGTTGTGGCCGTCGTTGAAGAGGCGGTCGATTGCAGGTTCGCAACCGCGGCTGCATCCGCATTTGCGGCATGTTGGGCGACTTTTTCCTCGATAAACCGCATCAATTTTTTATACGGCGCCCAGATCGCCTGGTGGATGCTGATGGGATTGGGAATGATGCTGGTGATGGTGGCGTCGAAATCCCGGCCTTTGCGGTCATAAAAGATCCCGTTGCGACCGACCATGAGATTGTCGTCGTCGCCCTGGGAAAATACAGCGAGGATGCTTAATTTTTCATTGGTGGCTTTGCGCGTGCATTCCACATAAGCCAGAAACGCGCCCGCGAGACCGGCCATGGAGGCGTGCCTGGCGGCATCTTCGACGGTGAGGCAGAGGTCGCAACTGCGCTGGTCGAGATAGAGGCGGCCAGCCTGGAAGACAGCCGGCTCTTTGCGGCTATAAAAGCATTTGAAATTTACGTAATTGAGGCAAAGGGTGTACAGGTCGTGATAGTAACGGACCAACCGGACGATGTTTGCCTGGGAAGTGGTCGTCAAATCCTTCACGATCAAGGCGGTGATGTCGCTTTTGAATTTGCCCGCCAAAATTTGGCGTATCCGCACCAATCCCAGTTTTTGCACATCCGGGCCGACATTGCAGGCGGAATGTTTTTCAAAAGGTTCCAGGGTGGATTGGAGAGAGTTCCAATCGGCTTCCGTGAGCGAGTCTTTATTGCCAAGCAACGGCTTGACGGCGGAGGCGTGCAATTCGGCGATGGCTCCAGCCCAGGCCGGGTTGACGCCGGTGAGCAGCGGCAATGGTTTGCCGGGAGCGACTTCGGCGAGTGGAAAACTGGAAAATTCAGCGGCGTTTGCGCTCAAATCTTTTTGCGCCAGCGCGGCGTAATCCCAGGCCTGGCGGTTCAGTGCGGGAAGGGCGCGCGCATCAAAGGCGGCGAGACGGCAGCGTGTAAAGAAATCGTTCATCTTGGCCGCGACAGCTTTAACCGCAACGGACGCCGCGGCGGTGCCTGCGCCCAGGGGCATAACAGTTTTGTCCGTCTCAATCTGCTTCCACCAGTTGGAGTACTCTTCGGCCTCGGCAAAAAAAGCGTCCACCTTGGCCTGGTTGACACCCGGTTTGCCGCTGCTGTCGGCTTCAGGGCCCATGCAAGCGATGATGTCGGTGATCACTCCCTGGGTGACGTCATCGCCCGCGGCATCGGCGGGGACGATGCCATCGCCGTTAAAATTTGTCGCGGCAAGAAATTTTTCGGTGTTGGCGATGTCATCCACGGAGATCGCGGTGGCGTCTTTTTTGCCGGCGTCGGCCAGGATCTGTTTTGCGGTCTGCAGGACGCCTTTTCCATCTGGCGTGGTGTCATTGACGGCGTTGAGGGGGAGGGAGGGTGAACGCTGGAGGAGGTCGTCGGGATTTTTGAGCATGCCGACGGCCCATTGGGCGGCGGCGATGAGTTCAGGCGCGCGGATGCGGCCATCTTTGTCAGAATCAATGAGGGCAAGGGTCTGGCTGTCGAGTTCCAGCCCGCGAGTGGGGCAGGCGAGGGCGACCCAGAGTTTTTGGTCGAGCTGGTCGAGATTGGCCAGGTCGGCGCCGGATTCGAGTTTGACCTGGTCAAAGCCTCCGGCGCGGAAAAAATTCCAGGTATGTTTCGGGTTTTGTCCGTTCATGACATTGTTAGAGCATTTTACGGCCTTCCGACTTCAATGATGTCAAAATTTATAGGCGATGGCCATAACGAGTTTTGAATCGTTTTTCAAGCGGCCGGGAGCGGGTTCGTTGTAATAAGTGTCATCCAGATAACATTGGAGAGTCATGCTTTTGTCTTTGGTGATGTCGGCTTCGATGCCGATCTCGGCATTGATGTTGTAATTCTTAAAATTGCTGACATCGGGCAGCCATTCGGCGGTTTCCCAGAGGCGGGCGCGATCGGTCAATTGCTGGTGGAATTTTTCGGCCACGCGCAGGGTGGCATAGTCCCTTGTTTCGCCGTCGAGCCGCTCGAACACATAGCCGGGGCCGGCTTCAGCGCTGAGATCGGTGTTGGTGTTTTTGATGAAGTAATAACCGGCGCCGGGGCTGAGGGCCACGCTGTAGTGGATGTTGGCAACATCATCATGCAAACCTTCCACACGGGCGTAACCATAGAAGCGATCGGTGAAGAGCTGGTTGTATTGGATGAAGCCATCGAAGTTCTGCGCGGTGGTGCTGGAGACGCCGTTGACTTTGCTTTTGCCATAGGTGGCGTTGGCGCCGAGGTTCCATTCATTGGCTTCGGTCTTGCGGTCGGTGACAGCAGTGAGAGTGGCCAGGGTGGTGTCGCTGTTGCCGCGGGTCATGGTGAGGCCGGCGGAAACGGCGCTTTGCCATTTGGGCACGGGAGGCGGGACGTTAGTAGGAGTTTGCGCGCGCGCGGAGATGGTTCCGGCGAAGAGGGACAACACGATGACGTTTTTGGCTGTGCTTACGATGTTCATGGATAAGGACACTAATACTGTTGTTTGTTTCTTTTTGGTTCGGGCCGAATTGCGGCCCATGAGAAGATGCGTCTCCCGGGATGGTTGCAGGAAAATCTTCTGACTGGCGAAATTGTGCACTAAAGATGCTCACCCGGACAAGGCGAAATTCCGACGATGGTCTTTGCGGCGGGCAGCAGGCGGCGATGGATTATACTCCGGTTGATTTTTCGGGATTGGTATGCCAAAGTTCGAGGATGTTCCCAAGGCGCAGTATTAATGTTCCGATCAACCGTTGACCCATAATCTTATGAAATATTTATTTACCGCCGGACTTGCCGTCACTTGCACTTGTTCCGTTTTTGCCGATGCCACCAGCACCGCCAGTGTCAACGCGGCGCTGGCAAAATTGGAAGCCGCCGCCAATTACAGTTGGACGGTGAACGTGCAGATCCCCAACTCGCAATTCACGCCCGCGCCGGTCACGGGCAGCGTGGGGAAGGACGGATATTCGCTGGTGACGGGACAGGACTTCAATGGTGATTCGGCGCAAGTGGTGTTCAAGGGTGAAAAAGGCGATAAGATCGCCGTGAAAGGCCAGGACGCGTGGCAGGACATTGGCAGCGCGGACCAGGGGGCTGCCATGATGGGTGGCATCCTCGTAAACCGCGGAACGCCGGCGGCTGAAGCAGAGAGACTTCTGAAAGATGCCGGGGACTTGTCCGCTGGCACCAACGGCGTCATCAGCGGCGACCTCACTTCTGCCGGCGCCACGGACATGATGACTTTCCCGTCGCGCAATGGAAGCAAGCCGCCGCCGCCGAAGGACTCCAAAGGCTCGGTAAAATTCTGGCTGAACGCGGATGGATCGCTCGCGAAATTTGAATCGCACCTGGATGGCAAGGTCGCTTTCGGGCCGGGGCAGGACCCGCAGGATTTTGAGATCATCCGGACCGTTGAGATCCATGACGTGGGAACGGCCAAGGTTTCGATTCCCGACGACGCAATAAAGGCGATGCAGGGGAAGTCGGCGGCGAGCCCGTAAGGTTTACAGTTGAAACATAGCCAGTTCAAATTTTTGACATCTGGCGAGGGTGATTTTTTGCATTTTTAGATCCGGCTTGAAATCACGGGCTGCCGATATACTATAAAAGCTACAGATATGAATCAGGATTGGCTTTTACTTGTATCGATACTGTTTGTTGTGATGGTTGGAGGTAGTGTTTTTATAATTTTTTTCCAAAGAATAATAAGGCAGCAGGCAGATAAGGAGCGTGAAGATAGACAACGAATGGCCAATCTTCAGGAGGTTCAAAATGAAATGTCCAAACGGCAAATGGCTCAAATGGAGCAAATGATACATAGCACGTTAAAATCTCAGGAAGAGCTTCAGAAAAAAGTTGTTCTTAATAAGCCTGCTGAGAAGGATGAATCCTTTGGCTTGGGTTCCGGCGGCTATATTGTTTTCGATATGCCTGATTCTCAAAAGCCTCTCTTCCATGATCTGCTCAAAGGTTTTGAGGAGTATGCAAAGTTGAGAGGCTATCAGATCAATTTTTCAATAGACAACTCATTTGCTGACAAGGTTGCATTTAAATTCACTTTGGGAAACGTTGGAATCGATGTTTCTACTAAACAAGTGAAACAAGACCTTCAGGATTTTATTAATAGTGTTCAAAAAGGTGATTCACTCGACAATCTGCCTGTCGTTTTGTCATTGGAAGAGCATACTCTTTTGCTCACATGTATGAAGAATCGAATAAGCTTTTTACAACATAATTATAATCTTCAAAAAAATGCGACGGAGTTTTATATGCAGCTTTTAAAAGGTGTTCCGAATCTTGGGTTGGGATTTTCACATCCGCAGAATTTTTATATGCTTTCGGGCGATGGTAGCCAAGCCACTAGTTATCAAGCTTTAAATTCTCCACAAAGCATTCAAGGTTCTGGAAACCGGCTTATTGGGAATCGGTTGGAACAGAGAATTCATATTGCAAATTCCTTTAACGAGCGAAGTGAACAAATTCGCGCGCTGTCTGATTTATGGGCGGCTCTTTATGCTGAAAAGCAAAAACTCTCAAAAGAGAGTCCCGATTTGAACAGCTATTCGACGGCGATGTCGCATATTAGCAAGGTGCAGACAGAATTGGAGGAAGAGGATGCACCTGATCCAAATAGGATTAATAAATGGCTTCAAACAGCTAAAAATTCGTTGCAAACAATTGGATTAACCGAAGAACTGGTCGAAGCTGTCAAAACTGTATGGGAGGCATTTACACTATCGTTCTAGTTTAGTGCTAAAAGGATTTAAAATATTATCCGAATAGTTATTTAATCGTATTTTGCTCAATGAACAATATACTCTCCGCTTTGATTCCAGGTTAACGTCGTAGATTTTTGTGTTGAATTATTCGCATCCGCCATTTGATTTGGATGGGCGATGAAATTGGTTTCTACAGGCTCGTAGATGCCGGTCATGAGGCGGCCAGTCGGGTTTCCATAATAACGCCGCCCCATATTATACGGGTAAATGGGTTTGCCGTTGGCGTCGATGGTTGTGAAATAGGCATAGGTGCCATTGGGAAATTCCGGGGTGATGCACCAGCGGCCATTAAATTCATCCAGATCGAAATCGCGGGCCTGAACTTTTCCAAAATCACCGAGATAAGCGTAGTCCTCCATGTAATGACCGAGTGGATATTGCGCACTGACATTCGGGCCGGTCATGTTGTCGGGTAATGCCGCCGATAGATTCACGACGCGAGTATCCCACGCGGGCAAGGTGCGGCGGCCGGTTTGAGTGAGATTATCCGTTCCATTTTTTCCGTCGCGAATGATGTATCCGGAGACCATCCGGCGCAGGCCGCTGGCAGGATTGGTTGGATTGGAATAGCCGTAGGGTCCGTAAATGGGGTAGCCGTCCTGCATCCAGCCGAGGATGGGTGAATGCTTCGCTGGGGCAGTTGTGCTCTCGTGGTACGTTTTGGTCGTGGCATCGTAATCCACGTGGTCGCCGAGCAGATAGCGCAGAGCGATGGGTTCTGTATGATAGTGATAGCGCCCCCAATTTTGCTGGTGGGCATAGGAGGCGTCGAAGGTGGGACTTTCGTTCACGAAGGCGTCGCGATTCCACACCCGGTCGCCCTGACCGATGCCCGCGCGCGGGCCGGCGTCTTCGTTGTTTTCGTGTGAATAGGAGAAGGCGTCGCCGGAATCGAAGATGCGCACGCCATCGACGGACAGGCCGATCTCGCCGAGGTGATTGAAGCGGTGGCCGGTTTGGGGCGCGGGATGGCGCGGGAAAGCGAAGATGAGGTGCTGGTCGGTCGGGAGATTGGGGAACCAGCCGTTTTGCCACGGGCCCATGATATGGCTGGCCAGGCCGGTGCTGCGCACGTAGATCCAATTGCTGGAGGTGAGAATTTCCTGTACGCCACTGTAGGCGGGCTGGGATTGATTGTTTCTTCCGTTGCTCCAGGTGGTGGCAGTAGTGCCGGAGTCTTTGGCCGCGTTGTTGAGATAAATCCGGGCGAAATTGCCGGAATCGAGGGTGAACCAGGAAGTGAGTTGCGGGTCGGCAGTGTTGCCGGCAGTGGCGCCGGTGATGGAGGCTGTGAGCAGAGTGGCAGCAAGAATGGTTTTCATGCGTCCACTCTACGCGGAGGAATGTTAAGCTGGGATTAAGATGGAAGAGACTGAAAGGACGGAAGATACCGTGTGGGTGATAGTCAATAGCCGATAGGCGATAGCCAGGGGGCGGCAGGCAATAGTCAGGAACTTGTATAACTCGGTCCCTCCGATTTAGGAGGAAAAATATTATGGAAAGCGGCGTCACAGCCGCCGCAGTCCAAGACGCAAGCGTTTGCGAAAACCAGTGAAGAGGGGTTCGGCTGGACGAATTGTTTCAGCGAGTCCTTGAATTTTAAGTTTTCGTGGAACCGCCAGCGGGCGGAGTGGACGCTTTTTGTGCAGGCATTTCCAACATTTCACACCAGAGGGCGATGATGCCCAGGAACCAGGCGGTGATGAACGGAGAGGAATAGCGGCCAACCTCATTACTGGTGCTGAATTGGATCAGGTTGGTCAAATCATTTTGCATGGCCGGCAGACAGGAAATGGCAAGGGCCATGATGATAAGGACGCCCATGATGAGGAGGCACAAAACAGCCACGGCGCGGCGGATGGGTTTTTGCCACAACGCGAATGCCAGAACGACGAGCAGTATCCAGGCCAGGAAGTAAAGTTGCTCGTTGAAAAAACTGTGAATACCGGTCCATTTACCTGCCCATACAAGGTGGGTATGGTCGTCAGATCGCCACCGGAAAAAGTCGGGGCCAAAAAAGCGTGCGCCAAAATTCAGAAACAGGGCCTGAGGAAAACGATGCAAGGTCGCGGCAGGTGCCGCCAGTCCGTCGTGCCACCAACTGGATTCGGGATGCGGGATCGGCTTGTCCACCCGAAACCAGAGATAGGGCACGGCGCAAAGGAGGCAGATCAAAGCGCATCGCCACAACACGCGTTTGTTCAGCCACCCCCGCCGCCAGCAGATTGGCGCCATTACCCAAAACGAAACCATCACGAAAATGATGCCTTCGAATTTACTCATTGCCGCTCCTGTCGCAGCGAACATGCCCGCAACCAGATACAGTTCATCGGCACGCATAATCGCGGACACCATCATGATGGCAGCCAGGCTGATAAAAAAGACCATAGGCATAGTCGCGCCTTCCTGTCGGATGAAATAGATGGTGGCGGGCGTAAAGCAAAAGATGACGACGGCCAGGATGGGCAGGGGATGCGGACGCTGCCAGGTTTTTACCAATGAAAGAAATCCCACGCAGAGCGCGACGACCATCCAAAACGGCCAGACTTTATTGACGAATTCATCCACCCCGCCAACGATCCCGTAATCCAACAGATAGAGGCACGGCACCAGCAGGGGATAATCCCAATGCGCATAAGCCAGGCCCGGTTGATGCATCCAATACAAGAGATGGGAGCCTTGTTCGAGGTAAAGCACTTTGGTTTTGAAGACCCAAAAGGCATTGGCATCGAACTCGAGGGTTCCTTCCAGGGTGGAGAGCCGCCCGAAAACCCAACAGTAAAAAAGTACCGGCAGCAACAATAGCAGCCAAAGATGTTGTGGTAGAAATTTGAGTTGTTGCGACCATGCGATCATTCGGGGGATCAGGAGGCCGGCTTCCACCACTCCCCAGGCAAGCGCCAACCAGGCCAACGGACCCGCCAGATTGATCCCTGCCAATGCGCCGAACAGCGCCACCTGGGTAAAAATAAGCATTCCCGCCGCCAGTCCCAGGGACCATCGTAAACCTGCGCCGAAACGGGATTCAAACTCTGCCCCAAATAGCAGGCGAAAGATTCTCGTGCCGGCAAACGCCAGCATCGGTGGCAGGATAAAGGCGAGAAATTCCTTCATCTGAGCTCTCCCCGGGAAGTTAGCTCGGTGACCTGGCGGGTTTGGCAGTTGATGACATCGTCAAATCCGTTGCTTTTCAAGACCGCGAGTGAATAACAGGGTGTTCCTTCAAATCCTTTTTCGCTGTAAACCAGATTCGTCCCCAGTGAAATTTCGATATCACGGGGGAAGAGATAGTTTCGCATGAAGAAATACACTCCGAGTTTTGGGGCATTGGTCTCTCCGAGCATGTTAACAAGAAAAACACGGGCTCGAGGATCGAGCGATCTGTCCAAAGACCGATCATAGGCGCACTCTTGTATGCCGATCGAGTTTCTTTGGATGGGGTCGGTGATGTGGCTCAAGGCATCAGCTTGATGGATCATTGATACCATGAAGCTATAAGGGGTCATAACCTGGACAGCCGCGGTTGCCCCCAGCAATAACACCAGTATCAGGGTCGTAATACTTGATATACGGTGTGCCTGATTTGCATTCATTTAAATAATTCTGCCAAGGAAGGCGGGGAATGTAAATGTTGGCAATCGAATGCCCCGAATGGAGGGGTGAATCCTGTTCTTGGATTTAGCTTATTGCGAACTGAGCCGGTAGTAACGGCCGGGATAATTAGTCCAGAGCGGGTCGCTGAATGAGGATGTGCCGCCGGTGAGGGTGTTGGTGCTGATCGGGACCCAGACCGGGTTCGCCAGATTTGTGGCCACTTGCACGACGACGGTCAGATTGCCGGCCCAACTGATGTTAAACCCGAATTGATTTGATTTAACGCCGAAGGTGCCACTGCTGGCCTGTACTTGAGGCAACCACAGTGTGGTCGGCAAACCATCAAATGACGAACCCCAGCTGGTGGCACCCGGTAGATAATAGATGATTGCCTGGTTGTCGCCGGAGAAAACAGACGTGACATTGGTCGGTGTCGGGGAATTTCCCTGGAAATAGACGCCCGTGAGGCTGCGGCAGGAATAGAACGCAAGCCCACTGATATTGGTGACGCTCGTGCCGATTGTGACATTGGTCAGACTGTAACAATCGTCAAACGCAAGTTCCCCGATGCTGGTGACGCCATTGCCGATCGTGACGTTTGCCAGATCACCGCAAGTATCGAACGCAGAGACACCGATATTGGTGACGGTATCGGGGATGGTAACACTGGTCAGGTAATAGACGTTATCAAAGCCGTAGTTTGCGATGTTATTGACGCTGTTGGGGACGGTGCAGGCTCCGACCAGTCCCGCCGGATATTCAACAAGCGTAGTCTGGTTTTTGTTGAACACGACCCCGGCCATGCTGCTGAAATCCGGGTTGGACGCAGCCACGGTGATGTTGGTCAGGCTTTGGCAACCGGGGAACGCATCCTCAAAGTTAGTGACGCCAGCGGGGATGGTAACGTTGGTCAAACTATAGCAGTTTATGAACGCAAATAATCCGATACTGGTGACAGCGTTGGGGATGGTAACACTGGTCACGCAGGTCGCGTAGTCGAACGCACCTTCAGCGATGCTGGTGACGCTGGCGGGGATAGCATAGCTTCCATATCCCACATTCCCAAATGTGCCGCTCGGGAATTGCAATAGCGTAGTCTGGTTCTTGTTGAACAAAACCCCGGCCACGGAGATGTAATCCGGGTTGGAGGCAGCCACAGTGATGTTCGTCAGATATGGGTTTCCACCAAACGCATCGTTGCCGATGCTGCTAACTCTGGCGGGGACGTTAAAATTAAGCACGCCTTCAGAAGCAAAGAACGCATTGTCCCCGATGCTGGCGACGTTAGTGCCGATGATGACGTTGGTCAGGTTGTAGCAGAAATAGAAGGCAGAGTCCCCGATACTGGTGATGTTGGTGCCGATCGTGATACTGGTCGGACTGCTGTTAAAAAAGAATGCAGAGGCCCCAATGCTGGTGACCGGATAGCCGCCGATGGTGGCGGGGATGGTTACTGGACCGCTGGGACCGCTATATCCGGTGATGGTGGCGGCGCCATTGCTGACGGTGTAGTTGAACTGCGCCTGCGCCATGGCGGGCATCAATAGCAACAGCAGAGGCAGCAATACATTTTGAATTTTAGCTTTCATAATCTCATACGGATGTTTATTGGGAACTTAGGCGGTAGTAACGGCCGGGATAATTTGTCCAGAGCGGGTCGCTGAAAGAGGAGGTGCCGCCGCTCAAGGTGTTGGTGCTGATCGGGACCCAGACGGGATTCGCCAGGTTCGTGCAGGCTTGCACCACCACGACCAGATTGCTGTTGCCGGATATGGTGAACCCGAATTGATTGCCTTGCACACCGATGTTGCCGCCGCCGCTTGCCACCTGCGGATTCCATGTCGGCCAGCCGTCAAACATCGAACCCCAACCCGTCGTGCCGGGCTGGTAATAAATAATTCCATTCGTGTCACCGGAGAAAACGCTGGTGTCGTTGTTCGGCGACGGCGAATTCCCCTGAAAATAGACTGCCATCAGGTTGGTGCAGTCATAAAACACGGAATTTCCGAAGCTGGTAACGCTGCTGGGAATAGCTATGGTGTTGAGACTCGTGCAGTCAACGAACGTGCTATTGCCGAGGTAGGTGACGCTGCCGGGGATGGTAATGCTGGCCAGACCGGTGCAGCCGCCGAACGCATAAGCGCCGAGGTAGGGGACACCATTGCCAATATTAACATTGGTCAGGCTTGTGCAACCATAAAACACGGAATTTCCGAGGCTGGTAACGCTGCTTGGAATGGTTACGTTGGTCAGACTCGTGCAGCCGTAGAACGTGCCATCGCCGAGGTCGGTAACGCTGTCGGGAATTGTCACACTCGTCAGGCCACAATACGCAAACGTATTTAACCCCATATTTGTAACGCTGTCGGGAATGGTAACGCTGGCCAGATTGGGGCAGCCTTCGAACATTCCATCTTCACCTTCTTCGGGGTTGAGGCTGGTAACGCCATTGCCAATCGTGGCACTGGCCAGGCTGCAGTATTCGAACGCTCTATCGCCGATGCTGGTGACGCTGTCGGGAATCGTCACATTCGTCAGGCCAGAAAACTGAAACGCTTCAAAGCCAATGCTGGTAACGCTGTCGGGGATGATTATGCTGGCCAGGCTCGGGCAACTTTGGAACGCCATTTCGCCGATATTGGTGACGCTGTCGGGTATGCTTACGCTGGCCAGGCTCGTGCAGCCTCCAAACATGTCGGCACTGATGCTGGGGACGCCATTGCGAATCGTGACTGCGGTCAGGCCGTAGCACACAGCAAACGCTTCAACCCCGATGTTGGTGACACTGCCGGGGATTGTGATGCTGGCCAGACTGGTGCAGCCGTCGAACGCTTCATAGCTGATACTGGGGACACCGTTGCTGATTGTGACGCTGGACAGGAAGTAGCAATCTTCAAACGCAGCGTCCCCGATGTTGGTGACGGTGCCGGGAATGATGATATTGGTCAAGCCGGAGTAAACGAATGCATTTTCGCCGATGCTGGTGACGCTGTCGGGGATGTTAACGCTGGCCAGATCGCCGTCCTTAAAAAACATTTGATCCCCGATGCTGGTGACGCCATTGCCAAAGGTGACGCTGGACAGGAGGAAGCAATCTTCAAGCGCACTATCCCCGATATTGGTGACGCTGCCGGGGATGGTGATGCTAATCAGGCTGGAGAAAGTGAACGCCTCATCTGCGATGCTCGTGACCGGGTCGCCGTTGATGGCGCTGGGAACCGTCACGTCGCCGACCATGCCACCGACTCCCGTGATGGTGACCTGACTGTTGGTGTCTGTGTAAGACCAAATGGTGCCGTTGGTGTCGGTGAAATATTGCGCCTGCGCCACGGCGGGCATCAAAAGCAACAGCAGAGGCAACAATACATTTTGAATTTTAACTTTCATCATCTCGTGCGGATCGTTTATTGCGAGCTGAACCGGTAGAAGCGTTTGGGATAATTCGCCCACTGCGGGTCGCTGAAATAATTTGTGCCGCCGGTGAGGGTGTTGGTGCTCACCGGAAGCCAGACCGGATTCGCCAGGTTTGTGCAGGCTTGCACCACCACGATCAGATTGCTGTTGCCAGAAATGATGAATCCGAATTGATTGCTTTGCACACCGAGATTGCCCCCGCCGCTTTGTACGTGCGGATTCCATGTCGGCAAACCGTCAAAGAGCGCGCCCCAACCGGTAGTGCCCGGCGCGTAATAGACGATTCCATTGCTGTCACTGTTGAAAATAGTCGTATCATTGTTTGGTATCGGCGCGTTCCCTTGAAAATAAACTACCGTCAGGTTGTAGCAGAACGCGAACGCGCCGTTATCAAGGCTGGTGACATTGGTGCCGATGATGGCGTTGGTCAGGCTGTAGCATTGGACGAACGCTTCGCTTCCGATGATGGCGACACTGTCAGGAATGGTGATGCTGGGCAGGTTGGTGCATAGTTCGAACGCGCTGCTCCCGATGGTGGTGACATTGGTGCCGATGGTCGCATTGGTCAGGTTGATGCAAAAAGAGAACGCTCCATCCCCGAGGCTGGTGACGCTGTTGGGAATGGCAACGCTCGGCAGGTTGGTGCAAGTCGAGAACGCATCGTCTCCGATGATGGCGACGTTGTCCGGAATGATAACACCGGGAAGCCTACAGCAGTTTGCAAATGCATCATCCCCGATGTCGGTTACGCCGTTGCCAATGGTGACGTTCGCCAGACCGATGTCACTATTGAATGCGCTTTGCCCAATGCTGGTGACGCCGTTTCCGATGATGGCATTGGTCAGAGCGAAATCGTATTGGAAAGCGCCAATTCCGATGCTGGTGACGCTATCGGGAATGTCAACCTGGGTCAGACCGGAGATGTAGAACGCATAGTCTCCGATGGTGGTGACTGGATTACCATCAATTGAGCCGGGAATGAACACCACGCCATCGGGAGGAACATTAGTGATTCCAGTGATGGTGACAGCGCCGTTGTTGATGAAATAAGTGAAGTCCGCATAATTGGACTGTGTTGTCGGCAAGCCTTCGAATGTTGCGCTCCAGCCCGTCGTGCTCGGCTGATAATAGGCGATGGCATTGTTATCACCGATAAAAGGAGGCGGGTAACCATAATAATCGGCCGGTGGCGCGTTCCCTTGAAAATTGACCACCGTCAGGTTGGTGCAGCCAGAGAACGCATCAGCTCCAAGTTCAAGAAAGTTGCCAGGCAAGGTAATGCTGGCCAGGCTCGTGCAGTTGCTAAATGCCCAACCTCCGATCTCGACGAGGTTTGTGCCAAAGGTGATGTTCGTCAGGCTGGTGCAGGATGTGAACGCATAGTCGCCGATGGAATAGACTCCGTTGCCGACGATGACATTGGTGAGATTCTCACAGCCATAGAACGCATATTGCCCGATGGCGTCATTGCCATTGATGTTGATGACGCTGTCAGGGATGGTCACACTGGTCAGTCCGCTGTAAGCGAACGCGCCGTCCTGAATGGAAGTGACACTGTTTGGGATATTTACGCCGGTCAGGCTCGCGCAGCCAGAGAACGCATCGCTCTCAATGGTGATGACACTGGTAGGAATTGAAACATGGGTCAGGCTGGCGCAGCCATAGAACGTTTCAGACCCGCTGCTGGTCGCATTAGTGGGAATCGCCACGCTGGCCAGACTGGTGCAGCCCTGGAAAACTTCATCGCCCATGTCGGTGACGCTGGCGGGAAAGGTAACGCTGCTCAAGTTTGTGCAATCTTGGAATGTTTCCTCGCCGAGGCTGGTGACACCATTGGGAATGGTTATGCTGCCCAGGCTCGTGCAACCGTAAAAAGTATCCACGCCAAGACTGGTGACATTGGTGCTGATGACAATGTTGGTCAGACCGGTGCAACCGTAGAACGCTGAGTTATTTCCCAGGCTGGTGACACTGTTCGGAATGGTTATGCTGCCGAGGCTGGTGCAACCCTCGAATGTGGCGGTGCCGAGGCTGGCGACGCCATTGCTGATCGTGACACTCGTCAAGCCGGCGCATTCGTAGAACGCAGCGTCGAGATTGGTGACACTGGCGGGGATGGCGATGCTGGACAGGCTGGTGCAGTTTGCGAACGCGGCATCCATACTGGTCACGCTGCCGGGCAGGATGACGTTGTTTAAGGCGTCGCAGGATTGAAATGCTCCGTCACCTATGATGGCAACATTGGTGCCAAAGGTGACATTGGTCAGGGCGGTGCAGTCATAGAACGCGACGCTCTCGATGTTGGTGACGCTGTTGGGTATCGTAATGCTCGTTAGCCGGTCGCAATCCTGGAAAGCATTATTCTCGATGTCGGTAACACCGTTGCCAATGGTGACGTTCGCCAGACCGATGTCACTATTGAATGCGCTTTGCCCGATGCTGGTCACGCTGTCCGGGATGACAACATTGTTCAAGAGATAGCACTCAACGAACGCATCGTTCCCGATGCTGACGAGGCCGTTGGTCAGATTGACTGTGGTCAGGGTGTCGCAAAGTTCGAACGCGCTTACCCCGATGTTGGTGACGCTGCCGGGAATGGTCACGCTGTTGAAGAAGGTCGCATAGTAAGTCGATTTTGCCCCATCAGTCCCGATAAATGCCTCATCCGCGATGCTCGTGACCGGGTCGCCGTTGATGGTGCTGGGAACCGTCACGTCGCCGCCGAAACCACCGGCTCCCGTGATAGTGACCTGACTGTTGGTGTCGGTGTAAGTCCAAATGGTGCCGTTGGTGTCGGTGAAATATTGCGCCTGCGCCATGACGGGCAGCGCCAACAGCAGCAAAAATAACAACATTTTTGTTGCGGCGAAGATTCTCAAAGCGCGCGCGTTCACAAGATTCCGATTTTATTTTCTGTTTCTCTTCACCTGTTGCAAAAGAAAATCCGATGAAGTGTTACAGGGAATTTAACGGAGGATAACTATCTTAAATTTAAACAGTTGCGACGGGTGGCGTAGCTTTCGGCGGATTGCCCTTTCAGGGCGCAGTCGGGTGGTGGGCTTGTTCCGAGGGCGTTGCCCTCGGCTACGATGGTTGCGGCTTTCAGCCGCAGGAACCTATCGCTGTTCCATTCTCTAAGGAAGGACTGGTTTTGAGGTTTTTTCTTCAGGGGTCAGCCGCACAAATTTTACATCGCCTATATAGAAAGCAGCGGGTTGGTCCAGGCGATATTCGTCGTTCCAGTTGTCTGCGATGACGGCGCATTGGATTTTGTCGATTTCATCGAAATGATTTATAAAGTCATCCCAGGAACCGCCGGAGTAGGGATCTGGGTAGCCATCGGCAAGGACGAACGAATAGACCTGATAATTCGTTGTAAAAGTGACGGGCGAATCTATGGTCAGGATGGTGGCTTTTGGGGTCAGGAATTGCCACTGGACGCGGCCATGCACCAGGTTGCCGGCCAGTCCCGTTGTTTTCGCGCTGAGATAGAGTTTGTAGTCGCCGAGATTGGTGGTGTTTATCCCGCTGCTCCTGTTGGCGGGGGTGGCGACCGCGATTCCACAACCGGCGCTGCTGGCGGCCAGCGCGGGGTTGGTGAAGATTGATGTGTCAAATCTGGCCACCTGCGCGTTTCCTCCAAACGGTCCCGCGCCCGCTTCTTCCACGGGAACGCCGGCCAGGGTGCCACGCACTCCATCGTAACTATAAGCTTCGGAGGATTCCGGCTGTTTGTCCTGGAAATTGATTTCGGCGATAGTGCTTTCGCTCATTTTTAAGTTAGCGGAGGATGGGGAATTGGTTTTTCCAAACAGAGCATTCGTGCCGTGACTGATTTGGGATGACAGGGGTTTGGCAACATTTGGCGACGGGTTTGTGTTTCCGTCCGCTTTCTCCGGCCGCATCAGCCGCACAAATTTGAGGTTGCTGATGTAAACAGCTACCGGCTCGTCCGGGCGGTAGTCGGTCTTCCAATGTTCAATATGCAAGGAGAACCGGAGCGTATTGACCTTATCGAGATGGTCTGCAAAATATTCCCACTCGCTGTTGCCGCCCGTGAATTGATCCACGTAACCGTCGGCCAGGTTGAGCGAGAAGGTCTGGTAATTGGTCGTCAGCCTGGCGCCCCAGGCGACCGTCACGAGGGAGTCGTCGGTAGTCGTGAACGCCCATCGGATTTTGACCCTGGAACTGTTGGCGGCCAGTCCCGTGGTTTTGGCAGTGAGGTAAAGTTTGTACGAGCCGAGGTTGGTGGTGTTGACCCAATTGTCACTCCCGGTTGGCACTTCGACGATGACGTAAAGTCCGGTATTGCCACTCCCCGGGTTCTCATATCCATGTTTCAAAAAAAAAGAGGTATCAAATGTTCCCACCATCGCGCTTGGGTTGTCCGGCCCTGCGCCGGGCACCTCCTCGGCGTTGCCCAATTCGAGCATTTGTTTCCCGGCATAACCGAATGAATGATAATATTGAGGTTGTTTGTCCTGAAAATTGACCTCGGCGATGACCGCTTCGGAATACCCCAAATAATAGTAAAGATGAACCATCATCACGCGCGCCTGCTGCCAATAAAATCCCAGCAGAATTGACAGCACGGTCAATGTGGCAACGGACAGGGAGAGACGGTTGCGGCGGACCAGTTTTACAAATCGGTACAGATGGCTGGGTGGCCGGGCGGCGATGGGTTTGTTTTCGAGAAAAGATTTGATGTCCGCCGTCAGGCCGTTGACGGTTTCATAGCGGCGTTTGCGCTCCTTCTCCAGGCACTTCATGGCAATGCAGTCGAGGTCGCCGCGCAGGAAGCGGACCAATTTCGGCGCGTCCATCCGTTGTTGTCTGGCTGTGGAGGTGAGGTCCGCGGCTTGAAGTTTGCTCAGCCGGGTGGAAGGACGGAGCGGTTCTTTTTCCCGGATGGTCCGGCGCATTTCTTCGAGGCCGGCGGCGAGCAATTCCTTGGCATCAAAGGGTGTCTGGCTGGTGAGCAGTTCGTACAACAGCACTCCGAGGTTGTAGATGTCGCTACGCGTGTCCACATCCAACGCGCCTCTATCGGCCTGCTCGGGGCTCATGTAGGCGGGGGTGCCGAGAAATTGCCCGAGCGCGGTGAAGAAGGTTTCGTTCACGAGTTTGCCCTGGGCGGCTTTGGCGATCCCGAAATCAATGATCTTGGGGACGGCCTGGCCGTCAACTTTGGTCACGAGAATATTGGAAGGTTTGAGGTCGCGATGAATGACGCCCTTTTGATGCGCGTGTTGGACGCCCTGGCAGACCTTGACGAAGAGATCAAGCCGTTCGCGGGCGGTCAGATGTTCCTGGTTGCAATAGGTGGTGATGGGAACGCCGGAGACAAGTTCCATCACAAAATAAGGCCGGCCACTGTCGGTGGCTCCGGCGTCATAGACCATCGCGATGTTGGGATGATCCATCATGGCGAGGGCCTGTTGCTCGGCCTGGAACCGCGCGAGAAACTGTTTGGTGTCCATGCCGATCTTGACGAGCTTGATCGCGACGCGTCGCTGGGGGTGATGTTGTTCGGCCATCCAGACGGTGCCCATGCCGCCTTCGCCAATCTGCTCGAGCAGGGTGTAGCGACCGATGCGGTCGCCGGATTTTTCAATGGTCATGGCCACCGCGGCGTTCTCGATCTCAAAGCCAAGCAGCAAGAGGCAGCGGGCACAGTAGCCGCCCGGGGCATCCGGGGGCAAAGCCGCGTTGCACTTGGGACAATTTTTCGGACCGCTCATGATTTGATCCGCTTCACATTTGTTTCTAAAGCAAACGGGACCGGAAATTACAGACAACGGGCGTTAATTTGCGATGGCGGCGAACAGATGCCTGATCTCTTCATCCACTTCGGCAGGAGTCGCCACGGTGCGGGCGATCTCGCCGCGCAGTAATTCGCCGAACCGCCGGCGCAACCGGTGCACGGCCACCCGCACCGCGCCTTCGCTCATATTCAGCGCCGCAGCCCACTCGGCATACAGACCCGGGTTGACTTCGTCCACGAGTCCGGGTTCGAGTTTGGCAAAGAGTTCCGCTTTGTTCGTGGCGGCATATTCCTCTTTGAGGCGGGTGAGGATGGTGTTCAACAGCGTGAAAGCCCAGCGCCGGTCATATAAATTCTCCGGTGATAGCGCGGCGGAGGGTTCCTGGCGATAAAGTTCTTCGGCTTCGGTGTCATCAATGGAAATGATCTGGTGTTGTCCGCCGCGCTTCAATGATTGGCGTTTGTCCCATTCGTTGGCCAGGAAATTTGTCGTGGCGGTAAGCAGAAAGGAGCGGAACTTCCCTTTTTGCCGGTCAATTTTTTTCAACGTCTCGTTTTGGAGCAGATGGACGAAAAACGCCTGGGTGAGGTCTTTGGCCTCGTGTGGCGTGGAACCGCGCCGCCGGACATAGCCATAGACCGGGTACCAATACCGGACGCAAAGTTCTTCCAAGGCCCTTGCCGCGCGGTCGCAATCGGTCTGCCCCGCCTCCAGCACGACGCTCCAATTGGTGGTCGTAAAATTGGGGTTTTGGGGAGGCAGGCCGTTCACGACATAAATAGTAATGATGGAGGCGTTAACATCAAATAAAACCAAGATGGTGTGCGGATGCGATTGCCGGTTCAAAAATCATTCACTTTCTACACGAATTTGAGTTATCTTCCGGGGAGGAAACATTTCATGACACCAAAATTTACAGAACTCGGCCTGTCGGACGATTTGCTCAAGGCCATTGATAAACTCGGTTTTGAACAAGCCGCGCCCATCCAGGCGGCAGCGATCCCGCTGTTGATGCAGGGCAAAGACATTGTCGGCCAATCGCAGACCGGTTCGGGCAAGACGGCGGCGTTCGGAATTCCCGCAGTCGAGAGGGTCGATCCAAATCTGCGCGCAGTGCAGGCGCTGATCCTTTGCCCGACGCGTGAACTGGCGATCCAGGTCTCGGAAGAGATCCACAAGTTGTCTTTGTTCAAGCGCGGCATCAATGCGTTGCCGATCTACGGCGGACAATCCTACGAGCGACAATTCTGGGGGCTTAAGCAGGGCGCGCAAATTGTCATCGGCACCCCAGGACGCATCATGGACCACATGCGGCGCGGGACGTTGAGGCTTGAGACGGTGAAGATGGTGATCCTCGATGAAGCGGACGTCATGCTCAACATGGGTTTCCGCGACGACATCGAGACGATCCTGAAAGACGCGCCCAAAGAACGGCAGACCGTTTTCTTTTCGGCGACGATGCCCAGGCCGATCCGCGATCTCATCGAGAAATACGCGCGTAATCCCGAAAACGTGAAGATTGAGCAAAAGGCGATGACGGTGCCAACGGTCGAGCAGGTTTATTACGAAGTGGATCGCCGGTTCAAAATCGAATTGCTCATGCGGCTCATCGATATTTACGATCTCAAGCTCGGGATCATTTTTTGCAACACGAAGCGCATGGTGGATGACCTGGTCGAACATCTCGAAGCGGCGGGTTATCAAGCCGACCGTTTGCACGGCGACATGACGCAAAACATGCGGGACCGGGTGATGAATAAATTTCGCAGGTCGGGCCTCGAATTTCTCGTCGCCACGGACGTGGCGGCGCGCGGCATTGACGTGGATGACGTGCAAGTCGTCTTCAATTACGATCTGCCTTACGACGGCGAAGATTACGTGCATCGCATCGGACGCACGGGCCGCGCCGGGCGGGAAGGGCGCGCGATCTCTTTTGTTTCGGGGCGCGAGATGTTCCAGATCGGCGTGATCGAACGTTACACAAAAACAACGATTCAACGCGGCCAAATCCCAACCGAAACCGAAGTGGAAGACGCCCGCGCCAATGTGTTTCTTGATAAGATCCGCGCGACATTGCAGGACAGCGCGTTCAACCGCCAGGACCGTCTCATTGAACGCCTGCTGGATGAAGGCTTTAGCTCCACGGACATCGCGTCCGCGCTGCTGCATCATCTACAAGCCGGGGAGGCGCCGCCCGCTGCGAAACCTTCGCGCGAGGAGAAAAACGAAAATCCGGGACGTTCCGGACGCGACAATTTTCGCGGCGACCGGCGTGAACGTTATGAAGACCGCCCGCCGCGTGCCGCCCTGCCGCCCCGTCCGGTGGTTGAATCCAGGCCCGCCGCCGCGTCTGCGCCCGTGCCGAAGAAAATTATTGCGCCGGCTGTGAAATCGACGCCTCCGGCGCCCGTTGCCAAACCAGAAGTGAAACCCGCGCCGGAAAAAACCTTTTCCGATCAAGAAATCTTGAATTCGGTGAAAACGCCGCCGCCCGCTCCGCCTAAATCTCAAGGTGATAAACCGGCCGGCGCTGTGGCAAAACCAAGACCCAGCCGCCGCACGCCCGATGGCCAAACCCGGCTTTGGATGAACCTGGGCGAATCGGCAGACATCAAGGCGATCGATGTCGTCGATGCCATCGCCGGCGAAACGGGATTGCCGGGGAAAGTGGTCGGCATGGTGGACGTCCGCGAAAAGCATTTATTTTTTGATGTTGCCAGCGAACACGTGAGCGGCATTGTCGCCAAACTGAACCGCACGCAAATCAAAGGGCACAAAGTAAAAGTGAAAGTGGCCTGACTGCTCTAAATCATTCCCTCGCCGTCTGCACCGGCAGGGCGGAGAGCGGGCAATCTTTGTTCGTCTGGCTGAAATAACCTGCCGACCACTCGCTCTCAAAGAGCACGACGGGATTTTTGCCGGTGTCGTAGGCCAGCCGCGAGCCGGTGGGCAACACCAGCGCGTCGAGAGCGTCTTCCTTGATGTCCACCGGCAACCAGCGGACGACATGCCATGGCGCGGATTCCAGGCGTGAGGCCGCGCCATATTCACTTTCAAGGCGGAACTGCACGACTTCAAATTGCAACGGTCCCACGGCGGCGAGCAGCGGCGTTTTGATGGAAGAATTACGCAGGTAAAGCGCCTGGATGACGCCTTCCTGCAACAATTGTTCGAGGCCCTGGCGGAATTGCTTAAACTTCGCCGTGTTCGGATTGTGCAAATAACTGAACGCTTCCGGCGTGAAGCGCGGAATCTCTTTGTAAAGAATCGTTGGATCGGTCGTCAGTGTGTCGCCGATGCCAAAGCTGTCATGGCCGACGAGGCCGATGACGTCCCCGGGAAACGCCTCATCCACGGTCTCGCGTTCGTTGCCAAAAATTTTGTGCGAGCTTGAGAGGCGAACTTTCTTTTGGGAACGCGAATGATGCACGCTCATATCGCGCTCAAATTTTCCGGAGCAAACACGGACGAAAGCGATGCGGTCGCGGTGTTTTGGGTCCATGTTCGCCTGGATCTTGAAGATGAAAGCGGAGAACGCGGGATTGGCCGGCGCGATCTCGATACCGCCGATCACCCGCGGTTTGGGTGCGGGCGAATGTTTCAGGAAACCGTCGAGCAAGAGTTGCACGCCGAAGTTATTGCTGGCGCTGCCGAAGAAAACGGGGGTGGTTTTTTCCGAAAGCACGGCGGCGTCATCCCATTCATGCCCGGCGTGTTCGAGCATTTCCAGTTCTTCGACGGTCTTTTGGTAGGTTTCGTCATCGAGCCGTCCGCGAACGAGGTCGTCATGCAGTCCGCCGGTCTCAAGGGGAGCCTGGAATTGGCCGCCCACGGTGCGCTCGAACAGGTGCATGAGTTTCGTCTGGCGGTCATAGACGCCTTGAAATTCGAAGCCGTTACCGATGGGCCAGTTCACGGGAAATGCGCCGATGCCCAGCACACGCTCCAGTTCATCGAGCAATTCGAGCGGATTTTTCATCGGCCGATCGCACTTGTTCATGAACGTGAAGATCGGCACCCCGCGCTGGCGGCAGACCTCAAACAGTTTTCGCGTCTGTGGTTCAATGCCTTTGGCGGCGTCGATCACCATCACCACCGAATCCACGGCGGTGAGCACGCGATAGGTGTCCTCGGAAAAATCTTTGTGACCCGGGGTGTCGAGCAAATTGATGCGAAAGCCGTCGTAATCGAACTGGAGGACCGTTGAGCTGATGGAAATGCCGCGCTTCTTTTCGAGTTCCATCCAGTCGGACGTGGTGGCGCGCTGGTTTTTGCGCGCCGTCACGGAGCCGGCGAGTTGCACCGCGCCGCCGTAAAGCAAAAGCTTTTCCGTGAGCGTGGTCTTGCCCGCGTCCGGGTGCGAAATGATGGCGAACGTGCGCCGCCGCTGGATTTCTTTGGCTGTTTCCACAATCGAGCCGTGAACGATAGCAGAGAATCGCGCAGGAACAAGCCGGGAAGCGGCAAATGCGCTTTAATCCAGATGGAAATCTTCCGGCTCTGCCGGAGGACTCGCGAAGTTTGACAGCTTCGGGAGTTGTTCTGAGTGCGGGGGACCAGCGAACGCTCAGAGAGCGACTCCCTCTCCTCCGCGTAGTGGAGGAGAGGGCCGGGGGAGAGGAGGAGCTTATGGCTGGTCCATGATTTTGGCCGGCGAAATCAGCAGCCCCTCTCTCCGGCTCTCTCCCCGCTCAAGGATTCGCGGGGAGAGAGGGAAGATCGCCATGCGTTTGCCGCGTTTACAATTCCAGCCCGCAGGGCTTTGCGGCTTCGAGCCGCTCCACCTCTGGCAAGCCTCCGGCTTGGCCGGAGGTCGCTGACTATCGCGTTTTATGGAACGCGGGGGGAAGGCCTGTAACATCCTCCTCGTCGCCGGTAATTAACGTTGGCATATTATATCTATGGCCAGCGATTGTAACTCAGAGGAATCGCCGCGCATGTTTCCGAACACGCGTTGGTCGGTGGTATTAAGGGCCACGGCCACGCCGTCGCCGGAATCATCCGCCGCGCTCGAGACGATTTGCCGGGAATACTGGCATCCGCTTTACGCTTATGCGCGGCGCAGCGGGCAGTCTGAACACGACGCACAGGACCTGACGCAGGAATTTTTCCGGCGATTGCTGGAGAAGCGGTGGCTGGAGAAGGTTGACCGTGAAAAGGGGCGGCTGAGGACGTTCCTGGTGCTGGCGTTGAAACATTTTATGGCGAACGAATGGCGTCGCAATTCGGCGCTCAAGCGGGGTGGCGGCCACGCGCCGGTGCAGATGGACACGTCCTTTGCGGAAAGTTCGGCGGCGGCGGATTCAAGCCTGTCACCGGAAGAAGTTTTTGACCGGCAATGGGCGCTGACGTTGCTCGACCTGACGCTGAAAAAATTGCAGACGGAGTTTGCCGCTGCGGGCAAAGCGAATGAGTTCGCCCAGTTGAAACGTTGTTTGACGACCGACCATGGAACCATTGATTATGCGGCGATGGCCGGTCAGCTTGGCATGAACCAGGGGGCGGCGCGGGTGGCGGTGCATCGTTTGCGAAAACGTTTTCGGGAGATCTATCGGCAGGAAATCACGCAGACCCTGGCGGATGGCGCGGAGTTGGACGCTGAATTGCGTCATCTGGCCGCAGCATTGGCCCGGCAATAAAATGAAGCCTCCGCAAAAACATGTAACGCAAGTTTCCCAACCTGCTGTATCGCCGACTTCAAAGTCGGCGGGGCTGAGACATGTTGAGAATTCAGCGGATTTGGAAATCCGCGATACAGCAGACTGGGAAGTCTGCGCTACAACCAGGCAATCGGCATCCTGTAACAATTGTTTTGTCACCGTTAAGTAACTGGTATATGGACAGTGAACCGACACAAAAATGCCCGCAATGCGGAACGAATCTATCGCCGGATTCGCCGGCGGGTCTGTGTCCGAACTGCCTGATGCGGTTGAATTTGAAGTCTGAGACGGTTTTCTCCGGCGAACAGCCCGCGGCGCAGCCGCCGTTGCCGCCGGAACAGATCGCGCCGCATTTCCCCCAGTTGGAGATTTTGGAATGCCTCGGTCGCGGAGGGATGGGGGTGGTGTATAAGGCGCGGCAGAAAACGCTGAACCGTTTTGTGGCACTGAAACTTCTCGCGCCGGAACGTGTGAACGATCCGAAATTCGCCGAGCGCTTCACGCGTGAGGCGCATGCGCTGGCGGCGCTCAATCATCCGAACATCGTCACGGTATATGATTTTGGGCAGGCGGGAGGATTTTATTATCTGCTGATGGAATTCGTGGATGGCGTGAACCTGCGGCAACTGTTGCGCACACGGAAATTTTCGCCGCAAGAGGCGCTTACCATCGTGCCGCCGTTGTGCGATGCGCTGCAATTCGCGCATGAGCGGGGCATCGTGCACCGGGACATCAAGCCGGAGAATATTTTACTGGATAAGAGCGGGCGGGTAAAAGTGGCGGATTTCGGCATCGCCAAAATGCTCGGGCCGGGAAGTGGCGAGAGTGGCGAGGGCATGTTGCCGATCGGGAATGCGACGCAAAGCGCCCTCGGCACGCCGGGCTACAGCGCACCGGAGCAGAAGACCAGCCCGCAAAATGTGGACAGCCGCGCGGACATTTATTCGCTGGGGGTGGTCTTTTACGAAATGCTGACGGGAGAGATGCCGGCAGGGAACATCGAGCCACCGTCACGCAAAGTCCATATTGACGTGCGCCTGGATGAAGTGGTGCTGCGGGCATTGGAAAAGAAACCGGAACTTCGCTACCAACAGGCCAGCGTCCTTAAAACGCAGGTGGAGACCATCGCCACCACGCCGCAGGCGGGCGCGTCTGCTCCAATTGCCGCCATGACCGCCTTGCCTGGAATGGCTGGGCCTCGTCCCGCACAAGCGGCGCCGACTATTCCACCGTTTCCGGTGGCGCCGGCTTCAGCGGGAAGCGACAAGATAATTCTGCCTGCTTTTCTGCTGGCATTCTTTTTTGGGGTATTCGGTGCGCACCGTTTCTATGTGGGGAAGATCGGGACGGCTTTCATGCAACTGAGTGGTTTGGGCGGGTGTGTGGCTTTGATCATCCTCTGCGCCCTTAGCAACAATAACAATGTGCACATCATCTTCGGGACCCTGCTGGGCGCTTTGATATGCGGATGTGGTATCTGGGCGACAATTGATTGGATCATGATTCTTTGTGGCGTGTTCACGGATGGGTACGGGCGCAGGATCAGCCGGTGGCTGCATTCATCGCCTCATCCGCCAGGTCCTCCCGTTCCGCCGTCACCGCCGGCAAATCCGATTGCCCCCATTGCGCCGCTTGCCGGAAGCAACCCGCCGGGAGTGAACAAGGCGTTGATCATTATCCCCGCGGTGGGGTTGATGGCGGCTGCGGTATTTAAGCTGGTGTCCGCATATTTCGGCCTTTTTGTTATTGCCGGCCTCAGTGGTGGATGGTTGAACGATATGCTCAAAGGCTTTGGGATTGACTCAACAGGCCCGTTGAAAGTGGCGGCGCTCGCCAGCCTCATTTCCTTCAAAGTTCTGCCGGCCCTGCTGGTTTTTTACGGCGCCACCCAGATGCTTCGCCTCCGGAGCCATGCCTGGGCGGTGACGGCGGGCATCGCAGGGATCTTTTTATGCAGTATTATCGGATTGGTGATGGGCATCTGGGCGCTGATCGTGCTGGCGCAGCGGGACGTGCGCGAAATGTTCAACCAACCACAAGAATCTATGAAGTCAAACTCCAATATCGGCAAAATAATCTTTGCAACTGTCGTGGTGATATTTCTCCTTATCACCGTCATCATTCCGTTCCTTGCAAACGCCGGTTCCGCCATAACGAATGGCCTCTCGATGACGAATGGGCACTGGCCGGGCGCGGAGATCACGGAAAATTTCGAGACGAACTGTCCGCTGGCCACCAACGGCCAGTTCAGCCTCGATAATGTGAACGGCGCCACGGATGTTGTGGGCGGGGACGAGGATCACGTGGTGGTGAAGGCGGTCAAACATGCCTATTCCCGGGAAGGCCTGGACTCGCTGAAGATTGATGTGAATTCCCAGGCCGACTCTTTGGTCATCCATACTCATCAGCCGAAGGATTCCGATTTTATGGGGCGTCTGTTGGGGGTCGATAATGCGCGCGACGGCTGGGTGGATTACACAGTGCAGGTGCCGCGCGGGGTGAAACTGGATGGCGTGAGCAGTGTGAACGGGCGGGTAACGATTTCCAATGTCAACGGCAGCATCAAGGCTTCGACAGTGAACGGAGCGACGGAAGTGCATGGCGCGCGAAGTGATTTGGATGTCTCGACCGTCAATGGACGTGTCTCGGTTGATCTCGGCGTTTTGGGCGCCGACCAGGATGTGACCTTTACAGCAGTGAACGGCAAGATTGACGCAACCTTGCCGGCGAATGCGGATGCGACTGTCACCGCAAGTTCCATCAACGGGTCGATCGCGAGTGATTTTCCGGAATTGACCGTGACGAAAGATTTTCCCGTGGGCCGTCATTTGAAGGGCACGCTGGGCAAAGGCGGAGCAGGAGTGAAAGCGACGGTGGTGAACGGCGCGATCTATTTTCATAGGGAGAGCGGGACGGCGATGGGGAATAATTGATCCAGATGGATTAACACCACGTTTTAACGCGGTGCTCGTTGGATGCATTGAAAGAAAACCGTTTAAACGGTTTTTCTGCAGTTCGGTCGCCCACCTGGCTAAAGCCAGGTGTTAATGAGATGTATTTTACACAGCAGTTAGGAAACCTGCGCTACGCATTTTTGAGAGGCCCTCTTCGCAAGTTAGCCCGTTACAGCCGCCGCACTCCCCGCCTGCGACCTTGGCGCGGTCACGGGCAAGACACAAACGTTATTCAGGATCTGTTGGCGGAATGTAGTCTTAAGTCCTACATATGTAACAAAGTCGTCAAAAATAATTGCCGAATGGATTCGCTTGGATACTATAGGCTGGAATGAGTCATTCGCAATGTGGGCGCATCCGGCAAATTGTTATCGGCATGATAATTGGTTGGGGTGGAATTTTTTCCACAACCGCCCAGCCATCCAACGATTTGGCCTCCGTGGACCTGAGGTTGAGTGATTACCTCCAACAGGTCCTGCACTACAATCAATCTCTCCAGGCGCAAATGATCGATGCCGAGGCGCAGACCTACAAACTCAAGAGCGAGAAGGGGATTTTTGAACCGGACTTTGAGGCATCCTATACGCATCAGTGGGACAAGCGCCAGAACAATACGCAGCAGCAAGCTGAACAGGATGCGAGCCCGCTATTTATTGACAGAAACAACATTTATGACGGCGGCGTCGAAGCATTGATTCCGACCGGGGCCAAGATCCGACTTGGGGTAACGGTGAGCGACTTATACAACAACGTAAACCCTGTGGCAAGCCTCGGAGCTACTCCTGCCAACCAGTTTAATCGAGAATTCCAAAGCTTCGCCGGTGTGAGTGTCACCCAACCATTGCTCAAGAATGGCTGGTTTGGGCCGGTGATGGTGAACATCCGGTTGGCGGCGCTCGATTCGCAGATCGCCTTCGAGGAATATCGCCGTCAAGTGATGCTCACGATGTACCAGGCGGAGGGCGCGTACTGGAACCTGTACTTTGCGCAGGAGCAGATCCATTTTTTTGATGACTCGGTGACCGCGGCGCAGGACGTGTTGAATGACAGCCAGGAGAAGTTGAAAACAGGGCAGGGCGCGCAGTTGGACGTGATGGAGGCGCAATCGGCGCTGGCCTTGCGCGACACCAAGCGAAACGACGCGGTGCAAAGTTATTATGAGGCTTTGGGGCATTTGCAGGTGCTGGCAGGTGTGTCGCCCAATCCGAACCAGCCGGGTTCGGGCAGCCCGATGTTTCGTGCCGTGGATGATCCGCACACCAGTAATTCGCCGCCGACCTACGCGGAGACTTATGAGGAAGGTTTCACGCAAAACCCGGATTATTTGATCCAACAGGAGAAGATGAACCAGGAACGGTTGCGCCTGGGTGTAGCCAAAAACCAGGTGCTTCCCGAGTTGGATGCGAAGGCGGATTATGGCTATAATGGCCTGGGCCTTACCCCGGGCCAATCATGGGACCAACTTGGTTCGGAAGAATATCCTTCCTGGGATGCGGGGATACAATTGACGATCCCATTGGGGGGGAATATCAAAGGCCGCGCCGATTTGAAAGGAGCGCGGCTGCACTTGCAGGAGGCCTACATCAATCTTAAAGGCGTTGAGACTGAAATGGCCAACAGCCTGAGTGCGTCCATCCAGAAGGCGCGGGCCTGGCAGCAAAGCATCCAGAGTTATGAGACGGTGGTGAATTATGACCAGCAGGTGTTCCAAACACAGTTGGCACGGCTCAAGGCAGGCACGGTGGATGCCCAGTCGGTGCTCAATGCCGAGGCGGATTGGCTGGACGCGCGACAGGACATGGCCGGCGCATTTTCCGAATATCATAAAACATTGTTGGACATCGAATTGGCCGATGGCGCGCTTCTGAAGGACAACAACCTGGAGGTCACCCGCGATGAATTGCGCCAACAAACGGAGGAGATGCTCGAACACAACCAGGGATATGCGGTGAAAAATGTCCCGCCGCCGCCGGATGAACTTTTCTCCCCGGTGCCACCTCCCACTACCAACGCCCCAGATTAAACGCCATGTTCCAGAAAAAATATTATTACGCTTTGCTCCTGGCCGTCCCGCTGTGCCTGGTGAATTTCATCGCTCGCGCCGCAGACACCATCCAGGTGACCGGCATCACCGCGCCGCTCAACGACGTGGCGCTCGGCTTTCCCGACGCCGGTATCATCCATACGGAATTTTTCCAGGAAGGTGATTCTGTGAAGAAGGGCGACGTGATTTTGGAACTGGATAAGAACCTGGAAGCGATCGAGGTGACCCGGACGAAGGCGGTGATGGACCAGAACCAGAAGGTGTATGAATCCACGCTGCAACTGTTCCAGAACACGAAGTCCGTGAGCCAGCAGGATTTGGACAAGGCGGAGGCGGAATATCACGTGGCCACGGCCCAGTACGAGAGCGCGGCGCAGTCGTTGACCAACCGGTTGTTGATCGCGCCGTTTTCGGGCACCATCACGGATATTTCATTGAAGCCCGGTTCAGTGGTGGCGCCGTATTCACCGTTTGTCCGGCTGGTGGACACGTCGCAATGTTATTTCATCGGGCATGTTGACGGTGTGACCGCCGCCAAATTGCAATTGGATGAACCGGTGCAGCTCACGGTGGACGGCGGCCAAACGGTTTCGGGGAAGATCTGCTTCGTTTCGCCGGTCGTGGATGCCGCGAGCGGGTTGGCGCGCATGAAAGCCATTTTTGACAATCCAGACGGGAAAATCCGGCCCGGTGTCTCGGCCACCCTGACCGTTCAATAACTATGGAAACCGATTTTTCACGCGCCCTGGAAGAACTGGCCGCGCTTCGGCAATTTTCCGGCGCGCCCAAAGATTTCTGGCCGCGCTTTCTGGGAGCGGCTGCCCGGCTGGTATCGGCGGACATCGCCGTGCTGTTGCTGGCGAAACCACGCGATCCCGCGCAGAGCGAGGCCCGTCAATGGGCGAAGATCGGCGACTGGGATTCCGGTTCCGGCATGTCGCGGGTGCGGACACTTTTTACTTCAAAATTGGAAGCGATCGGCGAGCGAAGCCTGGCTGACGGCGGTTTTGTGGAAGCGGTGGATGCGGCCTCGGGGAGTTTTAACGTCGCCGTGAAGTTGAAACTGGCGCGCCCGGAGGAGGAAGTGATTTTTGCGGCGCAGTTGCGGGATTTCACGGATGCGGCGGCGCGGGAATCGTTGACACGGTTGAAGCTGATCGCGGACATCCCGGCGGCGTACCAGCAGAGCATGGCGGCGCAACAGGCGCGGCACGACGTGGAAAAGTTCGCGGCGGTGCTGGACCTGAACGTGCCGGTGAACGAGGCGACACATTTTCTTCCGGCGGCGCTGGCGTTCTGCAACGGCATCGCGACGCGTTTCCGGTGTGACCGCGCGAGCCTGGGCTGGATCGAGGGCGGCTATGTAAAGTTGCGCGCCATCAGCCGCACGGAACAATTTGACCGCCAGATGGCCGCCGCGCAGTTGCTCGAAGCTGTCATGGAGGAATGTGTGGACCAGGACGAGGAGATCCTTTGGCCCGCGCCGGAGGGCGTGACGACGGTGGCGCGCGACCACGAAAAATTTTGCACCGACCAAAAATCAGGCAACATGGCGTCGGTGCCCCTGCGATTGGACGGAAAGGTGATCGCCGTCCTGACGTGCGAGCGGAACGAAACGTCATTCAGCCCGTCGGAGCTTCAACAGCTTCGGCTGGCATGCGATCAGGTGACGCGGCGGTTGAGTGAACTGAAACATTACGACCGCTGGTTCGGGTCGCGCTGGGCCGTCCACACGCGCGAATATTTCGCGGGCTGGCTGGGACCGGAACATACCTGGAGCAAGGCCGCGGCGATAGCCGGTGTCATCGTGCTGGCGCTGCTCTTTTTGATCTGGCCCACGTACCGGGTGGAAGGGAATTTTATTTTGCGCAGCGATGAGGCCGCGTATTTGACCGCGCCGTTTGATGGTTATATTGACCAGGTATATGCGCGCGCGGGCGACCTGGTGACGAACGGGCAGCCGCTGCTCATGTTGAACCGGAGTGAACTGTTGCTCCAACAGGCTTCGGCGCAGGCTGATGTGGCGCATTACACGCGCGAATCGGAAAAAGCGCAGGCCGAGGGAGACATTTCCGGCATGCGCATCGATGACGCGATGGCCAAACAGGCGCAGGCGCAATTGGACCTGACCCGTTACCACCTGAATAACGCAATCATCAGGGCGATGTTCAACGGCGTGGTGGTAGAGGGCGATTTGCGCGAACGCATCGGCTCGCCAGTGAAGGAGGGAGACGCGCTGTTCAAGGTCGCGCGTGTCGATACCCTGTATGCCGAGGCGCAGATCCCGGAACGCGACGTCAAAGAGGTCGAGGGCAGCACGAAAGGGGAGATCGCGTTCGTCACGCAGCCGAAATTGAAATTTCCCGTGACGGTGCAGATGTTCGAGCCGGCGGCGGTGACACAGAAGGACGGCAACGTGTTCCTGATGCGCTTGAAGCCGATGAACGGGGTGGAGAACTGGTGGCGGCCGGGCATGACGGGCCTATGCAAGCTGGAGACGCACCGGCATAGTCTTTTTTGGATACTCACCCATCGCACGGCAGACTTCCTGCGCATGAAATTTTGGTGGTAGCCGAACGCCGCACGAAACGGCTGGCCGATCTATCAGGATGGTTTGTCAGGCAAACGGTCCAGCGGTTTCCAGGGATTAAAGGTTTGGCAACCCATTGCCCGAAAATCTGTTTCGTCGGTTGTCCAGACAACCCGGTTTGTCCGTCGCGCACATGCCGCGATAAGGCCGTCAGGAAAAGATGGTTTGGCGGCGCTTTTGAAAATCGCCTCGCCGATGAGTCGGGAGGCCTCTTGAAAATCGTCGGGCAGGTGGGGTAGTCGCATGAGGGGTGCAATCGCGGCTTTATAGAATTGCCGGACCTGTTCCCGGGTCTTCTTTTCGCGCGGGGCATAAAGTCCCACTTCAAATTCACCAACGGCGGCATCGCATGTTGCCAGGTCGTCCCGATTATCAATAACAGATTGAAACCACTGCGGATCGCGCTGCCCTTTGATGAGAATGGAGGAATCAATCAAGACCATAGGAGTGTCGGCTGACATCATCCATGTTCTTGACGATCTTTTCCACGGCTCCGGCGGCATCAGGCATGGGCTTCAAACGGCGGAGGCGTTTGGCGATCTCCGCGCCAGAGGTCTTGCGCGGGTGCGGAATAATGACGGCGCACGGCTCGCCAAATTTTTCGATGACCACAGTTTCGCCCCGTTGGGCGCGCCCAAGCACTTTTGACGGCCTACGGTTCAACAAGGTTGCCGTGGCATTCGTAATCACACAATCACTGTAGTCGTCGTTTGCGCACAGTCAAGGGCGCTTTGTTTTTGGATTCATCTTGCACGGCTAAAACCATTTACCTACACTCTGAAATCGTGGATTTCTTCCGCATAAAATTCGAGTGATAAGATGGCCGACCTGCGCAAAACTTTCAGCGAGTCCTGGTACCGCGTGGCGAACCAGAAGATCTGCCTGCGTCCGGTGGTCAAGGCACGGCGGCAGAATTTTCGCGGGGAACGGTGGATTGTCCTGGAGAATCCGTTCAGCAACCAATATTTCCGCCTGCGCCCGGCGGCGTATGAATTTGTTTCGCGCCTGCGCCCGGACCGCACGGTGGAAGAGGTCTGGAAACAATGCCTGGAGCGGTTTCCCGACGCCGCGCCGAGCCAGGAAGCGGTCATTCAACTGCTCTCGCAGCTTTATTTCTCCAACCTGTTGCAATACGACCTGGCGGCGGACAGCGCCCAGTTGTTCGAGCGCTACAAAAAACGCAAGCAACGCGAAATGGGTTTTCGCTTCCTGAACATCATGTTCGCCCGGTTTCCGCTGCTGGACCCGGACCGTTTTCTTGTCCGCACGATGCCGGTCGTGGGAAAACTTATCGGGCCATTTGGCGCGGCGCTTTGGTTCCTGGTGGTCGGTTTTGGACTGGTGATCGCGGCGGACAATTTTAGCGCGTTACGCGTGCAGGGGCAGGGGTTGTTGGCGACGAATAACCTGGTCCTGCTTTATATCGCCATGGTGATCGTCAAGGGGTTCCATGAATTTGGCCATGCCTATTTCTGCCGCAGATACGGCGGTGAAGTCCACGTGATGGGTGTGATGTTGATGATTTTCACGCCGATGCCATACGTGGACGCGACGTCGGCCTGGAGTTTTCGCGAGCGGTGGAAGCGTGTGCTGGTCGGCTCGGCGGGCATGATCGTGGAATTGTTCATCGCGGCCATCGCGGCCTTTTTCTGGGCGAAGACGGGGCCGGGGGTCGTTCACGCGGTGGCGTACAACATCATGTTCATCGCGTCAGTCTCCACCATCATCTTTAACATCAACCCGCTGATGCGGTTCGACGGTTATTATATCCTGTCCGATCTGCTGGAGATCCCGAACTTGAACCAGCGCGCGACGATGCAACTGCGCTATTGGGCCGAGAAATTTTTGTTTGGAGTAAAGAATATCGATTCGCCCGCGGGCACGCGCCGCGAAGCCGGTTGGCTGGCGTCATTTGGCATCACAAGCTGGATTTACCGCACGATTATTTTTGCCGGAGTGTTATTGGTGGTGGCGGACCGGTTTTTGATCATTGGCATCATCATGGCGTTGGTGTGTTTGGTTTCATGGGCGATCACGCCGATAGTCCAGTTCACCAAATATTTGTCCTCCAATCCCCGGTTGGACCGTGTGCGCCAGCGCGCTATCGGGGTGACGGCGGGCATCGCGGCATTTGTGATCATCTTGCTGGCGGTGGTGCCGTTTCCGTATTCGTTCCGCGCTCCGGGTGTGGTTGTGGCGGCGCAGCGGACGGACATCGTGAACCAGTCGGCGGGGCAGGTGGCGGAGTTGTTCGTCCAATCAGGCAGCTATGTGAAAAAAGGCCAGCCGCTCCTGCGGATGAGCGATCCTGAACTGAATCTGGAGTTGGTTGCCACGCGAGCCCATCTGGACCAGATCGAGGTGCAATTGCGCCAGGCGATGGACACGAATTCGGCGGACATCCAGCCATTGATGAGCCTGCATGATTCGGTGGCGGCGGAGTTTAAAAAATACACGGAGGATTCTCAAAACCTGACGGTGCGGGCGTTGCACGACGGCGTGTGGGTGGCGCCGGACCTCAACGAAAACGTCGGGCGCTGGCTGCCACGCGGGACGGAACTGGGATTGTTGGCCAATCCGGCGGTATTTGATTTTGAAGCCACGGTGACGGAGGACGACGCGCGCGATCTTTTTGCGCGGAAAATTTACAACGCAAGTGTCCGGCTCTGGGGCAATGCGGAAACAAAATTACCGGTGGCGGCCTGGCGCGTGGTTCCCGGCGGGCAGAATAATTTGCCGTCGGCGGCATTGGGCTGGGCGGGCGGGGGAGAGGTTCCTATTTCCGCGGACGCCGACCAGCAGAGTCAGGGGACGAAATCCGCCGAGCCGTTTTTTGAGGTCATTGGGAAACTGGATGCTCACAGCGACGTGGGATTGTTCGATGGGCGTTCCGGGAAGATCAGCTTCAAGCTTCAGGCCGAGCCGCTGTTGCCGCGATGGATACGCGGATTGTGGCAGTTGCTCCAGAAACGGTATCAGATTTGAGTTTCGGTTGACCACGAAAGACACGAAAATCTTTTTGGTTTAGCCGCGAAAGAACTCAAAGAGCGCGATAGGAGTATGGGTTGCAAAAGTGGCGTGGCACTACGCTTCCCGCCGCATTCCAAGATGCTAACGCGAATTTCGGAAGGGCCGTCTACCATTCAAAAGCGATGCTGAAGCATCGCAGTCCAAACGCTTCGCGATTTGCGGGTGTGCCTAGCGCGCGCCGGCCTGCGCTTTTTGGGCGAGAGCAATGCTCAAATCATGTTGGGCGGTGGCATCTTCGGGATTGAGGGACACGGCTTTTTGAAAATGAGCAATCGCATCGTCCAGTTGCCCTTTTTGCGCGAAGGCGAGGCCGAGATTGTGTTGAACTTCTTCGTTGTCAGGGGCCAGTTGGGCCGCTTTTTGAAAGCAGCCGATCGCTTCATCCCGTTGGTGGTTAAAGAAATAAACGTCGCCGAGATTGTTATAGGCTTCGACGTAATCGGGATCTATCTCAATGGCTTTTTGAAAATGGCCGACGGCATCGTTCATTTGTCCCTTTTGGGCGAGAGCAAATCCGAGATTGTTTTGAGCGGTTGAATTGTTTCCGGTGCAGGCGATGGCGCGCGTCCACAAGGTTTCGCTATTGCGCCAATAGGTTGTTTGGATGAAGGCATCAGCGAAAAGCCCGCTCAACGCCACAACCGCTCCAGTAATGAGGGATAATCTATGGATGCGAAATTGCCGGATAAGATCGGCCAGCAGCCAGGCCAGCATTAAACACAGGCCGATTTGTGGCAGATACATGTAACGATCGGCGTGTGCCTGATTTCCCACCTGGACGAGGCCGATGACCGGAATGAGCATGATGAGATACCATAACCAGCCAGCTAATAGATAGGGCCGACTCCGCCGATATGCGAAGCATAACAAGGAGACAACGACGAGTGCGACAAAGGCCGCGATGACGGCGGTTGATTGAAGATGTTTTGCGGAGTACGGATAGAACACGGCTAAATGCGCAGGCCAAACGGTTTGATAAACGTAGGTGGTGCAGGTTGTCAGCGCATTGGCTACGCGCGATGAAAATGGAACGTATTGGAGCGGCTGAATGGCGCTCT
>DASXYX010000024.1:0-97765 GCA_036502245.1 Verrucomicrobiia bacterium
AAATCCAAGTTGTGAGAGAGTATGACTGTGCCCGGATTAACAATGCATCATCAAAACCTGAGCAAACTGTCCGGCTTTTTGAGACATGGCCGAAAGATGAATCCAGGAAATACTACAATACTAGGAACCGACCCCTTTATGGCGGGCTTGAGGGCCAACCTGTTCCAGTTTTAACTTTCAATTGGTGTGATGTTCCGCCATACCATTGGTTGCCGACTTATCATACCAACTACTATCGGGTTTCAAAATCGTAATTTGTACTCCGCCGTTAAGTTGAGAATACCAAAAGGAAACGCCCGCTATTCTTGCAGGAACAACCCATTGAGTCTGCCCTTCAGCATTTTTCCCAGCTTGGTTCGGAGATCCACAGAGATCCTTGAAAAATCGGTCAACCGCTTGAAAGGTCACATTATTACACTGAATCACTGTTCCAAATTGGTCGCGCGAATAGTTCCATTTCCCAAAAAGTTCAGGCTTATGTTTAATATCAACTTGAGCCAATCCCCCATAAGCCTTTGCTTCATTTATTATAAAACCATCTAATCGCCCAGATGATTGGTTAGTTTTACATCCTGCAATCATCAGTCCAATTAAAATAAACCAATATTGAATCTTGCACATATCGTTGCCTTAATTTTGCGGAGTTCCAAATACCGCTTCAATCACTTTTCTAGCATTTCTGTCACAGTCGGTATTAGCGCTTGCATCGCATATACAACTAATCATATTATTCTCATTTTGTCTGGTTATCTGCAGCTTGCCAGCTATTGAGTTTATCTCGCTTGCAAGGCAATGACAAGGAGCAGAAAGGCTAGTTACGCTATAACATGGGTCTTTTGGACATTTTCCTTCATGCGCCACTTCCCATGCATCTTTAAGTCCATCTATTAAATCTTTCCACATTTTATATGTATCCGGAGACCAATCGTCGAGCCCAAAAAGATCAATTTCGTTAATCGAATTATTTACATTAAAAATATAATAGTTAATTCCACTTGTTTTTCTCAACAGATCGTTTCTTTGAATTGTAACCTCCTTTACGGTTAAATCAGACTTAGTAAAAAGTTGTTGTCTATTCTTTAACAGCATAAAACCATTTTCACGGAGAGGATCTCTACTTATCCATGTTCCTGTTGATGGCTTGTAATAGCGATATCCATAATAAAGCAAATCCGATTCGTCATCATCATACTTGGTTGAGAAGCGGAAAGGGTCATTTTTACTCATTAGCCCCGTCATTCGAATTGGTTCTCCAAACGGACCATAATCATAATTCGCCGCAAACGTTCCATCAGCGGCATTCACCAAAGCCATTACATTTCCATTCCCATCATAAAGGGGTCGGTTCCTAGTATTGTAGTATTTCTGGGTTTCATTTCTTTGCCAATAATAACAAATGGTTCTTGCGTACGCGCCATGAGTTCATGTTGCTCCTGAGCCAAAGCATTCGTCAATCTCAACCCTGCCAGTCCCCCAAAAAAACCCATATTTCCCCTTCACTTTCTTTCATGTTATTCGTGGTTTTCGTGGTTTTCGTGGTTTAACCCTTATCCATCATCTATTTATCCACAAATCCATCAATCCACCCATCTGTTCCGAATTTGTTTCCGGGAAACATTCCACTTCCTCTTTTTCATGCTTAAATGGCCCCATGAGCAATGCTCTGACATATCGTTTGGTGAGCTTGCCCGCCTTCATCGCGGCGAAACACAGTAAAGGCGCCTCGCTCGAAACATTTGTCCTGCTCCTTGCATTTGACCGTGCTTTGTTCCTTTGTTCCTTGGTTGTTGATCAGTTCATCTCCATTCAACCCCTGGTCGTGCGCGCGATT
The DNA here is from genome assembly GCA_036502245.1 of Verrucomicrobiia bacterium. Taxonomy (GTDB): domain Bacteria; phylum Verrucomicrobiota; class Verrucomicrobiia; order Limisphaerales; family UBA11358; genus UBA11358. Next base: position 1,832 of record DASXYX010000024.1, read on the forward strand.
GCGTCCTTTTGCGCCATCTCTCAACCCTCAACTCAAACCTCTCTCAACTGTCACCCCTTACGCAATCTTACGCGAAATTACGCGAACTTGCGTTTAGTTAAACGCAACCCCAAAACCATGCGAACCTTTTTGAACTCTTTTTACACTTATGAAAGTGAAAAAATTGACGCCAATCGACGCCTTTTGACGCGAATTGACACCATGCAGAAAGTTATGGCGAATCGATTTTCTGCGGTTGCTTTAATCCGGGATTGCTCTATTTTAAGGCCAGACAGGTAAATTTAGACATGCCCGCTGCCACGTTGAATCCAGGTGAGGAAACTCAATTGTTGCAAACGATTGAGATGTTCGAGGTCATTGTGCAATCGCAACCGAACGATTGCCAGTCGCTGGAAATCCTCAAAGAAGCCTATACCAAACTCGGCCGCGAGGCCGATGTCATCCGCACTTCCAAACGCATCGCCGAAGCCTACACCCAGATGGGGCAGCTTTCCTCGGCCATCCTGGAATATGAAACAGTGCTGCAACGCCGTCCGAACGACGAAGACGTCCAGACCGCCCTCCGGAAGATCGAGGACACGGCCAACAACGCCGCCGGGCATTCCATCGCTGAACCCGCCGCCCTGGCGCCGTTGAAAGATAGTAATACCAGCCGGTTGAAGAGGAAATCGGGCGCGGACGGCGAAGTGGACGACGGCCAGAAAACGATGCGGAAGATTTTCGTGGACACCAAAATCATCAGCGCGGGAGACTTCGACCTGTGCTGGCGCCCGGCAGACATGAGCTCGCCGCCGCAAGACGTCAGGGATCCGTTCATCCAGATATTGCACGAAAAAAATATTTTCAATATCGAAAAATCCCTCCGCCTGTTGTCGGACAAATCGCGCACCGGATTTCTGCCGCTGGAACGTTACGACGTGGACATGGAATTGCTGCGCGGGTTCCCAGCGGACGTCTGCCGGCGCTGGTGCGTAGTCCCGTTCGATCGCATGAGCAAGGCTGTCCTCGTGGCCACGGCCAATCCCTTCAACCAGCAGGCGGCCAAGGAACTTTCTGATGCGACGTCGCTGCGGTTGCTGTGGTACCTGGCGATGCCGTCGGAACTGATGACCCTCGCCCGCAAGGCATTCCGTTAAGACTATGGCCAAAGTAAAATCATTTGGAGAACGCATCGCCGACGCCCTCGTCGAAGACGGCCTGTTGAGCGCGGGGCAGGTCGAGGAATTGCTTGAACAGCAAAAAAAAGGCGGTGCGCGCCTGGTCAAACTCATTATTGATAAAGCCTATGTCAGTGAGCAGGACCTTTCGGTCTGCATGGGCCGCGTGTTGAACGTGCCGCCGGTCAATCTCGGACGCATCAGCATCCCGGAAGAGATCGCCGACTTGATCCCGCTCGAAACCGAATACAATCACAAGGTCGTCCCCGTTTCGCGGCTCGAGAACAAATTGTTTTTGGCCATGGCCGACCCGTTGAACGTCATCGCCCTGGACGACGTGAAACGGATCACCAAGCTCGAAATTTCCCCGCTGATCACGTCCGAAAAAGCCATCAACGACAAGCTGGCCGCGCTGGACGCTGCCAAGGGCGGCTCCATGGAGGACATCATCCAGGACGCGCAGAAGCAGCAGGAAGAAGAGGCTGAATCGGTGGAGACGGTCAAGGTAGGGATGGAAGAGGTCAACCTGGACAAGCTCGCGGCATCGAGCGAAGAGGCCCCCGTCATCAAATTAGCCAACCTCGTCATCGTCCAGGCCATCAAAGACCGCGCGAGCGACGTGCATCTGGAACCGTTCGAAAAAGTCATGCGCCTGCGCTACCGCATCGACGGCGCGCTGGTGGATGCCACGCCCCCGCCCAAACAGATGCAACTGGCATTGGCGTCCCGTTTCAAAATCATGTCGAGCCTCGACATTGCCGAGCGCCGCCTGCCCCAGGACGGGCGCATGAGAGTCAAGGTCAGTGGCAAGGACTATGACCTGCGCGTTTCCATTTTGCCGACGGTCCATGGCGAGAAGATCGTGTTGCGCGTCCTCGACAAATCCAACCTGTCCGCCAGCCTCGATAAACTCGGCCTGGATGCCGACACCTTCAAGCAATTCAAGTCGGCGATCGACGCGCCGCACGGATTGATCCTGGTCACCGGCCCGACCGGTTCCGGCAAGACCACGACCCTCTACTCCGCCCTCAATGAGTTGAACAATCCGCAATGGAACATCGTCACGGTCGAAGACCCCGTCGAATTCCAGATCCCGGGCATCAACCAGGTGCCGACCAAAAAGGAGATCGGCCTTACTTTTGCCAGCGCCTTGCGCTCCATTTTGCGGCAGGACCCGGACATCGTCATGATCGGTGAAATCCGCGATACCGAGACGGCGGAAATCGCCATCGAAGCCGCCCTCACCGGTCACCAGGTGCTTTCCACCATGCACTGTAATGACGCCCCCGGCGCCATCGCGCGCCTCGACGACATGGGCATTGCGCCATTTTTGATCTCGTCCTCCGTTATCCTCTCCTGTGCGCAACGCCTCGTGCGGCGCATTTGTCCGCATTGCAAGGAACCGGTCACCTATCCGCCGAAAATGTTCGAGGACCTGGGGATCGATTCGGCCACGTTCCAGGGCGTGCAACTCTACCGTGGACGCGGTTGCGACCGCTGCAAAAATTCCGGTTACGCCGGTCGTATGGCCATCATCGAGGCCATGACCGTTTCCGACGCCATCCGCAAGCTCGTCATCGCCCGCGCCAACACGCGCGAAATGGCCAAAGTGGCGGTCAAGGAAGGGATGCATACGTTGCGCATGGCGGGACTGGACCGGGCGCGCGATGGAATGTCCACCCTCGAACAGGTTCTCCTCATCACTTCCGCGCACTAAAGCGTTTTAAAAAATAATGTGGCCGTTCGGAGCAAGGATTTTTCCTCTCGAATAGCTCCTCTCGAATAGCTATAGTATTTTAACCTCTCTGACTCAACGGATCTGGCCGGGTTGCGGCACCGGCGACAACCATGGGGGCAATTGCGGTTTCCATTCCGACGCGGCGGGCGTCTTGTTTTGCTGGATAAGTCCCGGCAACGGTTTTGCGGTGACCGGCGCCTGCACCCCGCCTCTCAACGGCTGAAATGACTCTCCCATGGGGTTGAACTGCGGCTGGGCCAACAGCGTATCCTGCACCGGCTGCGCCGCCGGCGAAACAGGTTTCGGCGGCACATTGAAAGCGTTTGCATTGAACGACGGCTCAGTTTGTGACGAAGACGACAGGGGCGCGTTGAACGGCGTGATCATTTTTTGAAGCGCTTCTTCGGTGGCGGCGACTTGCTCCGGGGTCGGCTGGGAAGCCGTCACACCCGGCCCGGAACCGAAACTGAACGACCAATTGCCGACGTTCTGGTTCGCCTGGTCTGAGGTTGAGTTGCCCATTACCTGGGAGAAAAACGAACTGGCTGCGGGGTTCGCTGAGCCAAAGACCGCAACAGCGGCAGCGGCGGAATTGGAAATGGATCCATTCGGTGACAAGTCCCATTGTGCGGTGACATCGTTTGTGACCGGCGTTTGCTGACGCTCAAGATACCGTTGCGCCACGGATTCGTTCTCATCATCAGAAAGGCCCATGATTTTTTGAGGCGTCGGAATACCCATCAACTCTTGCGGCGTCAACAATGCCCAGTTCTGCTTTTCATCGAGATCCTTTTGCATTTGGGCAAGTTGCGCGGGGGAAATCGACGGCGGCGGCACGGCAGGACCCGGAGTCGCGCCGAAATCGAACGACTGCGCCTGGACAGCCATGGCCGCTTCCGGCAAAGCCGGCGCGCGCGGCGTCAGGGACGGCATGTTGGTATTATCGTCGTTCGGCGAAGAAAATATTATCGGTTGTTCCCCCTGCGCGACAACGTGTGCCGGAACAATAAGCGCCAAACCTGCTGCCGTGGCAACCGGCAACAAACGCGCCAATTTGGAAGCAAACCGATTCATGACAATAATTGAACCTAAGGGATTGGCCACCATCCGTCAAAAGGCAATTCAGGCGTTATTGCCGCTCATACTCGCCTTTGCCCAATCGTTTGAGCACGGTAAATCCGGCCTTTTTTGCGTCGGAAATCGAAACCGGCTTGAGCTTGTGGGGTGTGCTGAAACTGGAAATGATCTTGCGGACGGGCTTTTTGCACGCCGGACATTTCTCCAATGGCGGCGCAGACAGCGGGCGGTTCAGCGTGAATTGCCCGCCACAAATTTTGCATTCACCGTCACACAACTCATATTCATAAAGCGGCATAGTATAATCTTTAATGTTTAAGAGGGGATTGTCGAACTAAAACTGGCTGTGGATTCATTTCGCCGCTGCCTTCGCCTCGCGCCACCCGGCCAGTTTGGCTTTGGCCCTTTCAATCTGTTCGTCATTAAACACGCGGCTCGTCTCGATTTTTTTGACTATTTTTTCCGCGCGCTGGAGGTCATCCGAATTCATCGCATAGATCTCCGCCAGCTTCAGTTGCGCGTCGAAATTCTTCGGCTGTTCCTGTGTCTCACGTTCAACCGTTTCAATCGCCGTGCCCAGATAACCCGCGGCGATCAATTCATCGACTGATTCCGGAAGTGTTTCGGCTCTATGCACTATTTTCACCCGCCCCCATTCCTGGATCGAACGCATCGCATATTCGATGTGCGAAACGGAGGCGTGCGGCTGCTTTTCCAGCGACCGAAGCACTTCCATCGCCTTATCGCTCCGGCGGAAGTCCTGCACATAGAGGCGCATCAACATTAACGCGGCGTCCGCGTTCGAGGGGTTTTGCGCGAGCAACGATTTCAGGATGGTTTCCGCTTCGTCGAATTTCCCCTGCAAATGCAGTCGGTCCGCTTCGGCCAGCGGCGCGATCTTTTTGGCGCTTTCCTGCGGGATCCCCGCGCGTTCCAACAACGTTTCCACTGCCAGCACATTGGCATCGCCGGATGCTTTCAAAGTTTCGGCCAGTTCAAGCGCTTCCGCTCGCCTGCCCTCCCGGAGCAGGATCGCCAACATCTCCAGGTTCCGGGTGTGCTGACGGGGATCAAATTCACGGTTGCTGCTGGCCATACCGATTATCACATGAAACCCCCGCGCAACGCATTCGCCCACGCACCAACCCCAGACCAGCGCCAGTATTCCGCCAACCAATGCCACGACGGGCACCATGGCGGCTGAACCGGGCAACAAAAGCAGCAAGACCATCAGCAACCATGTGAAGCCGCAACGAAGCCCGCGGCGCAGATAATCAATCCTAGTGTCGTCACCCGATAACCCGGTATCAAATCCGCTCAACCACCAGGTTGCCGCCATGACAAGCAGCACCAGCACTATGCCTGAGAGAATCTCTACCATGGACCCTGATTATTATTTCTTCAAAAACACACTGAACAGATCGATCGGCAACGGGATGAACGTCGTTGTGTTGTGCTCGCTGGACATCTCCCGCATGGTCTGGAGGTAGCGCAGTTGCAACGCCATCGGTTCCTTGGCGAGGACAGCCGCCGCTTGCGCCATCTTTTCGGCGGCCTGGAATTCACCTTCAGCGTTCACGATCTTCGCGCGGCGTTCCCGCTCGGCTTCAGCCTGCTTGGCCATGGCGCGTTTCATTTCTTCGGGCAGGGCCACGTCCTTGATCTCCACCGCGGTGACTTTGATGCCCCACGGGTCGGTCTGGCGGTCAATGATCTCCTGCAAAGTCGAATTGATCTTGTCGCGATGCGCGAGTAATTCGTCCAATTCCGATTGACCGAGCACGCTACGCAATGTCGTTTGCGCCACGAGCGAAGTGGCCCGCCAATAATTCTCCACTTTCACCACGGCAGCATTCGGATCTACTACCCGGAAATAGACCACGGCGTCCACGGTGGCGGGCACGTTGTCACGCGTCATGATCTCCTGTTTGGGAACATCGATGGTCACCACGCGCAGGTCCATCCGCACCATGCGGTCCACGACGGGGATCAGAAAAATGACGCCGGGGCCTTTGGCGGCGATGAGCTTGCCCAACCGGAACACCACGCCGCGCTCGTATTCCCGCAAAATTTTGACCGCCGAGGTTAAGATAAAGATGCCGATAAAGCCGACTATGAAAATTACCACCAGGATGCCGCCGATGAGATGTTGATTTTGTTCGTCCATAATTTTATCAGGTTTGTTTTGGTTTCACTTTCAAGGTCAATCCCTGGATGCCGACGATCTCCACGTCCCGTCCTATTTCCACGGGCGTCTCGCTGATGGCGTTCCAAAGCTCGCCTTCAATAAATACTTTGCCGCTATTGGCGTCGATCCGCGATTTGGCGGCGACCGTTTTGCCGATCATCGTCTCCACTCCGGCGTGGCTGGGCAGAAATTGCGCGCGAATGCCTTTGCTGACGAAGAACACAAAGAACGCCGCGGTGACGAGCGCTGCTGAAATCGCCCAGATCATGGGTAAATGATACCCCGCCGGCTCCCGGTTGAACAGCATCAATAGGCCCAGGAAAAAAGCGATGATGCCTCCGCCGGTCAAGACACCATGTGTCGGCGCGTAGATGTCCGTGACAAAGAGCGCCAGCGCCAGCACTATCAACGCCACGCCCGCCACGTTCAACGGAAGTGTCGCCGACATATATAAAAGAAGGATGATCGCCAGGACACCCGCGACGCCGGGAAGAATCGCTCCCGGATGGCTCAGTTCCGCGATGATGCCGTAAATCGCCACCAGCATGAGGAGCATCATCACTTCCGGCTGCCAAAACATCTGGAAAAATTCCTCACCCAGGCTCATCGGAATTTCCACCACTTGCGCTTTCGCAGTTCGAAGCGTTTGATCTCCAATCTTCTTTCCGTCCAGGTTTTGGAGCAGGTCCGGAAGATTCGTCGCGATTAGATCTATGACTTTCATCTGCAAAGCCTCTTTGGCGGTGAGCATCTTGCTTTGCCGGACCGCGGACACCGCCCATTCGACGTTGCGATGTCGTTTTTCCGCGATGGTTTGCATCACCTTGGCATAAGCGTTTTCCATCTTCTCCACCATGATGCTGTTGGTGCTTTCATCTTCGTTCCCCATATCCACCGGATGCGCCGCACCGATAGTCGTGTTGGGCGCCATGGCTGCGACGTCCGCCGCCAGCGTGATATAACATCCGGCGCTGCCGGCCATCGCGCCTTCTGGCGAAACATAAACCACCGTGGGAACTTTGGATGAATAGAAATTTTCAACGATGTCATCCATGGATGCCACCAATCCACCGGGCGTGTCCAACTGGATGATAAGGCATTGGTCATCCTGGCTGGCAGCGGTATCGAGGGCGCGGGAAATGTAATTGGCGGTGGCCGGGCCAATCGGCCCTTTGATTTTGATCAATCCCACCTGCGCGGCTTGCAACGCCACAGTGCAAAAGACGACCGCGATGGAAATCCAACGCTTCATACTCCGATGATTGAAGCTAACAAACAACGAGGTGTATGTAAAATGATTTGGGCAATGGGCAATATCTTGGTTTGGTGGGGCGAGCCGAATGGCAAGTGGCGCTGCCACTGCGAGCCGCAGCCGCGGCTTGTCCCGCCATAACTTGAGCGATGGCGGAAGCGGCTTCTGATTTTGATTGATCGCATTTGAATGTCCCGCAGGGACAAATGAAAATAGCCCGCAGTTTTAACTGCGGGTAAAGTCCCCTAAAACCAAAGTCCCGAAGGGACGACTGAATCCTTGAAACTAGAACACAGTGCATCAATCGGACCGACACGAAACACCAGCATCATCCCCTCACCTTTAAATCTTCTCCCCGTTGAGGGGAGAGGATTTCATTCGGACATTTTGCGCAATTTGGAGTTTTCAATCACGTTCGTATCTTGATGGCGCTGCAAATGCAAAAAATATCCGCATCCCGTTCCTCCTCCCCTCAACGGGGAGGAGGTTAGGAGGAGGGGTGAGAAATTCAACGATGACTCAAATCCTTGCGTATCAACTTGACGTCAGGTACATCGCTTTCATTACAACTACATCCCGCCTCAGTGATACAACTATTGCAGAGAAATTTATCTCCAATCTCAATCGCATCAAAAGCGCCACAACGGTCACATTTGTGATCGGTTTGGACCAGAGGGTTCTCCACTTTATTCCTTTCCGGAAAAGGTTTCCGCCAATGCCACCGCTTTGCGCATGGCCATGGATTTATTCACTGTTTCCTGAAATTCGCCGTCCGGCATCGAGTCATTTACCCATCCACCACCAGCCTGCACGTAGGCCTTGCCGTCCTTGACTAGTGCCGTGCGCAAGGTGATGCATGTGTCGCAATTGCCGTTGAAGGAAAAATACCCAACGCATCCCGCATAAGGCCCGCGCGCGGTTTGCTCGAGTTGCGAAATGATCTGCATGGCGCGGATCTTTGGCGCTCCGCTGACCGTGCCCGCCGGAAAGGTGGCACGCATCAAATCATATGGCGTCTTGCCGGCCGACAACTTCCCTTCCACCTGCGTGACGATGTGCATGACATGACTATATCGCTCGATCACCATCAATTCTTTCACCGACACGCTCCCGAAATCGCAGACGCGGCCAATATCATTACGAGCCAGATCCACAAGCATGACATGCTCAGCGCGCTCCTTGGGATCAGCGAGCAATTCTTTCTCCAGCGCCTGGTCCTCTTCTTCATTCTTTCCACGGCGGCGCGTTCCGGCAATGGGTCGTATCTCCACCCTGCTCTCTTCGCAACGCACATGGATCTCCGGTGAGGCCCCCACGAGCGAGAAGCCATCTAACTCAAGTAAAAACATGTACGGCGAGGGGTTAATGGAGCGCACAGCGCGGTATATGTCCAGCGGCGAGGCCTTGACCGGCGCGGAGAAGCGTTGCGACCCGACCACTTGGATGATGTCACCGGCGTGAATGTATTTTTTGGCGGTCTCGACGTTGGCAAAAAACTTTTCCTGCGTCTGGTTGGATTTGAAATCAACCGGCGGCACATCATTCACCACCGCCACCGCGCTATATTTGCTCGGCTGTTCCAGCAATGAAATGATACGGTCAATCTCGCTCGTAGCGCTCTCGTACGCATCGGCCGGACTGTCCGCTTCATCGAGGACGGCATTCACAAGAACGGTAATGGTCTGCGCGACACGGTCAAAAATCAGAAGCTCATCCGCGATGAGAAAATACATCACCGGCGTGTTTAATTCATCAACAGGCGGACGCGGCACCACCGGCTCCACGTCATGAATAAATTCGTACCCGATAAACCCGACCGCGCCGCCGGTAAAACGCGGGAGATTGGGCAAGGCTACTGCGCGATATTTCTTCATCACGCGCTCGATAACTTCCAGTCCGTCTTTGACATCTTTGCCGACAGTAAACTTCTCGATGACTTTTCCGTTCTCAATGACTTCAACCGTGCTCCCGGTTTGCTTGATGACGGCCCGGGGATTGCAACCGACAAACGAATAGCGCCCGATATGTTCGCCGCCTTCCACGGATTCAAAAAGGAAAGATTCGCCCTGCCCGCGGATCTTGAGATACGCCGAAAGCGGCGTCTCGAAATCCGCAAGGATGCGTCGCATCACGGGGATCAGGTTTCCCCGCGTCGCGAGCTTCTGAAATTCATCCAACAATGGTGAATGCATGTCCAACCATCATGCCAAGACCGGATGAATAAACAAACAATTTGCGAAAGCATTCCGCCTAAAATACTCGGCATGTATAGATATTATTCACGTTACGGCTTGGAATACCTGAGGAGCGCCGCAGGCGCTTTTCGACAATAGCCCGCTGCTTTAGCTGCGGGTATGGCATCCAAAAATGAATCCGTCCCGACGGGACGGCTGATCTGATTTTCAAAAAACTCAGCCACCCCTGCGGGGCTTTGTCATTTACCGCCCCGTTCCCGCAGTTAAAACTGCGGGCTATTTTCATTTGTCTCTGCGGGACTATTGCTCTTAACCATGCGTATGGCTAAAAACATGCGCGCTTCGCTTTGGAACAATCTGTAACGCCGAAGGCGTTTTTCGACAATAGCCCGCTGCTTTAGCTGCGGGTATGGTACCCAAAAATGAATCCGTCCCAACGGGACGGCTGAAACTATTTCCACAAATACCGTTCGTCATATTTGATGCTGTGTTTTTTCAACAACATCAAAAATTCTTCCTGGAACGTCATCTTACGATGGTGTTCAGGCTGTCCACGAATGTAGGCAACTGTTTTATCCAGTTGCGAAACGCTCACGCTGAAGGCTCCATACTCTTCCTGCCATGCAAATGTCCGTTGTTCGGAAAATGTTTCGTGAATCCATTTGGAGGAACCGCCCTTGATGAGTTGCATCGCTTTGGAAATTGAAATGGTAGCGGGCAGTGAAAGCAAAATATGAACGTGGTCTTCCATACCACCCACTTCCATCGTAGTCATTTTATTTTGCCGCGCAATCCCACCAAGAAACGGCCAAAGGCGTTCACGTAGTTCTGGTTTGATAAATGGACGGCGATCTTTTGTGCTGAACACGCAATGAAAATATGAACTGATATAGGACATGTTTTTGGCCTGTCTCTAAAATTATAATGATTCAAATCTCCACGACCATCCGTAAATTTATGTCCCGCTCCCGGGTGAACCGCAGGCAGAATATCTTTGAAGACATTGGAGCGCCGCAGGCGCTTTTTGACAATAGCCCGCTGCTTTAGCTGCGGGTCTGGCATCCAAAAACGAATCCGTCCCAACGGGACGGTTGATCTAATTTTCAAAAACCTCAGCCGCCCCTGCAGGGCTTTGTCATTTGCCGCTCCGTTCCCTATTTTCATTTGTCCCTGCGGGACATTTATTCATCGGCCCCTTTTGTAAAAACCCGACGCACCTCATCATTCACGCACTGTTCCGACCAATCAGGATGCTGATAGCGCAATCCCGCCGCCTTCATTTTTCGTGCCGACCAATATAGTTGTTCGGCTAGCTGCAATCGCCGCACGCCAGTCATGGCACGCAATGCCGCAAACTGCTCAGGAGTAGTTTGTTCATCCGCAAGCACAAGAGAATAATGCGCTGAAAGAGGGATTTGCACAAGTGTGACAATCATTAAAGCACGCATTAAGGCCTTGCCGAGCGTATGATAGTAAAAGTTTGAAACGGCACGAATTGCGCCGAAGGCGCTTCCGACAATAGCCCGCTGCTTTAGCTGCGGGTATGGCATCCAAAAATGAATCCGTCCCAACGGGACGGCTGACCTGATTTTCAAAAACCTCAGCCGCCCCTGCGGGACATTCAAATGCAATCAATCAAAATTCTTAAACCTTTTTCTTCTTATAAATCTCTTCCGGTTTCTGCAATTGGGTTTCGGTGATCTTGACCTTGTCGCCGTCAATCGAACGAAAAAAACACGATTGATATCCTTCATGGCACGCGGCGCCGATTTGTTCAACCTGAATGAGCAATACGTCGGCATCGCAATCAAAGGCGATATCTTTGACTGTTTGGGTATGGCCGCTCTCCTCGCCCTTCATCCAAAATTTCTGGCGTGACCGGCTCCAGAAATGCGTCTTTCCGGTGGCCACCGTTTTTTCCAGCGAGGCCCGGTTCATCCACGCGAACATCAACACGCGCCCGGTCTTGTGCTCCTGGATGATGGCCGGGATCAAGCCGTTGGCGTCGAATTTCAATTGGTCGTAAAAACTCATGCAACGGACAAAATGCCAGAGCTACGGCCAATAATGAAGAAAAACTTGAGCACCTTGGGATCAATCCTGCCCCGGCGGCGGGCGCGGAGCAGGCGGCGCCAGTTCCATATTATTCAATAAATTCGTCGGATTGACGGGTGGATTGGTCGCTTGAAGCGGAACTGGCGGTGGCGTGACCGGCGGCACATTGGTCAAAACACTTGCTTCATTGGTTGAAAATGCCGGCGGATTTGTCAGCGCTGGAACGCCATTGGTCACCAGGACATTCGTGACCTGCAAACTCACAGGAACGGCGTTGGTCGGCGGCGGATTCAGTTTCTGCCTGATATTGCGCTCGATCCGGCCTTTAAGATCGTCGTATGTGGAATTTGTGACGGCCTCCAACTGCGCCCGCGCTTCATCGTAACGTCCCACGAGATATTTGATGCGCGCCAAATGGATATACACCGCCTCGCGTTCGACTTCGGTTTGCGCCGACGCCAACGCATTGGTCCAGGCCACCAGCGCATCGTTGGTGCGCAATGGCTTAATGCCGTAATAGCTTTCCGCGTAATCCGACGCCAATTCAAAATTCTTCGGATCCAACTGGATGGCTTTTTGGTATAGGGCGAGCGATTTATCAAAAACCCGGGCTTCCGTGATCTGGAAATAACCCCTCGCGTCCGGGCGGAAAAGATAAACGGTCGTCGCGAAATTTTGATAATAGATCGGTTCAGACGGGTTAAGATCGATTGCCTTTTGGTAATCGGCAAATGCGTTGGTCACCGGCCCGTGGTCGCCGAAATAATTCGCCAGGTTGTTCCAGGCGGCGGGGTCCTTGGGATCAAGTTTGCTGGAAGTGTCAAATTCAACATAGGCCAGGTCCTCCTTGCCGATGTCATCCAGAAAACTGCCGTATGCCATGTGGCCCGGCTCGTAGTCTGGATACTTTTTCAAAAAATCCTCGTACTTCAGCCGGACATCATCCAAGCGGACATGGATGCGCTGGTTCAAGTCGTTTCGGGATTCACCGCCGCCCTGGGCAGTCTGCTGATTGTTCGTGCGGATCCAGGTATCCACCTCATCCATCGTTGCGTCGTCTGCCACCATCAACTGGTCCAATTCCGCCTGCACCGGGTCATTGGTGTTGACGATGGAATTGGAGGCAGCTTCCACAACTGGATTGGTCTGCGCCGACAACTGGGTGGCAACCAGTATCGCGCCAAGAAGGCCGGCAAACAATCGATTCACGCGCACAAGGTATAAGCCCGCGCGCGTAGAGTCGAGGATACAGGGACTTTCAAGCCACCTGCCGGGTCATGTTTTCGCCGCCAAACGGATTGGCCGAACGCGATTTGCAATTCGGATCATCGCACCATTGGCCATCCACCATGAAACGGTAATGATGAACGCCGGGCGGCAATTCAATCTCTGCCAGCCATAGCCCGTCCGAACCTTTCTTCAAGGGGATGGGGTGCTGCTGCCACTGCGTAAAATCCCCCACCAATTGCACAGCCACTGCGCCGGGCGAATTGAGTGAAAAAGTTTGCCGATGGCCATTTCCGTTGCCGGTACTTTTTGATGTCGTCGATGTCGTGATGCTTTTTGTCGTCGTTTTCTTTGCCATAATTCGTCCTTTTTAGAAATTTCTGCGAAACAGCTTCTCGTAACGCAGAGATTTCTTTTCGGGTTTGATAAACTCAACCCTGTCAGAAACTAACTCAAAAATCCGACAACGCAAATCGGCAGAATGATCAAAAATACTTAGAGCGGATTTTGCGCCGAAAAATGCCCCGGTTCCTTCGGTCTTTCCACGAAATGCAGCAGATTTCCCTCACAATCCTTGAAAAACAGCACGTTACCCCCCCCAGCTGCGGCCCGGACCTCCTCCGAGAACACCACCCCTCGTTTTTCCAGTTCAGTACGCGCGGCGGCAATTGAATCCACCCGCAATGCAATATGCCGGAACCCCGCCAACTTGTTGTTCCCGCGATTTTCTGGTGCGCCCTCCGCGGCATAAATCTCAAACCATCCCCCGCCCGGCAAGGCAATAAGACATGTCGGCGGAGTCTGGCCGTTATTAAAAAGCTCCCGCGCTCCCAGCACACGAATGTACCAATCTTTCAGGGCGACAGGGTCGGCGGACGGGATAGCGATGTGTTCAATGGCGATGTTCATTTCTAGAACCGCAGATTACGCGGATTTGAAGAATTTCAAAATAAATTCGCGTTCACTTCGTCAGCTTCTTTTGTATCATGCCGACTTTATGAGCACAGAATCTTTCCTGGAACAACGCCTCGTTTGCGTCGCGGTCATTGACAAGGCGGAGGACGCCGTTCCCACCGCCGAGGCCCTGCTGGCCGGCGGATTGAATGTCATCGAGATCACTTTTCGCACCGCAGGCGCGGCGGATGCCATCGCGCGTATCCGCAAGAGCATTCCGCAAATGATTGTCGGCGCGGGCACCCTGCTCACTCCCGACCAGGTCAAGCAGGCGGTGGATGCCGGGTCGCAATTCGGCGTCTCACCCGGCTTGAGCGAAACCGTGTCCAAAGCAGCGCACGAGCATAAGTTGCCGCTCTTCCCCGGAGTCATCACTCCCGGCGAAATCATGCGCGCGCTGGAACTGGGTTGGAAACAATTGAAGTTTTTCCCGTCGGAAACGTTCGGCGGCGTCAATGCCTTGAAAGCGCTCATCGGCCCCTTTGGCCATACCGGTGTGCAGTTCATCCCCACCGGCGGCATCTCAGCGGCAACGCTGCCGAATTACCTGGCCATGAAACAAGTGGCTGCCGTCGGCGGTTCCTGGATGGCCGAGCGCAAACTGGTCGCGGAAAAATCCTGGGACAAAATCACCGCGCTCACGGCTGAAGCGATGAAGATCATCGCGGCGAATCCGGCAAAATAAGTTTCGCGAACCCTCACCTCACCCTGACCCTCTCCCCTCCCATCAGAATGGGAGCGGAGAGGGAACAGGTAGCGGATGACATCGACATATGAAAGCCACACCAGCTTCACCAGGTTCAGGAATTTGATCCGCGGATTTTTGGGAAATTCTTACAAGCCGAACCGTTGAATCAGAAAGAAAAGCACCGGCACCGTCAACAGACTGAAGAACGTACTGTAAAAGATTCCTTCGGCAGCGAGCGTGGTGTCTCCGCCAAAACGCTCCGTCATCACACTGCAACTAATGGCCACCGGCATGGTCGCGATGAGATAAAGTATCAATCGCGTTTCCTCGGGCAGGTTCAGGCCCAATTTCATCAGGCCGAACCCGATGCCTACCGTCAATAGCGGCGCTACGAGCAACCGCGTGAAAAGAATGCCCCACAGCACACGAGGAAAACGATGCACGGCAATCGTTAATTCGCCCAGTTGTGCGCCAATGGCCAGCAACGACATCGGCACGGTCAGGCTGCCGACCATGGCCAATGCCTGCACGATTGCGCCCGGTAGGAGCATGGATGCCGACGCATCCGCCGGGCTGAGCGTTTCCAATCCGCGCGCAGCAGGAAAGAGCAATGCAACAATGATTCCCGCCGCCGTAGCCCATAGACCGACATTTTTCAGCAGATGATTGAGCGCCTGGCGCATCGCCCCGTGCAGAATCCATACACCGAACGACCACAACAGCACCTGCGCACCGGCGTTGCATAGCAACACCGTGCGCACACCAGTGTCGCCGTATAATGCCTGCACGATCGGCAACGGCAAAAAGATCCAATTGGGGATAGCCACGCAAAAGATAAAGGTATTGCGTTGCGCTTTATTGCTGAAGGCCGGCGCCAGCAACAAGCCGGCAAAATATGCGATGATGATCAGCAACGCGCACAGCAATGGCGCGAACCAGTCTTCACGAAGCGCCTGTAGATCCACCGTCCGCAACATTTGCGTGAACACGAGCGAAGGAAATGCCACGTCTACCACCAGCACGCTCAACGTGGCCGTGACTTCTTTTTTTAGGAAGCCATGCCGTCGCGCGAACCATCCGGCGAGGACCACCAGGAACATCGCCATGATTTTGAGAAAGACCACGTGGGCCATTTCCCATCAAGGTAGGAAACTACGGCGAAAGTTGCAGTTCAAATCTCCGGGATAGGCCGTTCCACGATGCCTTTGGAGATGGCGTAGCGCGTCAGGCCCGCAATATCGTGGATGTTCAACTTGTTCATCACCTGCTGGCGATGCTTCTCGACGGTCTTGATACTGATGTTCAACTCGGCGGCGATCTGCTTGTTGGCGTTCCCTTCGGCGATGAGTTGCAGCACTTCCATCTCGCGCGAGGTCAGATCGCCGTGTTTTTTGCTGTCCAACTTCCCATCGCGGTTTTCATCCACCAGCCGGCGGGAAATGGCCGGGCTGAAATAGGGATTCCCGCGGGACACCTCGCGCACGGCGTTGATCAGTTCGGTGGCGGCGGTTTGCTTGAGCAAATATCCTTTCGCACCCGCTTTGATGACCTGGATCACGTATTCATCGTCGTTGTAGGATGAGAGGACCAGCAATTTGGTCCCCGGCACATCCTTGGTGATCTGGCGGGTGGCTTCCAGCCCGTTGAGGTTCGGCATCGCGATGTCCATGATGACCACCGCGGGCAAAAATTTCTTTGCGAGTTGGACGGCCTGCCGTCCGTTGTCGGCCTCGGCCACGACACGGATGTCGGCCTCGGCTTCGAGCAATGCGCGCAGTCCCTGCCGCACGACCGTGTGGTCGTCAGCAAGCAACACCTGGATTTTTCCTAACATCGTTCAACCTTGTGTTTCATGTCGTTCGTAAAGGCACAGTCACCTGCACAGTCGTCCCGTGCGCGGGTGACGATTGGATACTGAACTTCCCGTTGACTAATCTCACACGTTCTTGCATTCCGAGCAAGCCCAACCGTTGCTCCCGCCCGCCGGGTTTCCGGCCCTCCGCCGGGAAAGAGCGCCCGTTGTCAGCGATCCGCAGCAGGATATTCCCGCCGCTTTTGCGCAGATCGATGTCCACGCGCGAGGCCCGCGCGTGTTTGGCGATATTCGTCAGGCTCTCCTGCGTCACGCGAAATAACGCGGTCTTGGTCTCGCTGTCCAAGGTCTCAGCCACCGGTTTCGCGTGAAGATGGACCGCCAGGCCCGTCCGTTCGCTGAAGTTTTTGATGTGCGAGCGCAAGGCGGGCAGCAACCCCAACTCGTCCAATAACGCCGGGCGCAGCTCACGCGCAAACCGGTGGATTGTCTCGGTGGTTTCTTCGATCAACCGCTGCGCTGTGGCGATCTTCTGAGAAATTTGGCCGTTCCCGGCGCCGGAATTATTCAACGTGGCGAGCATCACACTGATGGCTGTGAGCGATTGGCCGACTTCATCGTGCAATTCACGACTCATGCGCCGCCGTTCCTCCTCCTGCACGTGCAGGATCTTGTTGGACAGGCTCCGCAAATTTTCCTGCATCGCCTGGGCTTCGTTGAAGAGTCGCCGGTAATGCTCCTCGCCCTGTCGCAACGCGTCCTCCACCTCGCGGGTTTCGGTCAGGTCGCGAAGCACGCGGGCAAAACCAAGCAACTCGCCGGCCTCATTGCGGATCGGTGTCGTGATGACGTTGGCCAAAAATCGTGTGCCGTCCTTCCGCACCCGCCAGCATTCCTCCTCCAATCGATCCTGTTTCAAGGCGCGTTTCAAGTCGCGCACCGGCTTTCCCGCCTGAATATCTTCTGGCACAAAAAAACGCTCGTAGTTGCGTCCGACGATCTCGTCCCGGCCATATCCAAAAAGCCGTCCCGCGCCCGCGTTCCAACTCGCCACTCGCCCATCCGGTTCCACCAAAAAAATCGCATAGTTCCTGACATCAGCAATGAGCAGTCGAAACCGCTCTTCGCTCAAGCGCAACGCCTGTTCAGCCACTTTGCGCGGAGTGATGTCCGTGGCGATGCCGCAAAGGCCGTAGATCTTCCCGTTTGGCCGGCGCAAAGGAAACTTCATGACCACCGACACATGCGCGCCGTCAACGTACCGCGCGCACTCTTCAAACTCCAGCGCCATGCCCGAACGGAACACCTCCCGGTCATTGGCGCGGAATGCCGCGGCCTGTGCGCGCGGAAAAATCTCCGTGTCCGTCCGGCCCAAAACCACCCGCCGTGACAGCCCAAAAAGCCTTTCAAACTGGGGATTGATATCGAGGTATCGCCCCCGGCAATCCTTTACAAAAATAACCGCCGGACTGTGCTCAATGATCGCCCGGAGACGTTTTTCATTGAGACTCAAGGCTTTGCCGATCTGCCTGGCGACATCCAATTCGGCCTGCAATTCGGCAATGCGCTTTTTCAACGCCGCGCCGTTCCCGAATGGCTTCCTTCTGCTTGTCGGCATGCGATTTATGCTCAAGGCCTTACCAGTGCAAAACAATTTACCCGACCGCAAGCTTTTTCCTGCCCCCAATTCATGGTGCCGTATATGAGTATTTCACCCCATTTGCGAAAATACGACTTCATCGGATTGTATTGCGTAAGGATTGGACAAACCCAGTCAACCATGACTATTTATTGCACCGATTAGATATGAAAGCCACTTTGCGGATCCTCAACCTTGAAGACAATACCAGCGACTCCGAATTGAACGAAGCGATGCTCTCGGCGCGTTGGCCGCATTGCGAACTCATGCGCGTGGACACGCGCGGCGATTTTATCTCCGCTCTGGAACAGGAAGACATCGACCTCATCATCTCCGATTACACCATGCCCAATTTTAACGGCATGGAGGCATTGGCCATTTCCCGCGAACGCCGGCCCGAAGTGCCGTTCCTGTTCGTCTCGGGCACCATCGGCGAAGACAGCGCCATCGAAGCGCTCAAAAACGGCGCCACCGATTATGTGCTCAAACACCGCCTCATGCGGCTGATACCCGCCGTGGACCGCGCCTTGCGCGAAAAACACGCCGGAGATGAGCGCGAGCAGGCCGAAGAATCCATGCGGCAGTCGGAATATAAATATCGCACTCTCTTCGAAGCCCTCGCCGATGGAGTTTTTTTGGTGGACCAGGAATCGGGAAAAATTATCGATGTCAACGATTCGGCCACTTCCATGATCGGATTAGAACGTGGAAAAGTTCTTGGCCGCAATGAACTGGATTTCCTGATGCTCGAAGACAGCATGGCGGATGCGAAACGTCTCGTGGAATGCTCCATGATTTGCTCCGATGGCTCCAAAGTACCGGTCGAAGTCCATAACACCTGGCTCACCCTTTACGGCCGCCCTCTTATCCTGCGCCTCTGTCATCAAAAGACGAAAGTGAATGGAGCCTGATGGCTCGTCGCAGTACGATTCTGATAAGATGCCGCAGCTTCGGTTGCGGCATCTCATTTTTTGTCATTTTCACGCCTCATTTCCTTTGACTTTTCGACCTCATAAGCGTATAAAATAATTGATTTGGTCGTAAAAAAGTAACTTTGTTGCCGGCACATGCCAAATCGGGTTCCTCACCATTAGTTGTGCTTGCAACAGGCGAAACCGCAATTTGTTGTGGTTTTTGCTTTACTTGTTCCGGCAACTATGGTTGCCTAAAGCCAGTTCATAGCATGTATCTCAAAAACTTGACTGTTTTCGGTTTTAAGTCATTTGCAGACAAAACCGCCCTGAACTTTCAACCGGGTGTAACCGCCATTGTAGGACCCAATGGCTGCGGTAAATCCAATGTCTCCGATGCCATCCGATGGGTGCTGGGTGAGCAATCCGCCAAGGCCCTGCGCGGCGGCGAAATGGCTGACGTCATCTTCAACGGCACCGACGGGCGCAAACCCATGGGCATGGCCGAAGTCTCGCTGACTCTCGGCGATGTCGGCCAGGAAAGTCTGCACGCCGCAGGCGTCGAAGTCGCCTATGACGAAGTCACCCTCACCCGCCGCATCTTCCGCGATGGCGGCAGCGAATATTTCCTGAACAAGACCCCCTGCCGTCTCAAGGACATCCAGCAGTTGTTTATGGGCACCGGCGTGGGCCGCACCAGCTACAGCATTTTGGCGCAGGGTCACATCACCCAGATCCTCTCGAGCAAGCCCGAAGATCGCCGGATGATTTTCGAAGAAGCGGCAGGCATCACCAAATTCAAATCGCAGAAACGCGAGTCGCTCCGCAAGCTCGAGTACACCGACCAAAACCTCCTGCGTGTGGCCGACCTCATCCGCGAAGTCAAACGCCAGATCGGTTCGCTCCAACGCCAGGCCGGCAAAGCGCGCCGCTATAAACAAATCTCTCTCGAACTTCAACATCTCGAGACCCAGCTCGCCCGCCATCAGTTCGACGTGTTGCTGGCCGGGATCGCCGAGAAAAATTCCGCCGCCGAGAAATTGCGCGGCGAGATCGAAAATGGCTCGGCAGACGTGCTGCGTTGCGAAGACGAGATCAAGCAATTGCGCGAGCGCCTGAATGAACTGGAACACGAAGTTTCCGCGCAACAACAGCGCGGCATGGAATTGAAGGGCGAGCTCGAGCGGCATGAGAGCCGCATCCAGTTTGACGAGGAACGTCTGCGCGAACTCGAATCGCAAAACGCCAAGGCGCTTGCTGACATCACCCAGGCCGAAGAACGCTGCCGCACCGCCGAGGAAGAGCTGGCGACTGTACAGCAGCATTTGTCCAGATCGGAATCAGCCCTGGCCGAACACCGTCTTGCGCTGGAACAGAAGCAATTCATGCTCAACCAGGTCGAAAACGACCTGAAACGGTTGCAGGAACAATTGCGCGTGGCGCAATCCGCCGCTTTCGCCGCCGCGCAGGATTTGTCCCGCATCCGCAACGAACTCACCGCGCTTGACCTGCAAAAACAGGGCAACGTCGTCCGTCTGGAAAAACTTTCCGCCGAAAAAGTCCAACTCGAGGAAGAACGCACCCGCTTGGACAGCCGGTTGAACGAATTTACCGCGAGCGTTGAAGTCGAAAAACTGAACGCGCAGACCAAACGCGGCACGGTCGAAGAACGCCAAAACCGGTTGCGCGAATTGCATACTGATTTGCAGGTGTCCTCCACCGAGCAGGACGAGCTTTTGCAGCAGCAAGCCGAAAAACGCTCGCGCCTCAGCGTCATCGAGCAGCTTGAGCACTCTCGCGAGGGTTTCGATGCCGGGGCGGTCGCTGCCTTGCGCCAGTCGCGCTCGGTCATCGGCTCGCTTGCCGACCGTATCCGCGTGCCGGAACAATTTGTCGTGGCCGTCGAAAACGCCCTCGGCCATCACCTTCAACTCGTCCTCACTGAACAGCCCGAGTCCGCGCAGGAAATCCTCGCCGACCTGAGTGCGAACAAGACCGGTCGTGCCAGTGTCGCCGCGCTCGCCATCCAGCAAAAGGACGACAACCAGCTCGTTTTTGAAGGCGAACTCGCTCCCGCCGAGCCTGATGGAGCGCAAAAGGTTTTGCAACAAGGCGAAATCGTCTCGGCCTTGAACGTCATCGAATCCGATCCGTCGGTGAACCGGTTGCTGCGCTCACTCCTGGGCCGCACATTCATCGCGTCCGACTTGCCCACAGCCACGGCCCAGATCCAGAATGGCCACGCCGGTTGCGATTTTGTGACCTTGAAGGGCGACCTCTTGAGCCGGCATGGCATCTACACCGGCGGCTACCTGAACGGCCATGGCAATCCCAAAGCGCCCGCCTCGATTTTAGGGCGCAAAAACCAGATAGCGGAATTGCAGAACGAACTGGCGCAGATCCAGGAACGCATCGCCGAGGCCAGCCGCCGCCGCGGCGCGTTGCTCGCCGAACAGACCGAGCTTCAGGCCGGCTTGCAGCAGGCACAGACAGAATTGCGCGAGCAGGAAGTGGCCATCGCCACCCACGAAGGCGAGTTCAACGCCCTGCAAAATTCTTCTCGTCTCCTCAACCAAAAGATTGAGACAGTCGTGTTTGAAGTCCAGAGCCTCGCCGCGCAGGAACAGGAAGGCCTGCAAAAGCGCAATGCGTTGGCGACTCAACTGGCCGAACTCGAAGCGCGCGAACGCGGCGAGCAGGACAAAGTGACGTCGTTGACCGCCGAACTCGAAAACACGCGCCAACAGCGCGATACCGCGACCACGACCCTGACCGAAAGCAAGGTCGCCCTCGCCGCCGAGGAACAATTGCTCGCCTCGTTCCGCCAGCAACAACAGGCGCTCGCCCAACGCATCGCCGAACTCAAGCAGATTGTCGAGCAACGCCGGGCGGAGATTTCCGCTGTGCTCACCCGCAAGGAACAGGCCGAATCCGAAATTTTGGAATCGCGCGCGCAGATCGAACGCATTTCCCACGAGCGCGACCAGGTCAACGCCCAGGCTGCTGAATTGCTCAGCCAGAAAAACGCGCAGGAAGGTGAAGTCTCTTCGCGCGACGAAAGTCTACGCTCGCAACGCACCCGCCTGACTGATTTACAGAATCAGCGCGGTGGAATTGAGGTCGAACTCGCGCAGAAAAACATGTCCGTCCAAAACCTGCGCGAAAAGATTCAGCAGAAATATCACGTCAACCTGGACGACATCCGCAGCGAGTGCATCACCATCACGTACGCCGACGAAGGTCCGGCCAAAGTCGAAACCGTCACGCCCGAAGAGATGGCTGCCAGTGGCGCCGCCACCGATTGGAACGCCGTCACCCAACAGATCGATGCGTTGCAAACACGGCTCGATGAGATCGGCCCCGTCAACCTCGTCGCCATTGAAGAATACGAAGAGACCGAGAAGCGGCACCAATTCCTCACGCAGCAACATGACGATCTGGTGAATGCCAAGACACAGTTGCTCGAAGTCATCAACCGTATCAACACCCAGACGCGGCAGATGTTTTTGGAGACCTTCGAGAAAATCCGCGATAATTTCCGCGCCATGTTCGTCGAAGTGTTCGGCGGCGGCAAAGCCGATCTGATTCTTTCAGACCAGAACGACGTGCTGGAAAGCGGCATCGACATCGTGGCCCGCCCGCCCGGCAAACAGTTGCAGAGCATTTCCCTGCTCTCCGGCGGTGAACAGACCATGACCGCCGTCTCCCTGCTCTTCTCCATCTACCAGGTCAAACCCAGCCCGTTCTGCGTGCTGGATGAATTGGACGCCCCGCTCGACGAGGCGAACGTCAGCCGGTTCGTGAAGATCCTGCAACGGTTCCTGGACCACTCGCAATTCGTCATCATCACGCACAACAAGCGCACCATCGGCATGGCCGACGTGCTCTACGGCGTGACGATGGAAGAACACGGCGTGAGCAAGATCGTCAGCGTGAAATTCCATAAGGCCGACGCCCAAACACCGGCTCCCGAACCGGCACTGGCAAGTTAGTTGCAAAGGATTCTTTTCCTCGCGTGAACACCGTTGGTGGAGCGAGCGTACTCGCGAGCCGTAATTTCGGAGGGTCGAGCTCTGCGAGACCCTAAATTTCCTCGTAGGGCGCTCACTCCGTTGCGCGCCGCCCTTATAATTGTAGCACCGGGCATGAGCCTGCTCTAAATTTCATTCGTAAATCGGCAATTCCTATGATGGAGCGAGCCGAATGGCAAGTGGCGCTGCCACCGCGAGTTGTAGCCGCGGAGCGGCTTCTGATAATAGCCCGCAGTTTTAACTGCGGGTAAGGCCTCCAAAAAGTCAAAGTCCCGAAGGGACGGCTGAATCCTTAAATCAGGGCACACCCCCGCCCTCAAAATTATCCAGCATTCTCAAATCCACTTTGTTTGTGGAGCCATCGGGCGCCAGCTCAACCCGGGCTTCAAAATCCAATCTCTTGACGCCCATCGTTTCGTCCCAGATCCAATGGCCATTTTCAAACTCCGCGGGATGATTCATTTGAAACGGGCGCTGGTGGACGAGTTGTTGGGCTTTATCGTTGGCCAGTTGCATGGCCAATGCGCCGGCCTGGTCAGGAGTGAGGTCGGCGCCGGTATGTGAAGTTTCACAACCGGTTAAAATGGAAACAAAAAGAATGCCCGCCGGGATTCTCTTCATGGATGGTTTGACCGTGGTTTAGGCAATTGGTTCAACACCCAAAGGATCTTTTCAGCGCCGTAGGCGCGATATCTTTGTAGAACCAAATCCAAAATTATATCAAGCTCCGTCAGGAGCGGCATGTTCTGATGATGTCGCTCCTGACGGAGCTTGAAATTCTTTCAATTCGGATTCTACAAATATGTCACGCCTACGGCGTTCTCAGGGCATTAAGGCTTCTCAAAATTCGCGTTTGTTGGCGTCAATTCCCGTAAAAGAACCTGTTGCAATCGCCCCAAAACCGGCTATTCTGTGCGCTCGTTTTTACTGAAAATTTAACCGAACCTATATATGTCACAGCATCGCAGTCTCCGCGCGGCAGCCACTTTGGGCGGCAAACGCAACGTTCTCAAGCGCTTTGAGCGCGTGGAACTTCTCAAGAAACGCGGCCAGTGGAAGGAAGGCAGCCGCATCACCGGCCTGCGCAAGACCAAGCCGGAAGCCTAAAAATGCGGTGCGCGGAGTGCAGAGTGCGGAATAAAAACCGTAACCTGCTAATCCATTCCGTATTCCGCGTTCAGCACTCCGTACTTGAATGTTCGTCTTCAAAAGTTTTTAGCCGAGGCAGGCGTGGCTTCGCGCCGCGCCAGCGAGCA
The DNA here is from genome assembly GCA_036502245.1 of Verrucomicrobiia bacterium. Taxonomy (GTDB): domain Bacteria; phylum Verrucomicrobiota; class Verrucomicrobiia; order Limisphaerales; family UBA11358; genus UBA11358. Next base: position 26,013 of record DASXYX010000024.1, read on the forward strand.
ATATATCCTCGATGGGCGCGTTTCGGTGAACGGCCAGGTGGTCCGGTTGCTGGGCAGCAAAGTGGACCCGCTCCATGACAAGGTTTCCGTGGATGGCAAGCTCATCCGGGTCAAAAAGAAGATTTATGTGGCTCTGAACAAACCGGTTGGGTGCGTTTGTTCGCGCAATGACGAGCTAGGCCGGCCGATGGTCTATGAGTTATTGCCCAGGGAATGGGAAAGTGTGAGCACCGTGGGGCGTCTGGATTTCAACAGCGAAGGGTTGATTTTTCTGACAAATGATGGACAATTCGCCCTGCGCCTCACCCACCCGCGTTACGGGGTCCGCAAGAAATATGTGGCTACTGTGGATGGGCAAGTGGCATCAGACATGCTCAGACGGTTCATGCAGGGCATCTTTGACGGCGGCGAAAAATTGCAGGCGCTGGCGGCGCGGATCGTTTCGGCCAGCCGCGCGCGCAGCGTGATAGAACTGGAACTGGCCGAGGGCAAAAACCGCGAGGTGCGGCGGTTGTTTGAGTCGCAGAATCTGACGGTGAAACGATTGCAGCGTACACAGATCGGAAAAATTAAACTGGGCGAACTGAAGCCGGGGCGATGGCGAACATTGACAGAAACTGAAATAAGAACTTTACTTTCATGAACATGAAAACGATTTGTTTGACTATGATGGGAGCGGTGCTCGCGACGAGCGTCATCGCGCAGGACAATACCAACTCTCTGCCGGCCATTCCCGCGCCGGCCACTTCCCCCGCCGCGGAATCCGCTCCTGCTTCCGCGCCGACGCCGGAAGCCGTGCCCGCGCCGAACACGATGACGGCTGAGACCAACGCCGCGCCGGCCAAGCCGAAGAAGCGCGTTGTCCGCCACAGGATCCATGAGCCCAAAGTCTCGCTTGTGCCCGGACAGGCCACCATTGCCTCCGAACACGTCAACGTCCGCGGCCAGGCCGGCGTCAACGGCGAAGTGATCGCGCATGAATTCAAGGGCGACACCGTGACGGTGCTCGACCAGATCAATCTCAAGAAACACGCCTCGGATGAACCCGCGCAATGGGCCAAGGTCACCTACCCGACCAATGCCAGCATCTGGGTCTTCGCCAAATACATCGATTCCAACAACACCGTCTCGACGAAGAAAGTCAATCTCCGCGCCGGACCGGGTGAAAACTTCAGCACGGTGGGCATCCTGAACAGCGGCGACCCGGTCACTCCGATCGAGACCAAAGGCCGCTGGATGAAGATCCAGGCCCCGACCAATTCCTACGCGTTCATCGCGGCGATGTATTTGACCCAATCGCCGGAGCAGATCGCCGCTGCCAACACGCCGCCGACTCCGACGGAAGTTGAACAGCCCCCGACACCCGTCATGACTCAGGTTCCGCCGCAACCCCAGACCGGCGTGAACATTCCTCCGACCGTCCCGACCCCGGCGCCGGTGCCGAACTCGCCGGAGAACATGCCGGAAGTGTCCTATAACAACAACCTGCCGCGCGTCGTTTCGCATGAAGGGGTCGTCCGCCACGTGGGCAGCCTCATCACGCCGACGGCTTATGAGCTGTATTCGCTGGCGACCGACAAGAACATTGATTTCCTGTACACGACCTCGACGAATCTCGACCTGAGCAAATACATCGGGATGCAGATCATCGTCACCGGCGAGGAAGACCTGGCCGCGCGCTGGGACATTCCGGTCCTGACCATCCAACAGATCATCGTCGTCAACACCAATGCTGTCCCCAACCAAATCTACCTCAGCCCAAGACAACAGCAGGAACGCGGCAATCATTGATGGCCGCGCCATCTCGGGGCAGATCCTCAACGAATTGGCCGGGCGCGTTGCTGAGCTGAAAAAAGCCGGCACGACGCCCGGCCTCGCTTTTGTCCGTGTGGGCGAGGATCCGGCTTCGAAAGTCTATGTTGGCCGCAAGGAAAAGGCCTGCGCCGAACTGGGCATCGCATCCCAGACCCATGTCCTCCCGGAGCAAACGTCCGAAAGCGACTTGCTCGCGCTCATCGCCAAATTGAACGCGGACCCGCGCATCCACGGCATCCTCGTCCAGGCGCCGCTGCCAAAACATATCTCTGAAGCGAAAATTTATTCTTCCGTCTCGCCGCACAAGGACGTGGACGGTTTCCATCCGATCAACGTCGGCAAGTTGATGCTCGGCGATCCAAACGGCTTCCGGCCCTGCACGCCGGCTGGAGTCATGGAATTGCTCGCGCGCGCTGGTGTAAAGACCGACGGCGCGGAAGTCGTCGTCCTTGGCCGCGGCAATATCGTCGGCAAACCCATGACGGCCATGCTCTGCCAGAAAGGAAAAAATGCCAACGCCACCGTCACGATTTGCCACTCGGCTACGCGCGATATCAAAACGCATTGCCTGCGCGCGGACATCATCATCGCCGCGATGGGCGTTGCCAATTTTGTGAAAGCCGACATGGTCAAGCCGGGCGCCACGGTCATCGACGTCGGCGTCAATCGCGTGGACGGCAAGATCGTCGGCGACGTGGATTTTGCCGCCGTCCAAAAAGTAGCCGGACACATCACCCCCAACCCCGGCGGTGTCGGCCCCATGACTATCGCCATGCTCATGGCCAACACCGTCCATGCAGCCACCCAAAAGATTTAAAAAATGAACGCAACCCGAATCCTCCCCGATCTCCAGGCCTCCCTTCTCTGCGAAGAAGTGCGGCAGGAAGCCAACGGAAACTTTTTTCTCATTGGCGTCGTCAACTTCATCCGCGTGCCGCAACTGCCCATCGTGGCGGGGCGACTCTGCGTCTTCAGCCGCTGGACGGCCGGCGTGGGCCAATTCACCGAAACGGTGAAGCTCATCGCGCCCGACCAGACGACCGTGCTGCGCAAAGGCGAAATGAAATTTGAACTCAAGGACCCTTCGCTGCATTCGACCAACGTCCTGGTCTTCGGCAACATCGAAATCAAGGCTCCCGGAAATTATTTCGTGGAAGTGATCGTGGATGACGTCATGAAACTGCGCTATCCCGTTCCAGTGATTCTCGCCCCGCCGCAAAACCAGAATCCGCAGCCGCCGCCCGCGGAAAAAAAGTGAAGAACGAATTGGATTTGAAATAAAGCGCGTTTTTAAAGAACGCTCTCATCCCGGCTTTTTTTTCATGAACTGCCGGGACATTTGGCGGATTCGAATCAAAAGTGAATCCGTCTTTTTCTCACCCCTCACCCTCAATCCCTCTCCCCGTTGAGGGGAGAGGGAGGAAGCGGGCGAGCGTCTCATCTCATAAAGCGCTTTATGGCTTCAAAGCGCATCCAATTGTGGAGGTCAAGGCCGCCCGAGGAGAAGGAGCAGCACGAGGACATTGTCTCATTCAAGAAATGACTATTCGACCGAGTCAGGCTTCCGTGTTTTGTTCCTTTGTCTTGAAAAGAAAGCCTGATTTCACGCGCGAATGTGGCAATCTGTGAGGGATGAGCGTTTTCGCGTCAGCCTTGGCCGAGCCGTTCACGCCTCGCGGCGTGGCGGCATTTGCGCGCGTCAAGTTCGGCTGGTTGTTCCTGGCGCAGTTCATCATCGCGCTCATCGCTGCAATTTCTCTCACCTGCTTTTTGAATGACGGTTGTTATTCCGTGATCCATGAAGCGATCGGAAATCTGCCGGACAAAGGCGCGATTTCCCTTGGCAGGTTGCACTGGCGCGGTGACTCGCCGAAGATGCTCGCGGAAGGACGTCTTCTGGCCATTGACGTGGATCTTAAACACAGCGGCATAATCCATTCTACGGCAGAGGTACAGGCGGAGTTTGGGGAGGATTCCATCCGCTTTTATTCAATCCTGCCGGGATATTCGGAGGTTTTTTATCCTGAATGGCCCGCGCCGTTCAATCGTATTGACCTGGAGCCGAAGTGGAATGCATGGGCGACGAGCATCCTGTTCATGACTGCGGCAGCGGCGTTTGTATCCTTGTTATTTAGCTGGGTGGTTCTCGCGACAATTTATTTCCTTCCGGTGCGGCTCATTGGTTTTCTAGGTGATCGCCAATTGAACCTTTGGACCAGTTGGAAATTGTGCGCGGGGGCATTGTTGCCGGGGGCGCTGCTGATGATCGTCGGGATCTGGCTATATAATTTTGGGCTGCTCAACCTCGTCTCTTTCGCCGCTATTTTCGCGGCGCATTTTGTCCTGGGTTGGATTTATCTGGGCGTCAGCCTGTTTTTTCTGCCACGCGCATCCGCGACGACACCGAAAGGGAATCCGTTCCAACCGAGCAAATAAAATTGCAACCGTTGTGCCACAACTTTAGCCTGCTGTGATGTCGAAACTTCCGTTTGAACTGTTGCTGGCGCTGCGTTATCTGCGCCCCAAACGGACGTTTGTTTCGATCATCTCCATCATCTCCATCCTTGGCGTGGCCATGGGCGTGGCCGTCCTCATCATTGTCATCAGCGTGATGAGCGGGTTTGACCACGATCTGCGCCAGAAAATCCTCGGCTTCAACGCCAACCTGCAGATCACCGAACACGGCAACCTGCTGCCCAATTACCGCTCGGTCATGACCAAAATTTCCGCCGATCCAAATGTCCGCGGCGTGGCGCCTTACGTTCTGGGCCAGGTGCTGGTCGAAACCGAACCGGCAAGCACGAACGCCCAGGAATCCGAAACGGCTGCTCCCTATTTGCGCGGTGTGGATCCCGCCACTGAAAATTCCGTAAGCGTATTGCCCACCAGCATCATTGAAGGACAGACGAATCTCGCCCTCGCATTGCAGGGTCAAAGCGTCATCATCGGGAAAGATTTTGCCGAGAACATGAACCTCGGTATCGGAGACCGTATCGCCATCTATTCGCCAAACGACATCAAAAAATTGCGCCAGGCCCGCAGCAAATCGGACGTGGAAGGCGTGCTGCCGGATGATTACACCGTCACGGGAATTTTTGACGTGGGCTATTTCGATTACGATGCGAATTTCATCGTCACTTCGCTGGAAAATGCCCAGGACCTTTACAACCTGGATAACGACGTGCATGGCCTGATGATCATGCTCAATGACGCCTATAAGGCTGACGCCATACGGGACGAGTTATTGCAAAAATTAGGCCCGGATTTTTATATCAGCACCTGGATGGAACAGAATAGAGCATTTCTCAGCGCCATTGTCGTGGAGAAGAACATGATGTTTTACCTGTTGTTTTTCATCGTGCTGGTCGCAGCAATGTGCATCCTCAGCGCGCAGATCACGTTCGTAGTCCAAAAAACGCGCGAGATCGGCATGCTTAAGGCGCTTGGCGCGTCGAATGCCCAGATTTCCGGAATTTTCCTCGCTCAAAGCGCCATAATTGGCGTGCTTGGTGTGCTTGCTGGTCTGGGTTTTGGCTTCCTCGCGGTAACGTATCGCAACGAATTCCTTGAATTCATGCGCCATACCACCGGCTGGGAATTGTTTCCAGAATCGATCTATGGCTTCAGCCAACTGCCGGCAATCATTGACTCACACGACGTTGCCATTATCTGCGGATGTTCATTCATCATTTGTATCCTGGGCGGTGTTCTGCCCGCCATTCGCGCTGGACGACTCAAACCCGTGGAGGCACTGCGCTATGAATAGTTTTGTTTCCGCGCGCGGTCTCACCAAGAGTTATGCGATGGGCAGTCGCACTCTTGAAGTGCTGCGCGACGTTGACCTGGAGGTGGCGCGCGGGGATTTCCTGGCATTGCGCGGCTCATCCGGCGCGGGTAAAAGCACCTTGCTCCATCTCATCGGGGGACTTGATTCGCCCAACGCCGGAGAAATCCTGTTTGACGGCCTGGACATTACCCAATTTTCCAGCGGCAAACTGACACGCCTGCGCAATCGCCGGGTGGGATTTGTTTTTCAGTCGTATCACCTGCTGCCGGAATTAACGGCGCTGGAAAATGTCTGCCTGCCGGCGCGCATCGCCCGGAACGCCGCCGGCAGCTCGGAAATCCGGGCGCGTGATCTGTTGAAGCGGGTCGGCCTGGAAAATCGCATCGATCACAGGCCCAGTGAACTCTCAGGCGGCGAACAGCAGCGTGTGGCCATCGCCCGGGCGTTGATCAACCAGCCGGAATTGCTGCTGGCCGATGAACCGACCGGAAACCTTGATTCCCGGACAGGCGGCGAAATTATTGAACTTCTAAAAAATTTACGTGTCGAAAGGCAAATGACGCTGGTCATTGCCACGCACGACGCCCGGGTAGCGGAGCACGCACATCGCTCCGTGGAACTTGCCGATGGGCGAATCGCTTGAAAATGCGGCAGACCGCGTTAAGTTCTAATTGTCATGCTTGAGGATAGAGATTATATGCGCGAGCCGTACTACGGCCAGCAACGCGTTTCGGCGACGGTCGTTATATTGATCGCGAACGCCGTTTGTTTTTTAGCCCAACTCGTCGCTTCACGTTCACTGACATATGTGAATCTGGACGATACTTTTCAGGGAAACTACCTGGCGTTGAGCCTGGCCGGCATCAAAAGTGGCTATGTCTGGCAACTCTTGACGTTTCAATTCATGCACGGCGGATGGATACACATCCTGTTCAATTCCATAGCGATCTTCTGCTTCGGGCGGCCGGTGGAAATGGCGCTTGGCAGCAAAAAGTTTCTGGCCCTGTACTTCACCAGTGGTGTGATCGGCGGCCTTTTTCAAATGTTATTTGCCCTGGCCACCAATACTGACGGACCGGTCGTCGGAGCCTCGGCGGGCGGCGCGGGATTGGTCGGCGCGTTTTCCATCCTGTATTGGGAGCAGCGCATGACGGTGTTCATTTATTTGATCCTACCGCTCACCATCAAAGGCAAATGGCTGTTGTGGGGAGGCATTGCGGTAGCGCTCTTCAGCATGGCGGTCCCCGGCAATATCGCGAATGCCGCCCATTTGGGAGGGTTGCTCACCGGCGCGGTGTTCGTGCGGCAAATCCTGCGCGGCGGATTTTCAATGCCGTCCTTTCGAAGTTCACCGCCGGAATACGCGTCAACGCGACCGCGAAAAAAAATGTGGGGTGGCTCCGCGCCACCTGAAGAAAATCTGTCCACCGAAGAATACTTGAGCAATGAAGTGGACCCGATCCTCGACAAGATTTCCCGGCAAGGCATCCAAAGCCTGACGGCGCGGGAACGTGAAATCCTCGAAAAGGCGCGCTCTAAAATGACCCGGCGGTAAATCATTGAAAAGCGCCAGAGGGCTGGCGCACTCCAAAAGCTGGCGCAAAATTTGGTTTGGCCATCGCAAACGCTCGCGTCCTGGACTGCGGTCCCGATTCATCGGGACCGCTTTCAGCCAAATCCAAGCCTTGATGTGATTCATCCCGGGTAAGCCATCTCTTTAACACTTTAAAAACTCCTGTCTTTGCGTTTTAATAAGCACATGATTACGCGTTATTCGCGCCCGGAGATGCGGGCGATCTGGCAGGACGAAAACAAGCTCCGTATCTGGTTGCAGATCGAATTGCTCGCCAGCGAAGCGCTGGTCAAGGAAGGCATCGTTCCCGCCAAAGATTTCGCCAAAATCAAAGCCGGCGCGGACAAGTGGTTTGCGGACCTGAAAGGCCTCGTCGAACGCCAAAAGGAATTGGAAAAAACGCTCAATCACGACGTCATCGGCTTTACAACCGCCGTAGCCGAAAAGATCAATGATAATGCCTCACGCTGGTTCCATTTCGGGCTGACGAGCAGTGACGTGGGCGATACCTGCTACGCCGTGCAGATGACCCAATCGGCGGACATCCTTATCGCTGATGTCCAAACCCTCCGTAAATCTATCGCCAAACGCGCCAAAGAATTTCAGTTCACGCCCTGCATCGGCCGCAGCCACGGCATCCATGCCGAGCCGACGACTTTCGGACTAAAACTGGCGTTGATGCATGATGAATTTTCACGCGCCCTGGCGCGTCTCGAAAGCGTCCGCGAAACCGTTGCAGTCGGAAAGATTTCCGGCGCCGTCGGCACCAGCGCTCATCTTTCGCCCAAAGTGGAGGATTATGTGTGCAAAAAGCTCGGTCTGCGCCCCGCACCTATCGCCACCCAGGTCGTCCAACGCGATATCCACGCGGAATTTCAACTGGCCCTCGCGCTCGTCGGTGCAAGCATCGAGCGCTGGGCGGTGGAATTTCGCCATCTACAACGCACGGAAGTCCTGGAAGCCGAGGAACCTTTCACCAAAGGCCAGAAAGGCTCCAGCGCCATGCCGCACAAACGCAATCCCATCACCTGGGAACGCCTCACGGGCCTCGCACGTGTCTTGCGTGGCAACGCCCTTGCCGCCCTCGAAAACGTTGCCCTCTGGCATGAGCGCGATATTTCGCATTCGTCGGTGGAGCGCATCATTTTCCCGGATTCCTGCACCCTGCTCGATTATATGCTCGCACTGCTCATCCGCCTGATGGATGGCATACAAGTTTATCCTGAGAACATGAAGCGCAACCTGGGCTTAAGCCTGGGCATGTGGAATTCGCAGACCGTCCTGCTCGCGCTCATCAAGAAGGGTCTTACGCGCGAAGCCGCCTACAAATTGGTGCAGGACGCCGCCATGAAAACCTGGGAGGTCAAACATGCCGGACGCGACGACGCGGATTTTGTCGAACAGTTGAGGGCCAATCCCGAAGTCGCCAAACATTTCGCCAGGGGCGAACTGGAAAAGCTCTGCTCCCTCGATTTCCATTTCAAGGAAGTGAAGAATCGGTTTAAGAAATTGGGGCTTTGAGGCATGGCTTTCCGCATCCATGACAGTGTTGTCCGAGGCGAGATTGATAATCGCGTCAAAGGCACGGTACGCGGGAAGATTTGGGTCCACGGCCGCAAGAAACCGGTTGCCCTCGAACTCATAGGCAATGCCTGCCCCGACCTGGCCGGTTGTTTGCTAAAATTTCGCAATCCGCACAAACGAATTCCTGATTCCGGCCTGGACTCATTGAATCCGGTCCAAAACGGGCAAATCGGAGACATCACCGCTTCGCGCAAGGTCCGGGAGTTTGATATTCCGGTCGCGGAAGCGTATGCCATGTGCAAACGCGGTGAAAAGCCGCCCGAACACATGGCCAACTGTCTTTATATCGAATGGTTCAGCCAGGAGAACGGCCGTGTGGTCATTGAAAGCACCGGCTATCAATTGGAAATCTCCGCGCCCGAATGGCAGATGAGCCCGGCTGAGAATGAAGAGCGTGCCCGGCAGGCAAACGATGGCATGAATTGGTTCATGCAGAAGATCACCGAGGCCATTGACAAGCTTAAGCGCGAACAGAAGGACCCGGAAGAGAAATGGGACGAGCATGATTATGAAAAGTTCTTGAAGGAAAGCGATGCCCGTACCGATAAATATGGGGAACTTTTGGACAAATATGGCGATTCGGAAGAAGCCGGGGAAAAAATCGCAAAAGAGATGGGCTGGGACCGCGAATTGACTCCCGAAGAAGCGGCGGAAGAAGAGCGCCGGATTGCGGAAATGAACCGTGCCTGCGAAGAAGCGCTCAACGAGCCTCCGCCCACGCCTGATCCTCATCGCGAAGGCATTGATTGGATCCGCACCCCTGATGGGGATACCCGGCACCCACTTCAATATCGCTGTTCAGAGAGCGCATTCAAATTTTGGAATAAATGCGAAAAACACGGTTTGGAGAAAAATGAAAGCGCCGATTTACAGCAGTTCGTTTTTGAATTCCAAACGACGGGTGTAAAACTTGCCGGCGCTCTGGCTGGTATTGCCGAGGGACGGGAGGTCATGGACGCGGCCTTTACCGTGGCCTATCTAAAACGCGCCCTCGATCACCTGCATAAATCTCAGACAGGACTGGAAGCTGTCGCTTCTAAAAAGCTATTGCCTCAACAATTGATTACTGAAGCCCGAAAAGAATTGTTCGAAATCCGTGAAGGCATTTTGAAGTTGATGGATGAATTTCGTAATCGCGAATAGGCCTGACGTCCCCACTCATTTAATCTCAATCCCCACCGGACAGTGGTCGCTTCCCAAAACCTTGTGCCGGATGAACGCAGACTTGAGGCGGGACCGGAGGGATTTTGAGGCCAGGAAATAATCGAGCCGCCAGCCGATGTTCCGCGAACGCGCGCCGCTAAACACGCTCCACCAGGTGTAATGTCCCCCGCCCTTCTCAAACTCCCGGAACGTGTCCAGAAACCCAGCCTTCACGAAGGCATCGAACCCGGCCCGTTCCTCGGCGGTAAAGCCGTGGTTATGTATATTTGCGCGCGGATTGGCCAGGTCTATCTCCGTATGCGCCACGTTGAGGTCACCGCAAAAGATCACCGGCTTTTTCTTCTCCAAATTCTTCAGGTATGCCAGAAAATCGCGGTCCCATTTCTGGCGGTATGGCAGGCGTGACAGGTCGCGCTTGGAATTGGGCACGTACACGTTCACCAGAAAGAAGTCGTCCAACTCGACCATCAACACACGGCCTTCCTTGTCATGTTCCACGATGCCGATGTGCGGCGTGACGTTCAAAGGGCGTTGCTTGATGAAAATGGCCGTGCCGGAATAGCCTCTCTTCTCCGCACAGTTCCAATAGGTCGTATAATGCCGGGGCCAGAGCTGCTCCACGTCGTCCGCGCTGCATTTGATCTCTTGCAGGCACAACACGTCTGGCTTTTCCTCATCGAGAAATTCCAGAAAATTCTTTTTCAAGACGGCGCGCAGGCCGTTGACGTTCCAGGAAATTAGTTTCATAAACCAAGAATAAACCACGAATGGACACGGATAAACACGGATTTTTCTTTTGTCCGGGCATTTTTGCCATTTCAATTGGCGCCCATGTCGCGTGAGTACATCCTGGAGCCGTTCAAAACGGATTTTCATCCGCAGATCGATTACGCGCGCGAACTGAACCCGCAGCAACACGCCGCCGTCACTGCCGCACCCGGCCCGGCCCTGGTCATCGCCGGCGCCGGTTCAGGCAAAACACGCACGCTCATTTACCGCGTGGCGTTCCTCCTGGAGCAAAGCATTCCACCCGAACGCATCCTCCTGCTGACGTTCACCAATAAAGCCGCCGGCGAGATGATGCGGCGGGTCGCCGATCTGCTGGGGCAGCAATTGCTCGCGCTCTGGGGGGGCACGTTTCATTCCATCGGCGCGCGTGTTTTGCGGACACACGCGGATTCGCTCGGTTACCGCCGCGATTTCACCATCCTGGACCGGGATGATTCGAAGGACCTCATCAAAGCCTGTGTGGCCGACGCGGGTATCGAGACCAAGGGCACGCATTTTCCCAAACCGGAAGTGCTCAACGAAATTTTTTCGCTCGCAGTCAACACGCACAAATCCGTCCCGGAAATCCTCGAAAAGCAGTTCAGTTACTTCGACCAGTTCTCGGATAAGATCACTGATCTTGCGACCCGCTACATCAAACGCAAGCTCGCTACGAACGCGATGGATTTCGACGACCTGCTCTCGCTGTGGCTCAAGCTGTTGCAGGAGAACGCCGATGCGCGCGAGATGTATCAGCGCCGTTTCCAGTTCATCCTCGTGGATGAGTACCAGGACACGAACAAGTTGCAGGGCGATCTCATCGATCTGCTCGCGGGGCGGCATCACAACGTGATGGTGGTGGGTGACGACGCGCAGAGCATCTATGCGTGGCGTGGCGCGAATTTCCTGAACATCCTCGATTTTCCCAAGCGTTATCCAGGCGCAAAGGTTTTCAAGATAGAGACGAATTACCGCAGCACGCCGGAAATTTTGCAGGTGGCGAATGCCGCCATTGCCGCCAACCGCAATCAATTCGCCAAAAATCTCACACCGGCGCGCAAGTCGGGCATGAAACCCGCGCTCGTGGCGTGCATGGATGCGGGACAGCAATCGGCGTTCATCACGCAACGCGTCATGGAATTGCATGAGGAAGGCACGAGCCTGAATGATATCGCCGTGCTGTATCGCTCGCATTTCCACGCGCTCGAACTGCAACTGGAACTGACCAAGCGCCAGATCCCTTTCTCGATCACCAGCGGCCTCCGCTTTTTTGAGCAGGCGCATATCAAGGACGCCACGGCATATCTCAAGCTCGTCGCCAATCCGCGCGATGAGATCGCTTTCAAGCGGTTGGCGCAATTGCATCCGGGCATCGCTGCCAAAGGCGCGGTGAAACTCTGGAAAATCTTTTCCGCTGAAACTCAAATCCTCAAACAGATTAAGAATCCTATCGCCACGGCACTGGAAACCTGCGCGCCGCACGTCGGTAAAAAAGCCGCCGTCGCCTGGGCGCAATTCGTGGCCACCGCCGCGCAACTGGAAGAGGAAAAATCTCCCGCGAAGTTGCTCCGTATCGTCATCGATGCCGGGTACGACGATTATTTGAAGGAAAATTTCGCGAATTATCGCCTGCGCCTGGAGGATTTGGAACAGCTCTCCGTGTTTGCCTATCAATTCAAGACCACGGACGAATTTCTCACGCAACTGGCCCTGTTGACCAATGTCGAAGCCGAGGACGATAATGCGAAGCCCGATGAGGAGCGCATCCGTCTTACAACCATCCATCAGGCCAAGGGACTGGAGTTCGGCACGGTGTTCGTCATCATGCTGTGCGACGGATTGTTCCCCTCCACGCGCTCCATTGATAGCGATGAGGGCGAGGAGGAAGAGCGCCGACTTTTCTACGTGGCCATCACGCGCGCAAAGAATGAATTATACTTGAGCTATCCGCTCATTCGCGCCGGTTTTGGCCAATCTGCCGCTGATGCCATGCAACGGCCCTCGCGTTTTCTGGATGAGATTCCTGCTGACTTGTTGAACCGGTGGAATTTGAAGACGTCTTATTGATAGAAAGCAGCATTTAGATGAACGAATCATCGGCGTCTCGCGTCAAACCCACGATGGCAATGAAGTCCAAACTCCTACTTGGGATCGTGTTGGTCGCCTTGACCACCCCGGCATTTGCGCGATTAGTCCGCATGTGGAGTAATGACGAATTGATGAAGGCTTCTGATTTAGTGGTGACTGCCAGGCCCATTTCCACAACCAATTTGAATGAAGTCAATGGACTGGGATGGTCGGTGAATTTCCGAGGTGTTGAAACCACTTTTAAGGTTATCGATGTGTTCAAAGGCATGCCCAAAAACGACCGGATCGTTCTGCATCACTATCGTGATGACCCTCACGGTCAATCTCTAACTTTCATTGATGGTCCTGACTTAATCGTGTTTCCCTCCGGCACAACCAATCTGTATCTCCTATACCTGACGAATGATGGCCCTGACCGATACGCGCCCGTAACGGGGCAAATCGATCCGTGGCAGTCGGTTCAATCCCCAACCAATCTTACTCCTGGTATGCGCTTCGGTTTTCCAGAGATTCCGGCCATCGCGGATGCCGACCCATCGGTTTGCCACACGTTGACAATGCAAATTCCCAGGCAACTTATATTCCGGCCAAACAATGCTATGTCGATCGGCATCGGCTTCGACACCAATTCGATGGTAACGACGAATTTCATGGTCGGAACAAATATGATTGTGGGCACTGAGACGGAGACAGAAATCTATCCAGCCGACCATCCCGAATCAAAAAAACCGACCGGCTCTGGTTTAGAAAGCGGAACTCAATTCAGTACAGCAAACATCTGGATCAATGGCCCGTTTAAAGAACTGACCCCGGGTATAAAATACATGGTAGAAACTCATTTTATTCTCTTTGAGACCGACATTCCCCCACAGCACATGTGGGAGCCACAGAGCCCAAAATATAAAGTTTTATGGGAGCAAACTTTGGAACAAACCATCCAATCACCTTGAAGTTTAAGCTCTAATTTACTGAATCTTTTCCCACTCCCTCACTTCGCCGGAAACCATCTTAAAGAGTGGATGCACCGCAGGAATTTTAAGCTCCATGACTTCCTTCAATCGCTTCGGATCACGCTTCTTCAATTTCCGTTTCAGATGTTTCCATTCATAGAGCAATTGCCCGCGCGTCTCTTTGATGCGCCCCTGAAATTTTGTTCGCCCGATCTTTTTGCCGTCAAACTCGTATCCGCGCCGCGTCGCTTCCTCATGCACACTCTCCAGATAGGTTGCCAATGCAGCGGAAGGGTTTTTGGTTTCATTAAAACGGAGTAGTTGCGGGTGGTGCTTATACCCGCGCGTTTGACCGCGCAATACTGCCTGCGCCAGCAGGGCCTCGCGCCAAAGCGCCACCAGTCCTTTGGCATCAAGATATTTCGGGTGCAAGGTCCAGAGCCGCATCGCGGACAAAATGACCATGCTCTTTAGGCGTTGTCACCAAAAAACTGTGACCCAAACTCCTCGGGTTGGCTCGCTTACCCTCTCTCCCCGCGACTTAGCGGGGAGAGAGCCGGAGAGAGGGGCTTTTCTTAAACACCCTTCGCTCTCTTTGCACCTATTGTTTTCTTTTATAAAAAGTGGGTTTTCGCGTCCATTCGCGTAATTCGCGGATTTTCCACCCTCTATTCTCCGTTTTCCATCCTCGCCGTGCATTTTTTGTTTCCGGGAAACATTACACGTTCCATCTTTCCTGCTTAAATCGCCCTATGCGAGGTGTGCAAACACTTTTGAGCAATGGTGGGGGCCGAAGCTTCTCTCCAAAGACTGCAGTTTCTTTGGGGATTCCACAAATTCTCACGAATTCCCCTTATTTTACTCATGTTTATCCATGTTTACTCATATTTACTGTCAAAATTTAAAAATTACTCTGGATTGCAGGGTTTCTTGCCACATCCCCAGAGGTCCCTCAACTCTCAACTCAAACTCCTCTCAACTGGCCCAGTCCGACCGAATCCGACTCAATCCAACCGAATCCAAGTCAGTCCAACCCAGTCAAACCAATCGGGAGGGTGGAGCTTCCACGACGCCTGAATCTATTAAAACCCAAAAATGAGAAAACGAAGCCAAATTTCCATCTCAACTAAACTTTAAATGCTTCTAACACCGCATCAATTGTGGCATCTAATGAACGTGCAACGGACCATTTTTTGCCTCTGCCTTGCGTTTTGCCTCATGTTGAGCGCGCAAGCGCAGTTGCCCTCCTTTGGTTCGCTGGGATCTTCCGGCCTTCCTGGCTCCGCATCCGCTCATCATACCCAGGTCAGGTTGCTCCTCTCTGCCGATACCGCCAAACCCGGCGATACTATCTGGGCCGGCTTCGATCTGAAGATGGACCCCGGCTGGCACACATACTGGAAAAATTCGGGTGAAGCCGGCATGCCCACTAAAGTCACCTGGCAACTTCCGCCGGGCGTCGCTGCCGGTGATGTCGAATGGCCGTTGCCCGAAAAGATCCCGCCCGTCGAAGTCATGACCTATGGCTACGAAAATGAAACGATGCTCCTCGTGCCGTTGACGATTGCATCCAATGCGCAGCCTGGCCCACTCACTCTCAAAGCCAACGCGAGCTGGTTGGAATGCAAAGATGTTTGCATCCCCGCCAACCAGGATGTCACAGCGACCCTGGCCATCGGCAGTGAGACAAAAACTTCTGCCGACGCGTCCGCGATTGAATCGTGGAAACAAAAAACGCCGCAAACCAATAATAATTGGTCTGTAAAAATATCGTGGGAGAAACCGGCTGACGGCGACACACGCCCATTGCTTATTGCCGGTCAAATGTTGGCGATCAGCGGAGCGTTGCCGACTAATTTTGATTTTTTCCCGGATAGCAGTGACAACTATGACGTCCAGCCGGCAACGGAAACCATCCGGGATAGTGGCGTTGATTTTGAGTTGCGCAAAACGGTGAAAAAATATTCCGGCGACTGGCCAAAAAATATTTCGGGCGTTGTTGTATATAATTATATCAATACCGACGTTCGTGCCGGCTTTGTTGTGGAGGTGCCGGTAAGTGATACCCCTCCATCGAGCGGCGCTTCTGAAGCTCGCGGAGCTTCCGGCGGTGCGGGAAATTCAGGGCTCGACGGAGTCTCGCCCCACCAACCCGGTGGGATACCAGCCCTCCCCTTGATGCTTCTTTACGCATTTATTGGTGGATTGATCCTCAACATCATGCCGTGTGTGCTGCCGGTGATTGCATTGAAGATTCTCGGTTTTGTCAGCGAAGCACGGAGCGAACCGCGTCGTGTGCGCAATTTGGGATTTCTCTATGGTATTGGCGTGCTGGTTTCCTTCCTCGTGTTGGCGGGTATCGTCATCGGCGTCGAGGCGGCGGGCCATCGCGCCGGATGGGGAATGCAATTCGGCAATCCAGTCTTCGTCGTGTGCCTCACTATTCTCGTCACACTCGTATCATTGAATCTTTTCGGCGTATTCGAAGTCGTGCCCGGCGGCGCGGTGATGGATACTGCTGGCAAACTCGCATCGCGGCACGGAGCATCCGGCGCCTTTTTCAATGGCGTGCTGGCCACGGCATTGGCCACTCCTTGCACCGCGCCAGTACTGGCCACCGCGCTCGGCTTCGCCTTCTCGCAGAACAGCCCGGTTACTATCGTCCTGATATTTCTATTCGTCGGGTTAGGACTTGCCGCGCCTTATGTCCTGCTCACTTGCAATCCGGCACTGCTAAAATTCCTGCCCAAACCCGGCGCATGGATGCAGCACTTCAAAGTCGCCATGGGCTTTCCCATGCTGGCGACCGTCGTCTGGCTTTTCAATGTCGCCTCCGATGATTACGGCTCGCGCGTTTTCTGGCTGGGCGTTTTTCTGGTGACCCTCTCCCTCGCGGCATGGATCTACGGTGAATTCATCCAACGTGGCCGCCGTGGCAAAGGAATCGCGCTTGTGCTTGTTCTCTTATTGCTCGGCGGCGGCTACGCTTACGCGCTCGAGAGCCAATTGCATTGGCGCGAGATGCCTTCGGATACTCCCACCTCCGCTCTCGAATCCAGCGGTGGAATCGATTGGCAGGCCTGGTCGCCCGACGCCGTCGCACAGGCCCATGCCGCCGGCAAACCAATTCTTGTGGATTTCACGGCGCGTTGGTGCGTCACCTGCAACGCCATCGTCAAACCCGCGCTGGAGAATAGCGCCATTGCCGCAAAACTTAAAACCATCGGCGCGGTCACCTTGCTCGCCGATTATACGCGCACGCCGCAGGCGATGACCGATGAGATCGCCAAATATGGCAGCGCCGGTGTGCCGTTGGTGCTGGTTTACCCCAAAAACCCCGCGTCTCCGGCGATTGTTCTGCCCCAGCCCTCCCCGTTGCAATTGCCTTCCGGCTATAGTAGGGTTGTCTCCGATGCCCTTGACCGCGCGGCGGATTGAACGCCCGGCAGAGCGACGTGTCCAAACTGAGACGAGATTAAAACTATGAAAACGACCATTGCTTTATTTGCTGCTACCATGCTGGCTGCGTCCGCTTTTGCCGTCGATATCGGCAAGCCCGCGCCGGATTTCACCGCCACCGACATCAACGGCAAGACCGTTCATCTGAGCGATTACAAAGGCAAGATCGTCGTCCTTGAATCCTACAATTCCGATTGTCCTTTCTGCCATCATCAATATGCCACCGGCGCCATGCAGGACCTGCAAAAGGATTTCGCCGCGAAAGGCGTGGTCTGGCTGCTGGTCAATTCGGTGAACCCGGCCAACTCCAGCCATCGCACGGATGCCCAGGCGCAAAAGGAAGTCACCGCTGAAAACATGGACATCACGGCATGGATCGATGACAGCTCGGGCGCGGTCGGCCATCTCTATGGCATGCAAACCACGCCGCACATGTTTGTGGTCGATAAAAGCGGCACACTCGTTTATGACGGCGCGATCGATAATATGCCCGACCCCGTCCACGACACCAAAACCGCCCGCAATTACGTGCGCGAAGCGGTGAATGACCTGATCGATGGCAAGCCGATTGAAGTTTCGGAGACGAAGCCCTACGGCTGCAGCGTCAAGTACGCGGAGTAAAACTCCATATCGTCGGTAAGAAAAACTGGATGCGATGGTGTGCCTATGCTCCCATCAAAGCCGTTCCGATTACTGTTCCTTCTCCTGGGGGGAGAAGGTTAGGATGAGGGCGAGTTAGATTTCCCGCCTGGCGGCTGAAATAAAAGTTTAAACCCGTACTCCTTCAGAAATGCTTTCACAGGCGCGTGGATCTCCACGCGTCTTTTTGTATACGGATCCGTGTAAGCCAATCGCACCGCTCTCAAACCCAGCGGCCAATCCCCTTTCGGCTTGCCATATATCTCGTCACCCACAACCGGCAGGCCGGATTCGGAGAGGTGGACACGGATCTGGTGGGTGCGCCCAGTCACCGGTTTGGCCTCGACCAATGAAATCTTTCCGTGTGTCTCCAAAATCTTGAAATACGTGGTGGCATCCTTGCCATGACGCGAATCGACTTTCATTTTGTGGAACCGTTGTTGGTCCGGCGCGAGTTTGAAATCACACATCCATTCGGCTTGTTTAGGCTCGCCAATGACGACCGCCAGATAGATTTTCTCCATCTTGCGGCTCTCGAACAGGTCCGACAACGCCTCGATGGCGCCGTAGCTTTTCGCGAACAACAAAATGCCGCTCGTATCGGCATCCAGGCGGTGAACATTCTTCAGGAATTTCAGCCCGCGCGAACTCGCCCAGAAATCGCCAGCGGCGATGGAGGACGTAATGGCCGCCTGTAGATTGCGGGATGTCTTCTGCCACGAATGCGGCACCAGCATCCAGCCACGCGGCTTGTCGATGGCGAGCACCGACCGGTCTTCGTACAAGATCGGGATCGGTTCACAATCCGGCAGTTCGATGAAGTTTGGTTTGGCCACTTGTCAGACTATTTGAAAAGTTGAATTCGCGACAACCCAGCCGTGTCCGCCAGTTCAGCCTGGGCGACGTCACAGGTGATAAACATTTCGGCGCGCACGCGTTGCGCCACAGCAATGTGCACAAAATCCCACGTGCCGGCGGTGGAATTTTTGGCGTGTCGCGCGCTTAACTCATCCCCCCATTCCAGCAGATCGGATAAACGATGAATTCCTGGTTTGAGCCGCTGGGTTGTTTCGCTGGCGCGATAGGCATGCCAGGCGATCGCGGCGTATTTGCCAGACAGCCGGCGAAGATTGTGGCGCAGCTCCGTGCGCAACAGCGGATTCCAAAAAAATTCCGGCGAGTGTTCGCGACACCATGCAGTCACCACCGGCGCAAATTCATCAACTGGATTAAACCATGCGACCAGCGCGGAAGTGTCCGCGTAAATTTTCATCGGCGGCGGCTTTGACGCTCTTGAAGAACCGGGTTGGACATGCGGTCGGCAGCCCTGACATTTTTTTGCGCTTTCCAGACCTCATCCATGACTTCATGCCAATCAAATTTTTCCGCGGCTGTCAATGGTTCGATTCGCGCGATGGCGCGGCCATTGCGGGTAATGAGCAATGATTCACCACGCTCAAGCTGGTTCAAAATCACCCTGGTCTCTTGATGCAATTGCTTTGCGGTAACTGTGCTCACGCCAAAAAAGTAACACTCTAAAAGTGTTACCGCAAGATTTTAAATGGCCGTGGACCGGCGCCTCCGGCAGTTCGATGAAATTTGGCCGACCATGTGGAGTATGAGATTAATTCGTAAAACGAAAAATGGAAAGGATGCACCGGCACTGGTATGGCGATATTGATTTCAACTTGTGGCAGGGCGAGCAGTCCCTGCCTGCCGCAATATTAGCCATCGGCGCGCACGGAGTGCGCGCCCTACCATCAAGCCTTTCGCCAATCGTAAATTTCTATGTCCGGTTTTGTTTTCGGCGGGCGTTTATGGGTAAATAAACGCAATTCCAGATGCCCGATATTGATTTACTGCACGAATACGCCCAATCCGGCTCCGAACCGGCTTTCACCGCGTTGGTGGAACGGCATATCGGGTTGGTGTATTCCGCGGCATTGCGGCAGGTGGGCGATGCCCAATTGGCAGACGATATCACCCAGGCCGTCTTCATTATTTTGGCGAGGAAAGCCGGCAGGTTGCCCCGCGCCACTGTGCTGTCGGGTTGGCTGCTCAGAGCCACCCGCTTTGCCGCAAATGCCCACATCCGCTCCGCCATCCGGCGCACACAACGTGAACACGAGGCTTATATGCAATCCCTCAATGAACCCCATTCCCTGATCTGGGAGCAATTGGCCCCGCTCCTGGACGAAGCCATGGCCTCCCTGGGCACAACCGACCGCGCGGTGCTGGCGATGCGCTATTTTGAGAACAAAACCGCGCAGGAAATCGGCCAAATGTTGAGGTTGAACGAACAGGCGGCCCAGAAACGGGCCAATCGCGCGCTCGAAAAGCTTCGGAGCTTCTTCGCCAGGCGCGGGGTCAATTCCTCCGCCGAAACGATCGGCGAAACCATTTCCGCCCATTCCGTCCAGGTGGTGCCCCTAGCGATGGCCAAATCCGTTGCCGCCGTGGCAGTTGCCAAAGGCGCCGCCGCCTCAGCCTCAACCCTAACCCTCATCAAAGGAGCATTGAAAATTATGGCCTGGTCAAAAGCAAAATCCACCATCGCGGTCGCGGCCGTGGTGCTTTTAGGAGGCGGAGGCACAGCTATTGTCACGAAGGAAATAGTTCACGCCGTGCGGGTGGCGCATTATCCGGACATCCAGGGCGCGTGGGAGGGGGTCATGCTCGTTGATTATTATCCCGGCGTGGTGAACGGCGAGTCGGCCAAAACCCATGTGGTGATCCATCTGGTCAAAAGATACGGCGTTTATTCAGCGACCGCTGACTTTATCGAGATGGGCCGAAAGAACGTTCCCATGGCCGGTGTTGTTTATGACTATCCATCGCTGCAGATCCAACAGACGGTGCGGGATGTGTGGAATTTAAAAGTAAATGCGAGTGCCAGGCAGATGAGGTGGGACCATTATATTCATTTCATTCAACCTGACCCTGTACAGTTGACGCGCACCACCGTACCGGACAAGGTTCCCGACCCGCTGATGGAAGAAGATTTCACGCCACGCCACGGCTCCGATTTGCAGGGTTATTGGAAAGGACTATTAGGCGCCGGACCTGATGCGGTGCCAGTGGACCTGAAGATTGCCGAGGAACCCGATGGAACATTTCAGGCGGAGGGTGACAACCCCATGGAAGGCGCGGACGGGGAGCCGCTGATCGTCACTTACAAGCGGCCCATGGCAACTTTTGCGGTGGCGTCAGGCGCCGGTGTGTTTCGCGGCCAGGTCAACGATGACGACACGGAAATCTCGGGCACCTGGGTACAAGGCGGCCAATCTCTCCCCGCCAGGATCAAGCGCGCCGATTATCAGGCCGAGCATGCGCAGGATGCGGAGAAGAATTACACATACACCTCGAAAGATGATTTGCAGGGACATTGGAAAGGATCATGGATCCTGACCGTATCAAAATCCAAGGCGACCATGCGCATGGCGCTCGATATTGCCAAACTGCCGGATGGTTCTTATTCCGCCACGATTTCGAGCGTGGACCAATTCGGATTTGACGCGCCGATACCGGCTTCTGATTTTCAATTTTCTTCGCCGAACGTTCATGCGGAATGGAAATGGGCGGGCGCGGGGTATGGCGGAGATGTGTCGCCAGGTTATGACGGAAAACTCGAAAACGGCAAACTCGTTGGCACATGGAATCAAAGTGGCGGCAGTTTTAAGCTGGTGTTTGAAAGACAGAACTAACTCTAATAACAATAAATATGAATAAATCGTTTATCCATCTATTGGCTATTGTTTCAGTCCCGTTGCTTTTGACCGGATGCGCAGGCCCCAACTTGTCTCTCGGCAGCGGATCCAAGACCGTCGTCGAAAAACCCACTCTCGGCCAACAACTCATTGATCTAAAAAAGGCAGAAGACAGCGGAGCAATCACACCTTCAGAGTATCAGTCCCAGAAGGACAGACTTCTCCAGGGCAATTAAGATGAAACATATCCGTCATGGACGGACTAAGAAGCAAGAATGACAAATCATGTTCCATTCCTCATTTGCACTTATGCAGGCTTTCTCCTGTTCAGCCTGTTTCAACAAACGCGATGGCTGCAACGGGTCAAATTCATCGGCTTGATCGCCCTGTGCGTACGGACCGCATGGTATGTAACGGGAGCGGTCGTCTGGTTTTGGTCGTGGCTTTACCAAAAGATGATATGATCGCGCCACTGAAAGCGTTGGTTTGGATGCCCATCCTCGACAACGTGGAATAGCGGATTTGACAGGGATCTGTCTACCGGTAATACTAACGGTATGACCAACGCCAAATTGTTAAGTGTGAAAGTTCCGATGAGAGTTTTCCAGGCGCTGCCTGGAGCACATAAGGGACGCAGCCGGTTCATCATCGCAGCGTTGGAGGAAAAAATCCAGCGGGGACAGTCGGAATGGCAACCCACCAGCGAGCGCGGTCGCCGGCTCAAAGCCATTTTAGACAAGGGCGCGGCCGAACGCGGACCATTATTGGATGACGAGGGAATTGCCCGTGAGCTGCAGGAGCGCCGCGGGAGGTTCCATTGAAAACGATGCTCGATTCCAGCGTTTTGCTTCAGGCCTGGCGCGGAAATTCACCCCGATCGGCGGCCGCCAAGGAAATTTTGTCCGACCCGTCGCGTGATTTTGTCACCTGTGAAAACGTACAATTGGAATTGCTTCCCAAACCGGCCTTTGAGAAGCGCCATTCCGAAGTGGAATTTTACATGGCGCATTTTTCGGAAGCTTCCGCCTGCGAACGATTCAGCGAAGCACTGGGCAAAGCAGCGCTGGCACTGGCCACGCGACACGGTTTGTCAGCGGGCGATGCGTTAAACCTGGCGTCCGCCATCAAGCTGGGCGCGAATGAATTCATTACAAGCGAATCGCCGGGCAAGCCGGTGTTCCGCACTTCGGGGGTCAAAGTGATTTCGTTGCACTCCCTCTGACCGGGGTTACGGGCAGCGTATCAGGACGACAGAAAATTTCGGCCCGCAATTTCTTTCCATCGGGGTGATCGGAAAAATTATTTCCGGTTTGCGGGCGTAGCGGCAATATACCTGTGAAACCATGCCTGAGCCTGACAATCAGTTGGTCGCCGAATTCAATGCCCAGCGCAGTGAAACGGCATTCGCCGCCCTGGTGCGACAACACCTGAACATGGTGTTCTCCACCGCGTTGCGGCAGGTGGGCGATGCCGGTGCCGCGGAGGAGATAGCGCAAAATGTCTTTGTGGCGCTGGCGCAATCGTCGGGCAAATTGGAATCGCACCCAACGATCGCCGGTTGGCTTTACCAGACCACGCTGAACAAAGCCCGCGAATGGGTTCGCTCGGAGTTGCGACGGCGGCGGCGCGAGCAAACGGCGGCGGACCTCAACCTGGCGCGTGCGGAAGGCGATTCCCTGTGGTCGCCGCTGGTTCCCCTGCTCGACGAGGCGCTCCTGCAATTGCATGAAACAGACCGGTCGGCGGTGGTCATGCGTTTCATGGAGGGCCAGACGTACCAGGAGGTCGGTTCGGCCCTGGACATCAGCGAAGACGCCGCGCGCAAACGCGTCAACCGCTGCCTCGAACAACTTACTCATTTTTTCCAATGTCGCGGCTTCACCACGCCCGCTCTCGCGGTCGATGCGCCGCTTTTTGCGCTGGCCATGCATGTCGCGCCCGCTACGTTGGCAGGCCACGCAACCAAAACCGCGTTGGCAACCACTCATTCCGCATCTTCAACCCTAACCCTTAAAGGAGCATTGAAACTTATGGCATGGACCAAAGCACATACCACCCTCACCGCCGGCATAGCCGCCCTGTTCGTCATCGGAGCCACCACTGCGACCGTTGTCACCGTCAAAAAAATCCAGGCGTACGAGGTGGAAAATTACCTCGCGCATTGGGACAAGATGAACCTCAATGACGCGCCGTTGCCAAACGTGGCGCTGCTCCGGCCAACCCGCTACCAGAACCAGGGCGATTGGATCCTTATCGGCGGCACGGGACCTGACGACCGGGCTATGCGCCGGGACGCCAGCTTTCAGGAAGTCCTCTCAACCGCGTATGGCTTCAGCCCCGAACAAATGGTTTTTAATACCCGGCTGCCACGCGGCGGATTTGATATGCTCCTCACCACCCCCAGCAACTCCCGTGAGACGTTGCGCACCGAGATCAAAAAACAGTTCGGTATTGTCGCTCATCCGGAGACACGCGATATGGATGTCCTGGTCATGAAAGATGGCAACACCAACGCATCCGGCATCAAGATCAGTGACGGCGGTGGGCCGAACATTTTGGAGGACGCCGGAAGCATCAAACTACACGGCTATACCATGGCTGATATCGCCCATCTGATCGGGACACTTGATCACAAGCCGGTGGTTGATGAAACGGGCCTGACCAACGCTTATGACGTGGATGCCAGTTGGGATCCCAAACTTCAGGGAAAAGCTTTGCAAAACAAGCTCGATGACATCATCCGTAACCAGTTCGGCCTTCAATTGACGCCGGACACACAGCCGGTCCAGGTTCTTGTCGTCGAAAAGGCAAAATAACTGTCACCGTTCCCGCTTCGGCGGACACATATAGGTGTGATAGACAAATTCCGGCCCGGTACCCGTCTCTCTAAAGGCGGGCTTGTCCCGTTTATAAACTTTCTTTATTTTTGTAACTGTTATCAGAAAACAGTGTTTATATCATAAACACGGAATTTATGACCAAAACTCAAATCATTGCATGGGGCAGTGTGAGCGCGGTATTGATCGCGGCGGCTATCGCTGTGAAATTGATCTTTTTTCCGTCTCTCAGTGAGACATACTTCGCCGTCAGTTCCAGCCGGTTGAGGACCGTGCCTGCGGGATACGTTGTGGTGCGTCCGACCCACTCTGCCGCGCAGAGCCGGACCGCCCAAAATCGCATCGCTTATGCCACTAAAGGAAGCGAACGGATTGTCGGCGTCAATGTCACCTTTCATACCCTGATTTCGCTGGCTTACAGCCATGATCCGGCGCATATCACGTTGCCATGGAACGCGCCTACGAATCAAAATTACGACATCCTGGTCACCGCTCCCGGCGATATTTCGCAACACCTGCAAGCGGCCATCCGAAGCAAACTCGGTTTCGTAGCCGACGTAGAAACCAACGAAGTCGATGTTATGGCATTGAAGATTGAAAATCCAACGGCGCAGATGCAGAACTTCAAGCTCAGTCCGGACATTGAAAAAGAGAACGAAGACATGAAGAATGGCCGCCTCTATTTCACTCATACGCGGCTGTTAACCATAATGAACGGCCTTGAGCAGATCATCCGAAGCCCCGTGGTGGACGAGACCGGCCTCACCAATTCCTACGATTTCTCGGTCGCCTGGAGCACCCAACTGGAAAAGCAGTTGCAAGGCGGCACGTTCAGCAAAGATCTCGGGGCGAAAATCCTGAGCGATTGGGGGCTGGGAATGGAGCCGGACACGGCCCCGATCGCAATGCTCGTTGTAAAGAAGGCGCCCTGATGCAATCAATTGTCCTCTTTTGCCATTTTGCGGACATACTGTATAAGGGCATAAAGGCCTGTCATTGAACATAAATAAATATTTTGCGTCAAAATCGATTATATTATCAGCAACTCGAATGAACCAAAACCGGACCAATCAAGCCAGCAACCGTAAGGCATCGCCGCCTGGATTCACGTTGATCGAACTATTAGTCGTCATCGCCATCATCGGCATCCTGGCAGGGTTGCTCCTGCCCGTCCTGGGGGCAGCCAAACGCCGCGCTGCCCAGGCCGCCTGCATCAATAACCAAAAACAACTCGGCCTGGGCATGAGAATGTATATTGATGATGCGCACGATACTTTTCCCGGCATGGCCTCCCAGCACAGCGGTTTCCAGACATCTGACTGGATCTATTGGCGCACCAATTCCTCTTTTCCCCAGGTCCAGCAAAGTCCCATTGTCCTCACGCTGGCCAATACCAGCGCCACTCTGTTCCGCTGCCCCCTGGACAGGGACGATACCGCGCGTTTCGCCATAGCCGAGAGCGACCCCACCGACGGCCCCTACTTGTACAGTTACAGTCTGACCAGCTATCTGCCCACCACCGACGCCAATGGAAATACTATCAGCCCGGGAATGTCCTCAAACTTTTCCCAGACACCGCCACTCCCGTTCAAGTTGAACCAGGTTCGCAATCCTTCGGGCAAAATCATGCTCGCCGAAGAAGTGGCCTCGGAGGGCGGCAGAGATAATCCCACGGGCGCAGGGGTCATCAATGACGGACGCTGGATGCCCCAGAACCCGGACATTTTGACCTCGCGGCATGATGGCAAGGCCGATGTGGTCTTTGCTGATTTCCACGTCGATCCCGAGACACCGGATTTCGGGGAGGATGTGAACAATTCTCAACCCGATTTATGAACCTGCATCATCAATGCGAACCCCGCATGAGACGTGGATTCACATTGATCGAACTGCTCGTGGTCATCGCCATCATCGGCATCCTCGCCGCGTTGCTCCTGCCCGTCCTGGGCGCGGCCAAGCGCCGTGCCGCCCAGGCCGCCTGCATCAACAACCTGAAACAACTCGGCACGGGCATGAGGATGTATATTGACGACAACCACGATACTTTTCCCGGCATGGCCTCCGAGCACAATGGTTTTCAGACTTCTGATTGGATCTATTGGCGAACCAATACTGCTTATCCCCAGGTCCAGCAAAGTCCCATTGTCCTCACATTGGCCAACACCAGCGCCAGTCTTTTCCGATGCCCGTTGGATAGGGACGACAGCGCGCGGTTTGCCGAGGGCGCGAACGATCCGGCCAATGGCCCCTACATGTACAGCTACAGTTTGACCAGTTTCGATCCAGGCACCGATGCGAACGGCAATGCCGTTGCCATGGGAATGTCCTCAAATTTTTCAAAAAATCGCAACCTGCCTTTTAAGCTGGCCGCAGTCCGCAATTCCGCCGGAAAAATCATGCTTGCCGAAGAAGTCGCCTCCGCCGGTGGCAGCGACAATCCCACGGGCGCAACAGTGATCGATGACGGGCGCTGGATGCCGGCGGAACCTGACCTGCTGACCTCTCGCCACGATGGCAAGGCCGATGTGACCTTCGCCGATTTTCACGTCGCCCCAGTCACCCCGGACTTTGCCCAGGACGTAAACAATTCCGAACCGGATTTGTGAACCCTCGCCGCGCTTTCACCCTGATTGAACTGCTCGTCGTCATCGCCATCATTGTCATTCTGGCGGCGCTGTTGCTGCCGGCCCTGAACAACGCTAAAAACGATGGCGCCAAAACGACAGATCTCAGTAATTTCCATCAGATAATGGCCGCTATTCATATTTACACTACGGATAATCGCGATTCGCTGACGTGGCCCAATTGGGACTATGGCAGGCCGATGCCCAACAAAACGACTCCTCCCGGCTGGCTTTATGAAATTAATCCTTCCGCCTCCGGTCCTGCCGCTTTTAACGCACAGGCGGGGTTGCTTTGGAACGTCTTGCATGGCGGCAAAATTCTTCTCTGCCCCATGGACAATCCCACGGAATCCTATCCGCCGGACAAGAATGGAAAAATCACCAGCCGCGCGGAGCAGCTTTCCAGCTACATAATGAACGGAGCGGTTATTGGCTTCCGAACCGGCTATCGATCTAACGCACCGCCCGTCAAAATTTCCCAGATGAACGCCGGAGATTGCTTGTTCTGGGAGGCGGACGACCGGATTGCTTTTGCGTTCAATGATGGATCGAGCTGGCCGTTGGAAGGAGTCACCGCGCGCCATGCAAATGGCGCCACCTGGGCCGCCATCGATGGTTCTTCGAGATATATCCGCGATCTCGATTGGACCAGCGAGGCAAAGGATACTAATAAAAATAGCCTCTGGTGCTTTCCGTTAACGCCCGACGGCGGCGACCGCGTATATGGACACGACCGCTGACCGGGAGTCCATCTCATTCAGTTTGACCTGCAAAATTAATTGTCTCCTTTTCCCGCCGGTGTCCATTTATTAAGTGGATGATGAATGATGACATCGCGCTGGTACGCAAATACGCCGCCAGCCGTTCCGAACAGGCCTTTGAGACACTGGTCACGCGCCATGTCAATCTTGTCTATTCGGCAGCCATCCGGCAGGTCAACGATGCCCACCTGGCCGAGGACGTCACCCAGGCGGTCTTTGTCATCCTGGCGCGAAAAGCCTCGTCGCTTCCCGCCAAAACCGTCTTGTCCGGCTGGCTTTACAAAACCGCGCGCTTCGTCGCCGCCGACGCTCTCAAAACCCAACGCCGTCGCGAGCGGCGCGAACAGGAGGCCCATATGGAATCTCTCAATGACTCCGTGCAACTCGATTCCGAATGGCAAAAACTCTCTCCCTTCCTCGACGAGGCCATGGCGCATTTGCATGACACAGACCGTAACGCCGTCGTGTTGCGCTTTTTTGAAGGCCGCAACTTGCAGGAGATCGGCACAGCCCTCGGCTTGAGCGAGGACGCCGCCAAAAAACGCGTCAGCCGCGCCCTTGAGAAGCTCCGCAAATTTCTCGCCCGCCGCGGCGTCGATTCCACCACCACCGCCATCGGCGAAACCATCGCGGCCAATTCCATCCAGGCCGCCCCCGCAGTTCTCGCCAAATCCATTACCGCCGTGGCCGTCGTCAAAGGCGCCGCCGCTTCAACCTCAACCTTAACCCTCATCAAAGGAACTCTAAAAATTATGGCATGGTCCAAAACTCAAACCGCGATTGTCGCCGGCGTGGTTGTGCTCTTCGCAGCCGGAACTGCCACCGTAACCGTTAAACAAATCGAAAAGGCGCACACTTCGGACAATGCATGGCGAAATCCAAACATCGATTCGGGCACTGTCGATAAACTGCCGCCAAAACTGGAGATCGCGCCGACAATATTCCCGAAGGGAGGAAATTGTTCAGCCGGATACGGAAGTCTTAAATGTGTCGGAATCGACCAATCGGTCGCCAACCTCATCAACTATGCCTATGACTGGCCGCAAGCCCGGATGGTTTTTCCCGGCGGCCAGCAACCACAGGAGAAATACGATTTCGTTGCCACCCTCCCCCAAGGAAACCGCGAAGCCTTGAAAGACGAATTGAAGAACAGATTGGGGTGGGTCGGACATCCTGAAACCAGAAACGAAGACGCCCTGCTGCTCGTAACAGTCAATGCAAACGCTCCCGGATTACACCCACCGACAAAGGGGAATTATTCCTACATGAACGGGAATGGGAATCGAATGAAAATCACCTGGGCAAATGAACCCATCTCTACAATAGATTTTTTCCTCCAGGGCAGCTCGCCTATGCCGATCATCGATGAAACTCACGACACTAAACATTATAACGTCGATCTCAAATGGACCGAAGACCTGGCGGACCCAGAACATACCGCCCTGCAAAAGGTCATGCGAGAGCAACTCGGTCTCGTGCTGGTTCCCACCAATATGCCCATCGATATGCTCGTCGTCGAAAAAGTGAAGTGATCTCCGCCTGGATGATTCCCAAAGTCACCTTTAAAAATAGTTGTCTGCCGTCCGGTCATGGCGGCAATAATACTATGAATGCAAGATTTTCAGGACACGGACTTGTTGCGCAGCTATGCCCGGCATAATTCGGAAGCCGCCTTTTCAGAATTAGTGCGCCGGCACATCGGCCTGGTCTATTCCGCCGCCCTTCGCCAGGTCAACAACCCGGCGCAGGCTGAAGAGATCACCCAGGCGGTCTTCATTATCCTTGCCCGTAAAGCCGCTCTCCTGCGTTCAAATGTTGTTCTGGATGGCTGGCTCTATGAAACCACACGATTCACCGCCTTAAGCGCGCTTCGCGCCGAACGGCGGCGGCTATTCCGCGAACAGGAGGCTTTTATGCGATCCAACATGGATGAGACCGATGCTCCCTTGCTTTGGAACCAACTGGCTCCATTGTTGGAGGAAGCCATAGCGCGGCTCGGCAAAACAGATCGCGATGCCCTGGTCCTGCGTTTTTTTAAAGGTAAAAGCGTGCGCGAAGTCGCCACGGTGATAAACATGACCGAAGCGGCGGCGCAACGGCGCATCCTCCGCGCCCTCGAGAAACTCCGTAAGTTTCTCGCCCGGCGCGGAATCAATTCCACCGCCGGCGCCATCGGCGAAACCATCGCCGCCAACTCCATTCAGGCCGCGCCCATCGCCCTGGCCAAATCTGTGACTGCCGTAGCCGTTGCCAAAGGCGCGGCCGGTTCCGCATCAACTTTAACCCTCATCAAAGGAGCATTGAAACTTATGGCATGGACTAAAACTCGAACCACCATCGTAACCACCGCAATCGTGTTGCTGATGGCAGCCGGAACCACTGCAACCGTCAAAGATGTTGAATACCACCAATACGCCCGAAAATATTATACCTGGCAGGTCCGACAGGCGGATTTCGGCGTTTTCTACAAAGCCTTGCCACAGATCTCAATCCTGCCCACCCGGTTCGAAGGTGATACCAATGGCGGTTGGTGCGCAGACGGCAGCAGAGGCGCTATGGGCATTGACCAGCCGATCAAAGAAATGGCCGAAGTTGCTTACCAGCAGGATGACCTGCACACCGTTGCGATCTCCGGTCTGCCGACCAACCGGTATGATTTTCTGGCGAAATTGGTCGGCCCCATGGTTCAACATCAAAATTTTCCTCAAAATGAGAAATGGGCCGGTGAATTTCAAAAAGCCATCGCCAAACAGCTTGGAGTCACTGGCCGGTTTGAAATGCGAAACACAGACGTTTGGCTTCTGAGGCCTGTTCCCGCCGGGGTTCACGGTTTCAAAACCAGCCATGGCATGCCGGGCGGCATAGCGGTTAAATCCATCCATCAGGCAGGTCCGACGAGTATCACGGTTGGCAATGAATACCACGAGCAACCCGTCAGCACATTCATGTATATGCTTCAATTCAACCTCAAGCAAACGGTCGTTGATGATACGGGTTTGACCAATTCTTACGATTTTTCTTTCACCTGGACACAAGACAAGGACGTGCGTGGCATGCCTTTGCCGGACATTGACGAACTAAATCCATTGCTCACCGATCAACTTGGCCTCGAACTCGTCTCCACCAATATGCCCGTCCGAATGCTCGTCGTCGAAAAGGTGAAATAAACATTTTCTTTGTCCCGTTTTGGGGTTCATGGACATCATGGGGTAAATGCCAGAACAGGACGACCATCAATTGCTCGCCGATTTTGCCCGTAGCGGTTCGGAAACCGCTTTTTCCGAACTGGTACGCCGGTATATCGCCCTTGTCTATTCCACCGCGCTCCGGTTCACCAGCAATCCCCATCACGCGGAGGAGATCGCCCAGGCCGTGTTTGTCATTCTCGCGCAGAAAGCCGGCACATTGTCGTCGCGCGTCATCCTCTCCGGCTGGCTGTACCAGACGGCGCGGCTGACTGCGGCTAATTTTGTGAAAGGTGAAATCCGGCGCGCACACCGCGAACAGGAGGTCTATATGCAATCCATCCTACCCGACCCTGAACTCGCCGACTGGAACAAAATTGCCCCGCTGCTCGATGAAGCCATGGGCAGCCTCGGCGAAACCGATCGCAATGCCCTCGTCCTGCGCTTCTTTGAAAATTGCACTTCGGCGGAGATCGGCGCGGCGTTGCGGATGAACGAAGAAACCGCCCGCAAACGCGTGAATCGCGCCCTGGATAAACTGCGAAAAATTTTCAGCGCTCATGGCGTGAGTTCCACGGCGGAAGCCGTCGCAGGAGCTATCGCCGCTAATTCCCTTCAGGTGGTGCCCGCATCCGTTGCCCAATCAGTGACCGCCGCAGCCGTCGTCAAAGGCACAGCCGTTTCAACCTCAACCCTAACCCTCATCAAAGGAACTCTAAAAATTATGGCATGGTCCAAAACTCAAACCGTCATTGTCGCCGGTGTCATTGTGCTGCTCGCGGCCGGAACTACTACCGCAACCGTTAAGCACATTCAAACCGTGCGGCTGCATGAAAATCTCTGGCGATACCCGGACATCAATTCAATGAGCCTGGCTAAAGTGCCGCCGGCGGTGGACATCCTGCCGACCATTTTCCCCAAAGGCGGCAATTCGGCATCGACCGACCGGAAATACGTCGGGATCGATCAATCAGTCGTCAACATCGTCGCCGATGCCTACAATTGGCCGCAGGCCAGGATTGTTTTCACCGATGGTCAGCCGCCCGAAAGATACGATTACATCGCCAGTCTCCTGAACGGATCCCGCGAAGCGTTGCAGGACCAATTGAAGAAAAAATTAGGACTGGTGGCGCATCCTGAAATGAGAAACGAAGATGTCGTGCTGCTCGAAATGCAGAATCCTCACGCGCCGGGCCTTCACCCGCCGGTGGCAGGAACCACCAGCGATATGACCATGAATGGCAACCAAATCGAATTATCGTGGCAAAACAGGTCCATCTCCAGCATGGCGGATCGTCTCCAAATGGCTTCCCCCCTGCCCATCATTGATGAGACGCATAGCACAAAACATTATAGCATCGATATTACCTGGCAGGAGGACCCGCAGGACCCGGAACATACCGCGCTGCAAAAAGTCCTGCGCGAGCAACTCGGCCTGATATTTGTTCCCACCAACATGCCCGTGAAAATGCTCGTCGTTGAAAAGGTGAAATAATTTACCTTCTCATGTCTGATAATGGCGGACATAACGAGGAAGATAATGACATGGCCACAGCAGGGGCATACAATCGCCGTCAAACAAAACGGCTGTATGCAATCCGTTCATTTCAATTCCCGATCTATCCTACAATTCCTGGGGATGATTGCCTTTGTTTGGTTTTCCACACCCTTGTTTGCCGTAGCGGGGCAGATTTATCTCGGCCCGGGAAATTCAGGCGACTCCAGCGGCGGCTCGGACTGGCTCACCGGGGCCAATGGCGGAGGAGTCACTACCCTGGATTGGGATGACCCGCCGACCACCGGCAGCTTTGATTTCAGCATCAGCAATGCCGTGGCCGGCAAAGGCAACAATGGAGATTGGCGCTGCCCGCCCTTTTCGCTCGGACCCGCCGCCAGTGGCGCAAGGTCCCTTACATTTTCTTTCGCGTATAAGCTTGTGAGCCCCGTAGCCAAAGGAAATAATATCTACGTGCAGTTGCGCTTTTTCGATGCCACCGGAACCAATTTTATTTCCCAAATTGTCCTGCCCCTCGGCGCGCACACCGCCGATTCACAAATGGCCGACTACAAAACACGCACTATCGAGAATATTCCCGTCCCTCGTAGAGCGCGAACGGCGGACATCTGGATTGACGCCAATATCTTCGAACCGTGGGTATCGGGCGTCGCGCGCTTTGGTAATTTCTCTGTCACTACCGTACCACGCTCACTGGCATTCAAAGCGGGTGTCGCCTTTGGCGTTCTCTTCAGCTTCGGCGCTTTGATCTGGATTTCAGCGTATTTCTGGCAGCGATCCAGGCCGTCGTGATTATGAAACGTTCCGGAGCCTTCACATTGATTGAATTGCTGGTGACCATTGCCATCATCGCTATCCTTGCCGCCCTGCTCCTCCCGGTCCTGAACCGCTCCAAACAAAAGGCCTGGCAAGCCGATTGCCTGAACAACATACGTCAACTCCAATTGGGTTGGCTGACTTATGCCAACGATTCCAACGATCATGTACCCTACAACTCTTCCGGTGATAACGCCGGCCAGACTCCTGAAAATCCAGGTTGGGTCGCCGGAGACATGTACCTGGATTGCGATGCAGGCCAGGACCTGACCCAAAGCACCAACACTCAATTCCTTGTCGGACCTCAATATGCACAATTTGGCTCCATCGGCGGCTATGTCAAAAATCCGACCGTCTATCACTGTCCGGCGGATATGAGCACGGTGACCATCGGAGGTGAGAAGTTGCCGCGGGTGCGGAGCATGTCCATGAACAATTACATGGGGGCGATGGAATTGCCGGGCTTTCGCTATTTCATGAAATTGCAGGAAATCACCGCGCCCGGCCCAAGCGATGCCTGGGTCTTCATGGATGAACGCGCCGATTCCATCAATGACGGTTTGTTCGCCGTGGACGCTGCATCGCAATACGCCATCATCGATTATCCTTCGTGCTATCACGATCGCGGCTCATCCATCTCCTTCGCCGATGGCCATGTCGAATATCATCACTGGATCGAACCAACCACCGACCCGCCGATGGATGTCAGCCAGCATCTTCCCGGCGGGTCCAAGCTGACTTCGCCCAATGACCGTGATATGCAATGGCTTGTCTTGCATACCACCAGCAAAACGCCTGATAAGCCCTCGGTTCATTCCAGGTCGCATAAATAATTTCTTACTCCCTCTCCCTTCGGCGTAAGTCTCTCATATTTCAGTTGAGTTACCCGGCATAAGTCCCATCATTCAAGGGCTATGACGAATAGCGATTCGGAAGATACCCTGGTCATCCTCAAACCCGACTCTTTCTGGCGCAAATTGGACACGCAAGTCGTCAACCGCATAAAATCCCTGGGACTAAAAGTCACCGCCGAACGTGTCCTCCAGGGCAGCGAGAATCTTTCTGAACCAAAATGGCGCGAATTTTATTTTCCCTCCATCGGCAGCCGCCCACCGTGCCTGGAGGGAACCTCAAAATACATGGCCCATGGCCCGGTGCAGGTCATCCAGTTGCACGGTGCGAATGCCATCCAAACAGTCCGCACAGCCATTGGCGCGACTTTTCCATCCAAAGCGGCGCCGGGCACCATTCGCGGTGATTTTTGGCCCGGCGCCACCGAAGCCAACGCGCCCTATCGCCTCAAATTCCAACAACCCGGTGACGACCAATTCCTTTTCAATATGATCCATGCCTCGGATTCCCCACAAAGTTTTGCAAGAGAGATCCAGTTCTTTAAATTTTAAAATATCCTGTTACCTTTCCCATTCCGCGTAAATATATGGGTAAATGAACGACGATTTAGCGCTGCTGCGCGAATATGCCCGGAACGGTTCGGAACCGGCCTTTGCCGCGCTTGTTGGGCGGCATATTCATCTCGTCTATTCCGTGGCGTTTCGTCAAACACAGGACGCCCATCTCGCCGAGGAGATCACCCAGGCCGTTTTCATCATTCTCGCGCGCAAAGCTGGGTCGCTTGGCGATAAGACCGTTTTGAGCGGCTGGCTTTGCCGAACTGCCCGCTATGCCGCCGCCAATGCTCTCAAAATCCAGACGCGCCGCCAGCACCGTGAACAGGAGGCTTATATGCAATCCACTTTGAACGAACCCGCCCCCGATGAAACCTGGCATCAGATTTCCCCCCTGCTCGACGACGCCATGCGCAAGCTTGGGCAAAAAGACCACGATGCCCTCGTCCTGCGATATTTTGAGAACCGCAATTTTGCCGAAGTCGGCGCCACCCTTGGCGCCAGCGAAGACGCCGCCAAAATGCGCGTAAGCCGCGCGCTGGAAAAACTACGGCAATTTTTCGCCAAACGCGGTGCCTCATCCACCACTGAATCCATCGCTGAAAACATCTCCCATCATTCCATTCAATTCGCGCCCGAAGCCTTGGTCGTCACTGTCTCCGCCACTGTTGCCAAAGGGTCAACCGCCGCAGCCTCCACCCTTACCCTTGTGAAATCAACCCTTAAGATTATGACTTACGCAAAGCTTAAACTATCCCTGGGCATCGCCGCCGCCATCCTGCTCACTGCCGGAGCTGCGACCGTCGCAATTTCCCAAATCGATGCGGATCAAATTCGCGATTCCTTGACGCCGCAACAAATAATTCAAAAGTCACAAGACGCCTACACCTCCCTTTCCAGTTACAGCGACAACGGAGAAGTCGTTTCCGCCGTGAATGGCATGACCCTGACAAACTTTTTTACCATCAAACTGGCACGACGGGATTTATATCGTGTTCATACCGAATCGGTTTCAGGGGGCTTCACAAATTCAGAGACGACCTGGTCAGGGAATGACGGAGATTATATGCAGATGAACAATGGCCAGGTATTTCGGCGAAATGACGGGCTTTGGGGCGCGGGTGGGCAGGTTCCGGCTATTCCGGGCACCTTTTTCAAAACTCCTTGGGGTAATCAACTGGGCCTGCCTGTATCGGGTGAAAAACAGGAAACAGATGCAAGAACCGGTGATACGGACTGTTATGTTTTCGTTAATACACTCGGTGGAACAACAAGAACGTTATGGATCGGCAAAAAAGATTTTTTGATTCGCCAAATACAAAATATATCCGATCCAGAAGCTGTAAAAGCTGCGCTCGAACACGCTGCAAAAGTCACCGGCAAACCCGCTCCCAAGCTGCCTCCTGGAAGCATCACGTCAACCGAGACCCACGAAAACATCGTATTAAACAAAAAGTTGTCACTCCCGGATTTTCAGCAGTAATGATCTTAAATAAACTGTCGGATTTTCGCGGCTGGCGCACACTTATGGGTGAATGCAGCCCATGGATGATAACGCCCTCTTAAGGCAGTTTATCGAAGAAAAATCGGATGATGCCTTTGCCGCTCTCGTGAAGCGGCACATCCATTTTGTCTATTCCATTGCGTTGCGCCAGACCGCTCACCCGCAGATGGCCGAGGAAATCACCCAGGCGGCGTTCATTATCCTCGCGCGCAAAGCCGCCGGTCTGCGCCATGAAAAGGCGCTTTCCAGTTGGCTCTTCCAAACAACTCGTCTCACGGCCAATAATTTGTTGCGCAGCGAAATCCGGCGGCAGAATCGCGAACAGGAGGCTTTTATGCAATCCGCTTTGAATGAACCTGAGAATGCGTCCTGGCAGCAAATCGCTCCGTTGCTCGACGAGGCGGTGGCGGCCATGCGCGAAAAGGATCGCCGGGCAATCCTCCTGCGGTTTTATGAAGGGAAAAATTTGCGCGACGTCGGCGCCGCATTGGGCACGAATGAAGACGCGGCGCAAAAGCGAGTTGAGCGCGCCCTGGAAAAACTCCGGACATTTTTCACAAAGCGTGGAATCCGCTCCACCGCCACGACGATCACCGAAGCCATCTCCGCCAATTCCCTTCAACTCGCGCCTGAAATGCTTATTGCCACAATCGCTTCATCCACCGTCAAAGGATCGACGACTGCGGCATCCACCCTCTCCCTTGTGAAAACGACCCTCAAGCTTATGACCTACGCAAAAATTAAATTGTCCCTGGGCATCGCGGGCGCCATTCTGCTCGTCGCCGGAACTGCGACCGTCGCCATTTCCCAGATCAACAACGGCCAGACAGCCAGTCCTTTGACGCCCTATCAAACCAATATTCAAACACAGAAACCCGACGTCCCGGTTGTCGCCGACGGTGATAACGCGCAAATCGTAGCCGACCCGAACGACACGGCCATTGCCACCGGCTTCACGAACAACTTGAATTCGGACGATAAAGAACGGAATACGGCGTTGCAAAGGGCGTTCGACCAATTTCCATTGTTCACGCCCAGCACGAATGCCGACGGCCAACTGGATTTTCAAACTCTTCCACTGGCTGATCCTGTCGTGATCAATCACGAGCGGTTTTTTGGTTTTCGTTTCACGGTACCCGCGCGCGCTCATCACGAAGATTTGGTCTGGGGATTCGCCCTGCCCGGTGACTTAAAGGAATGGTATATCGTTCCTCAGACCGGTTCCATGGAAGGTTTTGAAAATTATAACTTCACGTCAAAAGGCGATTATCTGCGGGAAAAACCACTCCTGCCCATGAACGCCAACAGGTTGATTTTACAACATCTCGCCGGCGATCGTTTGAAGGATGGCCAGACCTATCTCATCTGGTTCGGGTTTGGAAATTACAACGCACCCGGCATGTCAGTGATCTTTACGTTCACCAACTTCGACGCAAACCCGCCGCATCCCATTATCAGTTTCGAGCGAGCGCTCGCTTTGAATGAACTGGACAGTAAGCCTGTGGTCAACCCTGCAAATCACCACACCTATATGCTCCTGCGGCCGACAAATTGGCAGCGCGCCGAAAAACTCGCCGAACAACTTGGCGGCCATCTGGCCACCGTTCGCAATCAGGCGGAGGAGGATTGGATCTTCGATACTTTCGGGCACTACGGCGGTTGCCGGCGATCGTTGTGGATCGGCCTGAACGACCTGGACAAGCGTTTTCATTTCAGTTGGGCCGGTGGCGAGTCCGCCTCATACACCGACTGGGCTCCTTATGAACCGAATAACGCCGGACCGCGGGGTGAGGATTATGTCGCCATTTATTATCCAGGCCATGCCCATGCCAATGAATGGAGAGTCTGGAACAGTCGGCGTCGTGACCCGGGTGGCCCGCCAATGGATGGTGTCGTGGAAATCATTCCAAATACCGCCACATCATCGGCTCCGGTCGTGCCTGTTGCCAATACCGCGCCGGTGCAAATCCTTCCCAATGTCACCGTTACCAGCACCAGTGGCAGCATCGAGTTGGCGTGGCCGCTCTCCGCTGCCGGATACATATTGGAAGCCACCACCAATCTGTCGCAGCCCTTTGCCGAATTTGGTTATTCTGAGGAAACAAACACCCAGGACGGCGTCATCTACGTGAACATCACCAATCCCGCGCCGCAAATGTTCTTCAAACTAAAAGAAATCCAGCCCTGATTGAATGTGCCTTCATGAACAATTACGAACGGTCTTTATAGCAATTTACGGAAATCATCCGGCGCTAATCCGGCGCTTTTGGCGATTGACCCCATGGTGATAGCATTGATGGGATTATGCCGGGGAATGACGAGCCGTTGCTTACCATTGGACATTACAATGTGTCCGCTCTGTCGCGCAATGTGATACCCCAACTTTTCAAAAACGCGAATAGCGTCTCGCTGATTTATCCCAGGAATCTTAGGCACGATTAAATAGTGACCATTTCCCGGGTAAAACGCGTCCCTTCATTTTCCGCTTCGCGTTTTGCGTCTTCTTCCGCCACCTCAAGCCAAAGCTGGATAGCTTCGCGGATATTGGCCAGAGCCTCTTCCCGCGTTGCTCCCTGACTGTGGCAGCCTGGCAAAGCAGGACATGAAACAGCAAAACCCTCTTCAGATTCAACCATTACCACTTGGTATTGCATGATTGGACGATAACCGCCCTAAAACTATAAATCAAGCCCGTCACATAAGGCAATTTACAGACTATACTTTAATCGTATAATGTCCCGCTGTGAATTCGCAAAAGCGCCCGCGTGTGGTCTGTGGTATGAGCGGAGGAGTCGATTCCTCCGCAACGGCCGCGCTTTTGCTTGAACAGGGCTACGAGGTCATCGGCATCACCCTCAAACTTTGGCCGCAGGACTGCGTGAACCGCGCCGAAGATCGTTGCTGCGGGCCGCAAGCCGTCACCGACGCCCGTTCCGTCTGCCACACGCTCGGCATCCCCTACTACCTCATCGACGAAGCAGACGAGTTCCAAAAACACGTCATCCAGTATTTCGCTGATGAATACAAGGCCGGCCGCACGCCCAATCCGTGCGTCATGTGCAATCAAAATCTCAAGTTTGGCCGCCTCATTGACCGCGCGCGACAACTCGGCGCCGATTACATCGCCACCGGCCATTTCGCGCGTATCGAAAAGAATGAGGACGGCTCGCGCTATTTGTTGAAGCGCGGGCGCGATTTACGAAAAGACCAAAGCTACTTCCTCTTTTCGCTCCGCCAGGACCAGCTCGCGCGCGCCCTTTTCCCGCTCGGCGAAAAGACCAAGAGCGATACCCGCGAAGTGGCTCGTCACTGCAACCTCAAGACTGCCGACAAGGAGGAAAGCATGGAGATCTGCTTCGTGCCGGACAATAATTACGGCGGCTTCCTGCAATCCGCCAATCTCGTCCAGAAACATCGCGGCGACATCGTCGATGTCCGCGGCGCGGTCCTGGGACAGCATGACGGCATCGAGTTTTACACCATCGGCCAACGCAAAGGCCTCGGCATCACCACGCCCAAGCCCGTCTATGTCGTCGAACTTGACGCGGAGAACAACCGTGTCATCGTCGGCGATGATTCCGCCCTCGATCGCGATGAATTCACTGCGACTAACTGCAATTGGCATCCGTTTGACAAATTGGAAAGCCCTGTCGAAGTCACCGCCAAGATCCGTTACAACCATCCCGGCACCCCGGCCACAATCATGCCTGAAGGCAATGGTATGGTAAAAGTGAAGCTACACACCGCGCAGCGCGCTATCACTCCCGGCCAGGCGGCGGTGTTTTATCAGGATGACTTGGTCGTCGGCGGCGGTTGGATAACGAAGTGAGGTCCAAAAATTGGTTGATCGACTTGCAAAACCAAAATGGTGGCATTATGGTTTTGTATATGCCAAGCATCACATTAAAAGACATTCCAATAGAATTGCACGCGCAATTGAAAAACGAAGCCGCCGCAAATTTCCGAAGCATTACTCAGGAAGCCATGAGTCGTCTTGAACGGACATTTCAAATCGATGCCGCGTTGAACACTAAACGTGATCAGCGATGGGTTGACGAAGCAATCGCCAGTGGCCCTGAAACACCGTTGACCCGCAAAGAAATGGATGCCATTCGGGACCGTATTTTGAGAGGCAAAAAGTGAACATCGCCAAGCGTCCGCGTTTTCTGTTGGACCTGGTGGAAGAGTTGGCTTGGCTAAAAGACAATGCCGGGACGGATGTGGCTGAACGCTGGTATACTGCACTCCTTGCGACAATTCAATTCATCCATAAGAATCCTCGTGTTGGCCGCGAGCGGAAGGATTTGAAACCGACGGGTATCCGTTCGTGGCGCGTCCGTGACTTTCCACGTTGGCTCGTTTTTTACTGTGTAACAGAAAATGGAACATTAATTTTATATCGAGTCCGATCTGGAACCATGAATTTGGTGGTAATGAAAATGGAATCTTAAAATCAATACCCCGATCAATTAAGCACTAAACGGTAGATTTACCACTGCCCGATGGCCGCCTGCAATCGTGGCAAATCCGCGTCTCCGATCGCCGGGGCATTCGGGTCCTGTTCCCCGGTGATACCTCTCCAATGCCACAATTCCGCGTGTCCGTCCGCGAACGACATTGTTGCGCCATTGGAATGCCGCGCCGTGGGAGAATTTTGCCAGGTGCTCGTCGCCGGATCGATTTGGATGACAAAAAAACAATCATCCACCGTGTTCAAACTCTCATCGATGAACACCAGCGCATTGACCGGCGATGGCCCGATGATGGCCGAAGTCGTCCGTATCGGCGGATTCGTGCCGCTAAACATTTGCGATGTGTCCCAGACGGGGCCTGCCGGTGACGTGTCCCCCGGCAATGCGCCGCCCATCCGCCCACTCATAGACACCGACCGCACCAATTGATTGGCTGGCGCCCCGACAGGCGCCACGCCCATCAAAGAGGGACAAACATACACCGCCGGCGTTTTGATGTAGGGAAACAATCGTCCATTCTGGATATATGTCACATTGGTTGCCTGCTCCAATGTCTGTTCATTGCCTGCCGTCCATGATTCAGGAGCGGAGGACCAGGGAGTCCGAATCACCCAATTTAATGCCAGCCGCTCACCATTATCGTCCGCGTAAATGACCCAACCCGCGGCCAACTGCTTCATATTATTCAGGCACTGGGTTGCCTGCCCTCGCGCTTTGGCCATGCCCAGCACCGGCAACAATAGCGCGGCCAGGATTCCGATGATCGCGATGACCACCAGTAATTCTATCAATGTAAATCCAATGATTCTGGCGGGGCCGGTATTCATTTGACTGGTTTCATGCTACCAAATTTCAACCCGTAAAACATCGCCAATTCTGGTCGCAATACAACCATCAAAAATTTAACCCTCCTGTTCCCCGCCGCGAGATTTGACCACTTCCGACAACCAATCCATCGGCGTCCCGGATCTGACTTCAGTGTGTTTTTTGAGAATTTCCTTGTCGAAGGTTGCCACAGCATATTTTTCCGCATGCGCATATGCGCATAATAACGCGTCCCCGAAATCACAATTTTTTGTGCGATAGGCCTGCAACGCCTCAAGGACCCATCCGCCATCCGCTGCACGGACATTCTCAATCGCAAATAACGAGATCAATTTTGATGCGATCAGGGATGCCTCCAAATCATAAATGCTTTCCAGCACATATACCGTTTCCTGAATCACTGAAATAGGAACCACCAGCCGGACCTTGCCGGATTGCGCCGCCCGAAATAACTCTGTCGCCGCCGCGGACTGCGCTTTATCGTCGCCGGTCAGATAACGGACGATGACATTCGCGTCTATGGCAATGACGGCCGTCATTTAGCCTTCCGGCCGGCCGTACCGGCCTTTGCCATTCCCCTCCGTGCGGCGGCCTTCATCTGTTTCACAGAAGCAATTTTTCCACGGCCTTTCCCAAGAGAACCGGCAAGCATATTCACGTCTTCAACTGGCTCAAAAATGAGCCGCTTCCCCTCAACGACCTGGTTCACCCGTTGTCCGGGCCGCAGCCCCAGCATCCGGATGGCTTCAGCGGAAATCGTAGTCTGGTATGCTTTGGAAATCTTTGTCTGCGTCATATACCATAGGTAACACCCATAAACATTTGGTGTCAAACATAAACCTTTTATACAGTTTAAAAACCTTTTTTATACCTCTACCTGCTGGCGCACAGGC
This sequence comes from Verrucomicrobiia bacterium, assembly GCA_036502245.1. Classification (GTDB taxonomy): domain Bacteria; phylum Verrucomicrobiota; class Verrucomicrobiia; order Limisphaerales; family UBA11358; genus UBA11358. Next base: position 68,386 of record DASXYX010000024.1, read on the forward strand.
GTGATGCTCATCGACCGACCGCCATCGGGCGTAAAGAGTTCAGCACGGTATCGTTATGCGTTGTGATAATAAATGTCCCAGCCAAGATATTTGCTGAGTGCTTCTTTGACACCATCGGCAACCCGCGATGGGTTGACCGCCACGTGATGTTCGAAGCCGTTCTCGCAGATGTGGCGAAGGAGTTTCTGGAAATTGGGGATCTTCACCACGCCATAGCCGCCAAAGGTTTTGAGCGGGTCTTCAGTCAGTTCGCCCTCGCCGACGTAGGCCACGATTTTGCCGGTGTAATCATCCGTGCTGCAGCGCAGGTAGGTGAAGCCGCCTTTTTTGACGCGACCCACGATGGTGCCGTAGGTGTTTTCCTTGCCGACAGTGCCCGCGATGATCTCCTGGTAGTCCATGACGGGCGCGCCTTCGCCCTTTTCCTCAAAGAGATCCTTGGGCAGGTTGCTGCAATGGAAGATGATGCCTTTGTCCGGGTCTTCGCCATAGTTGTTGTTCCAATCCACGAGCGCGCTGGGTTTGCCACTGGCCTGGGCCATGGCGTACATGGCCACGGTGCCCATGATGTCCACTTCGCAGGCGCTGCTCATGAGCATATTGCTCATCATGCTCATCAGGGTGCAGGGCACGACGCCGAAGAATTCTTCCATCGCCGTCCAGCACTGGATAGCCGTGGCGTTGAGGCGGGTCTCTTTCATCCATTTATCCACAGCCACGCCGAACTTGGCCATCTTCAACAAGGCCGAGGGCGGGATGGATTTGGAGACGACATATTTCTGGATGGCCTGGAGCTTTGCCTCCACCACGGCGTCGGCGTCTTTCATCTTATTGACCCAGCCGAAAAGTTCGAAGAGATCGAGCGTCTCGATGCTCACGCCGGATTTTTCCAACAATTTTTCCGAATAGCGAACGGTGTTGAAGGCCGTGGGCCGCGCCCCCAGCGCGCCGATGCGCAAATGTTTCAATGCTTTGATCGTCCGGCAGGTAACAACGAAATCCTGGAGGTCCTGCAGGAGACTTTTATCGTCCGGCCCGCAGGTATGCAGGCGCGTGAGAGTGAACGGGATGCCGTATTGGCGGAGATTGTTGCAGACAGACATCTTGCCGCAGAACGAATCGCGCCGGTGGGCGATCGTCATGGTTTTCGGATCGTCGTTGAAAGCATGGACGAGCACGGGGACACTCAGGCCGGCCCAGCGAAGCGCGTTGGCCACGCCGCGTTCATCGCCAAAATTCGGCAGAGTCACCAGAATGCCATCGATTTTGCCGGCATTTTGTTTGAACAATTCCGCGCACTTTTGCGCATCGTCCATGGATTCCACCGCGCCGAATTTAGTGGCCTTGGTGTCCAGGAGGATGGCCTCGATGCCGAGTTTTTCGAGCGTTTCAAGGATTTGTTTGCGGCCGGAATCGCACAAGTGCGCGGGGAAAAAACCGCGATTGCCGACAATGACGCCAAGAGTGATTTTTTGTGTATTCATTCAGTTCAGATTTTATGACGGTGTTTTAGTGAAATTTTTCTTCAGTGTGATCCATGGGAACAACCAGGCGGTCGAGACCTGCGGCGACCAGGCCGGTGTAGCGCCGGCGCGGCGCCGTGCGGATCTTAATATCTCCAAACCGCGCCCACAAGGCCCCTTTGACGATGGCTGCCGAGAGATGGGTAAAAACCGGCGTCGGTAACTCAGCCGGGCTGCCGGTAATAACCACGCTGCGGATGCCTAATACATTCAACGCCCCCGCGATGACCGCCGCGGTGGCATCGAGCGTTTGCGCCAGCCAGGGAGCAACATCGTTGGAAGCGATCGACTGGGAAAACGCTTCCCATGTGCGCGGTGATTTAGGCGATGCGGCAGCGAAACTTTTGAGCAGGCCACGCGTCGAAGTCAAAGTTTCCAGGCAGCCAACGGCCCCGCATCCGCAACGCCGGTCATTGCCGGACACGGGTGTGTGCCCCAACTCGCCACTGATAGGCAGCGGATGAGTATAAAGCTTGCCGCCGACCATGATCGCGCCGCCTACGCCTTCGGCGAAATCAATGAGCAGAAAATCTCCATCATCCGGTTCCACAGCATATTGGCCCAATGCCAGGGCGCGTTCCTCCTGGATGAGCAACACGGGGGCGCGCCAAATATTTTGGATGAGAGACGCGATATCAATCTTTTCGGTCCAATGGACATTTGGGGAATAAAGAATATCGCCACTGCGCTCGTCCACCAACCCCGGAACGCTGACCAGGACACCCCAAAAAGACTTTTGCGGGATGCCGGCGGCGGCATTGCGAAGCTGATGGGTCCAACTTTTGGCATTGTCGGGGGTTTTGAACTGCGCAGCGTACTCCACTTCCTCCGTTGCGCCGAGAGGCAAAAGCACCAGTCGCGTCGTTTCCACGCCAAGTTGCAGGCCCAGGAAGCGGACTTTAGAGCGGTTCAAATGCAACATCCGCGCCGGACGTCCCACGCGGGATTTGGTGCGGGCCGCGGGAAAACGTTCCATTTCTTCAAAAACACCCAACTCGAGCAATTCATCCGCGATCTTGCCCACGGTAGGCTGGCTCAGGCCCAGGGACTTGGCCAGGCCCGCGCGCGAAGCCGTGCCAGTGCGGCGCAAATGCTCCAGCAGGGCGCGTTTGTTATGCCTTCCCATCTGGGAGGGGATCAAAATCATGAATTACTTAAGTAAGCTAAACAATTATTAAGGTGTCAAATCAATTGCGAGGAAAGGACATGCGGATAATGCCAAACAGGCCGAATAGGAACGTATGAAAGTCGGGTGCCTCGATGTCATCAAAAATTCGAGTTGGCCTTAAGGGGAAAATGATGTTCAATGAGCGTGTCAGAGCAGTAAGCTTAAGAGAGAATGAGCCTTATGAACCACGGCGCCCCTCAGATTTTGCTTGTTGGCAGCGACCCAAAGTTTTTGGGAATGCTTTCGCCGATATTGCAGCAGGAGAATTCTACCCCCTGTTTTGCCAATAGCGTCGCCGAGGCCCGGCGCCTGCTCCATGACTTTCCCGCGGACCTGGTTTTGCTCGATGCCGGTTATGCGGATTTTGCACAGGAATTGAAAAACGATCCCATCACCCAGGCCACTCCAGTGATCGCTTTCGTCGATGGCAAGGATTCCAAATTGCGCGCCTTTGAACTCGGGGCAAACGATTGCATCAGCAAACCATTCGACACTGCCGAATTACGGGCGCGCGTCCATGCCGTGTTGCAGACCAAGCGGCGTTTCGATGAATCCGCCGACAAGATGCGCGAATTGAACGAAGCACGGCTCGCGGCTGAGTCCGGCGCGCGCGCCAAGTCTGACTTTTTGGCGGCGATGAGCCATGAGATCCGCACTCCCATGAACGGCGTCATCGCCATGGTCGGTTTGCTGATGGAATCGCCGCTCACGCCGGAACAGCGCGGTTACCTCGAAACCATCCACACAAGCAGCGAATCATTGCTGACGATCATCAACGATATTTTGGATTTCTCAAAGATCGAAGCGGGCAAAATGGAGTTGGATTCGCGGCCATTCGACTTGCGCACGCGGCTGGAAGAAACGTTGGACCTGTTGGCCACGAAAGCATCGGAAAAAAATCTCGACATGGTCTGCCAGGTGGATTCCGCTATCCCCACCACCGTTGAGGGCGATTCGTTGCGGTTGCGCCAGGTGCTGGTGAATCTGCTCAGCAACGCCATCAAATTCACCGATCGAGGTGAGATTTATGTGCAGGTCAAATCGGTATCCACCTCGGCGTCAGAAACACCGGGCCGCAACCAACTGAATTTGCATTTCTCAGTGCGCGACAGCGGCATCGGCATCAAACCGGAAAAGCTCGCCAAGCTGTTCCAGCCGTTCATGCAGGCCGAGAAGTCCACGGCCCGGCACTACGGCGGAACAGGCCTGGGATTGGCCATCAGCAAACGCCTCGTGGAAATGATGGGCGGAAGGATGTGGGCGGATAGCGAGCTTGGCCATGGTTCTACTTTTCAATTCACCTCAATTTTACTGGCCGAAGCCGGCCCGGCCCCCGAACTCACCAAACGCCAGCCGAAATTGGCAGATTTGCGGATCCTCATCGTGGACGACAACGCCACGATAGCCCAGGTGCTTGCTGAACACGTATCGCAATGGGGTATGCTTCCCCAAACAGCCCACAATGCGGAACAGGCGTTGGAAAAAGTCCGGTCAGGCGGAGCATTCGACGTCGCGGTGGTGGATTGGCACATGCCCGGAACCGACGGCATAGCGCTGGCAGGGCAAATCCATAAACTGCCGGGGGCGGCGATGTTGCCCGTGGTTTTTCTGGCGCCCCTGGGCGCCCATGCCGAAGGCAGTGATACGGGTGTGGCTTTCGCGCACGGCATCACCAAGCCGGTCAAACCGACTCAATTGCTTGCCGGAATCGAACGGGCTCTGTTCAGCAATAAGAAAACTGAGGAAAAACCCGTTGTGGCACCGGCGCCGGTCACACAATCGGTTGCCGAACGCCTCCCGCTAAAAATTCTGTTGGTGGACGATAATTCGATCAACCAGAAGGTGGCCGCGCGCATCGTGCAGCAACTGGGATATAAGCCGGACCTGGCGGTCAATGGACGGGTGGCGCTCGAAGCGCTCGACAGGGAACATTACGATTTGGTGTTCATGGACGTGATGATGCCGGAGATGGATGGACTGGAAGCCACCCGGAATATCCGCGAGCGCCAGAAAAATCCCTCCGCCAATCCCAATTATCGGGCGCGAATCCTGATCATCGCCATGACCGCGCATGCGATGCAGACGGACAAGGAAAAATGCCTGGCAGCAGGCATGGACGATTATCTGGCCAAACCTATCCGCCCGGCGGACGTGCGCGGAGCCATCGAGAAATGGGCGCCGCAGGTCCAGCCAGTCCAGCCTGCCTCGCCCGATGCGGCCCCTGCCCCGGCGGCAACGGCGCTCGCAGCACCCACAACGCAGGCGGCCCCGGCGTCGCCGGAAGAACCCGCCGTGGACCTGAGCCGGTTCAATGACATGAGCGGCGGAGACCCGGCCATGGCAAAGGAATTGATTGAAATGTTTGACAAACAAACCACTCAACAGTTAAAACAGATTGAAGACGCCATGCGTTCAAAAGATGCCTCAACGATCGGACACGTCGCCCACAGTTGCAAAGGCGCCAGCGCCACCCTGGGGATGAAACGCCTTGCCGCGGTCATGCTCAAGCTGGAGAAGCTTGGCAAATCCGGCGCGGTGGACGGGGCGGACCAATTTTTGACGGAAGCGCAGCGGGAGTTCAAAGAAGTGCAAAATTTTCTGTCGGCCAATCCCACATTGAAAATGCCGGCATAGCAGCTTGATCCATGAAAAAAATCCTGATCATTGAAGACAATCAAATCGTCGCGAATGTTTATCGCAACAAACTGGCGGTGGAAGGCTACCAGACCGAAGTTGCGCTGGACGGCGAAAACGGTTTGAAGATGATGCGGATGTTCAAGCCCGATGCCCTGATCCTGGACCTGATGCTGCCCAAAATGTCCGGCGTGGATGTCATCAAGGCAGTGCGCGGCGAAGCGGATTTCGCCAAGATGCCGATCATCGTTTTCTCGAACACGTACCTGACCAACCTGATCCAGGAGGCGTGGAAAGCCGGCGCGAACAAATGTCTCTCCAAGGCCAGTTGCTCGCCCAAAGAAGTGCTTGAACTGATCCGCGCAACGATTGGCGAAAGCGGCACAATGAAAAAAGCCGGCGATGCGAATCCGGACAAGAAGGCAGAACGCCTGGCCCACGGAGGAGCCAAGGACGCCGTTTTCCAGGCCGACCTGAAGAAATCATTCGTCGAGAGCCTCCCCGCCACGCTGGCCACGCTTCGCGCAAGCCTGCAAAGCCTGATCAAAGCCGAAGGCGAGATGGCGCAACTCAAACAGATCTACGATCTGTATCGCCGTCTTCATGCCTTGACGGGAAACGCCGGCATCGCCGGCTTGAACGTGGTCTCCAAGATGTCCGATGCGGTCGAGGCGTTGCTTAAGGAGCTTTACGAAAAACCCACCAATATCAACACCTCAACCCTGCGCACCGTCGCGGCGGGAGTGGATTTTCTAGGATTTTTGTTTGAGAAATGCACCGCGCCTGAAAAGCAGGAGATTCCTGCAGCCAACATCATGGTAGTGGACGATGAGCCGATTTCCCGGCGCGCCATTGTTTATGCCCTGGAGAAGGCGCATTTGCAGGCGACCAATGCCGAAGAAGCGAACACCGCTCTCAAATTGGTTCAGGAAAAGAACTACGACTTGATTTTCCTGGACGTGGACATGCCCGTCATGAACGGCTACGAACTTTGCGCCAAGCTCCGCGCGATGCCTCAATATAAAAAGACTCCGGTGGTATTCGTCACGGCGTTGAGCGACTTCGACAGCCGGACCAGTTCAATGATGGCCGGCGGCAACGATTTCATCGCCAAACCCTTCCTGTTCATCGAACTCACGGTCAAAGCGCTCATTCATATTCTGCGCGCAAAATTGGCGCCGCCGAAATAAACCCTTCCCTGTTGAGAAAGCGTTTCAGCATTATAGGCGCATCAACTCCTATATTGGCTTTGATCTCAAAAAAAATATCCGGCACAGCCGCTAAATCAAAGCCCCGCAGGGGCGACAGATAATAGCCCAGGGCAAGCGAGTCTGCGAGCACAGCCCTGGGTATCAGGTCTCTACTACAGCCGCTGTATGCGTAGTCGCGCGAAGCGCGCGTCCCGGCTGCGGCTATAAGTTTTTTTTGACACGCTCCAACGAAATACAATATGAACGCCGTGAAAGAACGTTGTCCCTGGGCCGGTAACGATCCTCTCTATACCGCCTATCACGATAACGAATGGGGCGTGCCCTCGCATGACGACCGCCACCTCTTCGAGATGATCAACCTGGAAGGCGCGCAAGCCGGCTTGAGCTGGATCACTATCCTGCGCAAACGCGAAAATTACCGCCGGGCCTTCGCCAACTGGAACGCTGCCAAAATCGCGAAGTTCGATAACAAAGATTTTGCCCGCTTGATGGCAGATGCAGGCATCGTGCGCAACCGCCTCAAAATCCATGCCACCATCGAGAACGCCAAAGCGTTCTTGAAGGTTCGCGAGGAATTTGGAAGTTTCGACCGCTATATCTGGCAATTTGTCGGCGGCAAACCGTTGCGGAATCCTCGTCGCGGCATGTCTAACGTGCCCGACCATACCAGCGAATCCGATGCCATGAGCCGTGACCTGAAGTCGCGCGGGTTCCGCTTCGTGGGTTCCACCATCTGCTACGCTTTCATGCAGGCCACCGGCATGGTGAATGACCATATCGATTCCTGTTTCTGCGCAAGAAAATTGGTGAAATGACAACAGCCAGTCATTGACAGAACGTCCGGTTTTTGCGGAAATGCGTGGCACTCATGCCATGTTGACGCAAAAAGAAATCATTTCCACGGATTCGTTGTTGCAGGAAAAACGCAAGTTCCCTCCCTCCCTCGAAATTCAAAAGCGCGCCCTGATCAACGCCGAAGAGTTCAAAAAGCTTCACAATCGTTCCGTCCGCGAGCCGGAGGCGTTCTGGCTGGAGCAGGCGCAAACGCTGGAATGGCTCAAAAAACCAACAATTGCGCGGAAATATGAGTGGAACACGGAGAAACGCATCATCAAACACACGTGGTTTGAAGACGGCGAGTTGAATTTGACGACGAATTGCCTGGACCGGCATTTGAAGACTCGCGGGAACCAGACCGCCATCATCTGGCAGGGCGAACCGGAGGAGGACGTCAAACGCATCACTTACGCGGAACTTCATGCCGAGGTCTGCAAATTCGCAAACGTCTTGAAATCACTTGGCATCAAAAAAGGTGATCGCGTGGCCATTTACATGCCGATGATCCCCGAAGCCGCGGTCGCCATGCTCGGCTGCGCGCGCATCGGGGCCATCCATTCGGTGGTGTTCGGCGGATTCAGTTCGGATTCACTGTCGGGGCGCATCAACGATTCCGAATGCAAGCTGCTCATCACGGCCAACGTTTCGTTGCGCGCAGGAAAATCACTGCCACTCAAACAACTGGCCGACACCGCGCTCACGCAAACTCCGAGCATCCAAAAAGTTGTCGTAATCAAACGCAACGACGAGCCATGCAATATCGTCGCCGGGCGCGACGTTTGGTATCACGAACTGATGGCGAAGGCCTCCACCGATTGCCCGCCCGAAAAAATGAATGCGGAGGATTATTTATTCATCCTCTACACTTCCGGTTCCACCGGCAAACCGAAGGGTGTGGTCCACAGCACTGCCGGGTATCTGTTGTGGAATGCGCTGACTCACAAGTATGTTTTCGACATCCACGAGGGCGACATCTATTTCTGCACCGCGGACATCGGATGGGTCACCGGACACAGCTATGTGATTTATGGACCGCTGTGCAATGGCACCACCACGCTGATGTTCGAAGGCGTGCCGACATTTCCAGACGCTGGACGCTTCTGGAAAATCGTGGAGAAATTCAAAGTGAATTCGTTCTACACGGCACCGACGGCCATCCGCGCGTTGATCCGCCTGGGCAATGAATGGCCGGCGAAATATGATTTAAGCTCATTACGCGTGCTGGGCACCGTCGGCGAGCCGATCAATCCCGAAGCATGGATGTGGTATCACAAACAAGTCGGCCACGAGCGTTGTCCCATCGTGGATACCTGGTGGCAGACGGAGACTGGTGGGCACCTGATCACTCCCCTGCCCGGCGTCCATACGTTGAAGCCCGGCAGCGCAAGCCAGCCATTCTTTGGCGTCGAACCGGTGGTGTTGCGCGACGACGGCACGGAATGCTCGCCGAATGAAGGCGGCAAACTGTGCATCAAACGCCCGTGGCCGGGCATCATGCGCACCACGTGGGGCGACCATGACCGTTTTGTGAACACTTATTTCTCCACGTTCAAGGACATGTATTTCACCGGCGACGGTTGCCGCGTGGATGACGATGGCGACTACTGGCTGCTGGGCCGCGTGGACGACGTGGTCAATGTATCGGGCCATCGCATCGGAACGGCGGAGGTGGAGAGCGCGCTGGTGAGCCACCCAAAAGTAGCGGAAGCCGCGGTTGCGCCCATGCCGCACGATATCAAAGGCCAGGCGCTGTATGCGTTCGTGACGTTGAAAGACGGCGTCGCCGACAGTGACGATCTGAAAAAGGAACTGGCGCAACACGTGCGCAAAGAGATCGGGGCCATCGCCGTGCCGGATAAGATCCAATTCGCGCCGGGCCTGCCCAAGACCCGCTCGGGCAAAATCATGCGCCGTATCCTGCGCAAGATCGCGGAAAACCAAACCGACCAGATCGGCGATGTTTCGACGCTGGCAGATTCGAGCGTCGTGGAAGCGCTGGTTAAAGGGAAACAGTGAAACATCAGGTTTAGCTCGCCCTCACCCAACCTTCTCCCCCGGGGAGAGGGCTTTTCCCAAGTCAATTTGTTTGAAAATCGAAAGCCTGAATCGGTCGAGGAATCACTTCAAAAATCCAGACACATCCTCTCGCTGTTCCTTCTCCCTTGCCAGGTCGTAGCTTTAGTGAAGACTGAAGATGGAGAAGGCCAGGATGAGGACGGGCTTTAAAAACGCTCTCTTTTCAAATCCAATCTCCTCATTGCCAATCGATCTGCATGCACATATTTCCTTTGATTCCCATTAAAGCAGGTGTATTGGTTACAGTGAACCTCGTTCACCCGAAACCACAGAGTCCGGTGCAGCAGTTGAGGTTAAACCATGTTATTCCGCAAGACAGGCAGCAGACAAAGCGGGAGGTTGGCCGGCGCGTTCACGTTGATTGAACTGCTAGTGGTCATTGCCATCATCGGCATCCTGGCGGCGCTCCTGCTGCCGGTATTGGGCCAGGCCAAAAGCCGGGCGCAAAACACCGAGTGCCTCAACAATCTCAAGCAGTTGGAAACCTGCTGTCATCTTTACTCGACGGACTTCGATGATTATCTGGTCCCAAACCGGGCCGGTGGAATTGTCACTCAGCCATCTGGCACGAATGCTCCAACGATCGTGACAAATGTGAATTCGTGGTGTCCCGGCCTGGCGCCATACGACACCACCACAGCTGATATCCAGATTGGCCTTCTATATCATTACGACCAATCGGTGGCAATCTATCATTGCCCATCGGACGTATCCACGGTAGAAGGCTATCCGGATCTGTTGCGCACGCGCAGTTACTGCATGAGTATCTATGCGAATTGTGATGACCAAGGGGACACGTATCACAAATACACCGAAATTCTTCAACCCTCACCCAGTAATTTTTTTATCTTCATCGATACTCAGGAAGAGGACATTTTTGACGCTACCTTTGGCATTTTTGCAGCAAACGATCTCTGGTCCGATTATTGGCTGGACCTTCCCGCTGACCGGCATGCCCAGGGCGCCAATCTGTCTTTTGCCGACGGTCACGTGGAACACTGGAAATGGAAAGCGCCAAAAATTTATATTGGCCCCTATTGGCCCGCTTATTCAGATGCTGATCAGGAAGACCTGCAACGCCTGGAACAATGCGTGAGATTGGATCCGTAAATCAAAACGGCCAGTTGATGCCCGCGGTCACATAGACCTGCCCGCTCAAATCCAAATGCGCGCTCATGCCGTTGCCGCTGAAATTCGCGCCGTTCATGGGCATGTACTGCGCGCCCAGGTAAAAATCGCCGCCTTCGACCGCATGATAAACGAGTGTCGCATTCACGTAACCGCCGTACACCAGATCAATGCCGCTGACGCGTGAAGCATTATAAGTCGCACTCGTGCCATCGGCCAGGTTCAAGCCCCCGCTGGAACTCAAGTCACCGGAAACGAACCCAACCGCAGGCCCGCCACCGACATACAGCCCCACTGGACGGCACAGGTTCCAGTAGAGCGTTGGGCCGAGACGAAAAGTATAGAGGAAGACGTTCAACTTCTCTCCCGTAGTGCCCGCAATGGATTCGGGAGTGCCAGCAGAACTCGAAGTACTGACAGCCGCGCCACCGTCGCCGCTGGCATTGTAGCCCCCCTGATAGCCCGCTGGCAGCAAAGAGAGGGGAATACCCATGTTGCTGAATGTATACGTTGTTTGGTTGACCGATACGGGAACAGTTTCCTTGATATCAATCGGGAGAAACCCAAATCCGAATTCCCAACCGAGCTTGGCGCGTTCCCAATACCAATAACTATCACCATAGGCCAGGTCCAACCCGAGATAAGGCGAATCATTGCCGCTGGCATCGGTGTTGTTTGCCGTGAAACCGTTGGCCTGGTGCATCAAGAGTTGCGAGCCTCCACCAGTGACCTGGGAGGCGTTATCAAATCCAAAATTGCCCGTGCCCACGACGCCATCACCCGTCGCACCGCGAGAATCCGTCAAAACGTATCCGTCATCGTACTGGCCGGCTGGACTGGAAAAATTGAAGGTGCCCGACATGCTCATATTGGCTTTGATATTAAAACCGGCGAGCATGCCGAGGCGGAAATGGCGCGTCCAATCGTAGTTCGTGTCGATCTTCTTTAGTTTCCAATCACGCTCAACCCAATTGTTTTGAGAGGTCGCCGGCTTCTTCTGACTCACAGCAGGGGTAGCACTTTGCTGAGGCGGCAGGGTTGCAGGCGCAGGCGATGGCGATTCCAGAGCGGCTTGCTGGGGCGGCGGAGTAGCAACTACAGGTTGTTGCGGTTGCGGCACAGCTTGTGGAACAGATTGATCGTTGCTACTGCTTTCCGATGCAGACGGTTGCGCCGCTGGTTGAACAGACGTGAATGTGTTCGCCTGTGCCGCGCCTGATAACGTGGATGCCGATGGACTTTGTGATGGCGGCGGAACAGGCGACCATTCGGCCGCATGAATGCCCAACGCTGCTCCAGACAGGATGCATACCAGTCCCCGTGCCCAAAATTTCTCAATCAAAGAAAAACGACGCGATTCGAACTTCCCATTTTCACGGGAACTCAATCGTAAATCGTAAATCGTAAATCGCAAATTCATATCAGGTCATGGCGATTGCGGATACATGTACACGCGATAACAGCGCACGGTTGAATTGCTATGGATCAGGGTTTCAGGGGGCCCGTAATCAACCCACAAACCATAATTAGCAGAGACAAAAAACGGCGGTTGCGCCGCGATCCAGTTGGTCATGTCGTCACTATAGGCAATGGCATAATTGCGGTTCGTAATCGCCTTGAATTCGACGAGAAAATGGGTGGCATCAAGATTCGTTTTAAGCACGAAATTCAGATTGGTCGTGGTGATGCCGATGGACGGCAGAGACAAATCAACCGGCTCGACTTCAACAGGCTCTAATTGTTTGCCAGTAAAAAGAAAACTCGTGTAATCCGGATAGAACTGGAGCGTCAGATTCACACTTTGGCCCGCCGCCAGCGGCGCATCATAGAGCACGTACGGATTGCCATTGTTCGTGCCGACGGCGTTGGAGAGCCAATTGGTCAAGCCGGTGACGATCACCCGCGAGGCCGAAACGGTAGTGGCCCCGTTGTTAGCCAGCGTGATGACCTGCTCTTCCCGGCCCGTCAGATGATCAAACGATTGTGTCGAGCTGATGGTCGCGGTCAAAGTAGCCGTGGGAAAATTGGTCACGGTCAGATTGGTGGTAAACAGGTTGTTGGTGAGATTCGGGTCTGGGGTTGTCGAGCCGACGGAAGCTGTGAACGCAAACACACCCACATTGGTTGGTTCGACGGTTAACTCAAAGTTGGTGACCGCGCCGGCGGCCAGGGTGCCGAGATTAAAAATAAAATTGCTGTTGATGACCTGGGGTGTTGCGTTGCTCGGCGAGACGGCGAGGAACTCCACCTCGTTCGTCGGAAATTCATTGGTCAGGATGACATCTGTGGCGGCAGCAGGACCGGCATTGGTGACAGAAAGGTTGTACGTCACCCAATCGTTCGTGTAAGCGACTGGCGGGAATCCGCTGATGGCTGTGCTCAGGTCCGCTTGATTGGTGTTCCCAACGGTGACAAAGACAAGTTCGTTGGTCAGTGAGTTGGTAATAACCTCGCCGTTGACCTCGCTATTTACGACCACGGAGTCAATCAGGCTTCCAGTGGACTCGGGTTCCATGGTGAGTGTCACCTGTTCAAATGTATTTATCGGAAGCGAGCCGAGGAAAAAAGTGACGGAATTGGAATTGGTCGTCACTGTGCCGGTGGTTGCAGCGCTGACAAATGCTATGGGCAAGGCGCCAGAAAAATTATTGGTCACCCAAACGGTCTCGGCGGCAAGGCTGACGTTGGTGACATCAATGGTATAGGTGACCTGATTGCTGACCTGGATGGAACTGCTCGAAGTCGTGACGCCAAGGGCAACGGCTTGCGCGCCGGCGCGGGCGGTTACCAGGAGTAACGCCAGCACCAGCAGCACAGTCCTGAAGAAGTTGGAAGCGGACTTCACAGCCAAATCGTTCCCACATTTATCACCATATACCAGAAAAAGTTGCAAGAAAAGAAGCCGCGAATGATTCTACCAAACCGCCTGGCGCACATCGCCAATTTCATCATTGATTTTAGATCAATTCAAGGGCACACTCTCAGGCTCAAGTGTCGGGGCGTAGCGTAGCCTGGCTAGCGCGCTTGTTTCGGGTACAAGAGGTCGTGAGTTCAAATCTCACCGCCCCGACCATTTTTCAAATTCTCCCAAACTGGCGCGATCAAATTTTTGCTTCCCGCCGATGGCATCGCAGATACACTTTCCGTCGCATCTCCGGTTTATCAATATGAAAAAAAGCATCAGTTTCGTGATCATCCTCGCCTTCGCCTTCACCCTGCCTGTCGCCATGATGTTGGTGGCGCAACAAACCGGGAAAGAAGCCAAAGCCGCTCCGCCCCGGCCGCAAGGCCCATGTGACATCTATGCCGCCGCGAAGACTCCCTGCGTCGCCGCCCACAGCACCACCCGCGCATTGTATGCCTCCTACAATGGCCCGTTGTACCAGGTCATGCGCCAGTCGGATGGCAAGACCCTGGACATTGGCGTCGTTCAACCTATCACATCGCCGGTCCCGGATGCGGGCGGCTATGCCGATGCCGCCGCGCAAGATGCCTTCTGCGCGAATACATATTGCTGGATCACCACCATTTATGACCAGTCCGGCAATGGCAACAACCTTACCCAACCGCCTCGCGGCGGATTTAGCGGCCCGGCCCTGGGCGGATTTGATAATGTCCCCGTTGCCGATTGGGCGCCAATCACGATCATGGACCACAAGGTCTATGGCGTTTTCATCGCGCCCGGCATGGGCTTGCGCGAGGATGATGCCAAAGGCACCGCTGTGGATGACCAGGCCGAGGGGCAATATTGGGTCGTCAACGGCCAGCACTTCAACAGCGGTTGCTGCTTCGATTACGGCAACGCCGAGACGGACAGCCATGATGATGGCAGTGGCACTATGGAAACCGCCTATTTTGGCGACGCCACTTCCTGGTATCACGGCCCCGCGCCCGGCCCGTGGGTCATGACCGACCAGGAGAACAATCTCGTGGGTTGTGTCAACCAGGATGGAACCAAATATTGCGGCAGCCTCCCGAACATGACCTCGCGGTTCGTGACCGGCATCGCCAAAGGTAAAGCGCATCACTGGACCTCCATGGGCGGAGACGCGCAGAACGGCGCGCTGAAAGTCATGTTCGATGGGCCGCGCGTCAATGCCACTTATGATCCCATGCGCAAACAGGGAGCCATTCTTTTGGGCAATGGCGGTGACAACAGCAACGGTTCGCAAGGCACTTTCTACGAAGGCGCGATGACCGCCGCAGGCACATTCCCATCCGACGCCACCGACCAGCAGGTGCAGGCCAACATTGTCGCTGCCCGGTATGACGTGCAGCAAGTCAGCCTGGCGCCCGCGTCGACAGTCAACACGCCGCCGGGACTCCAGACATTCTCGCCGGGCTCTTCACAGGACACCACTGTGACGTTCAAGAATATCACCGGCGCGCCCCTGACAGGAGTCCATTTGAGCATTTCCGTACCCACAGGTTGGACCTCCGTGGTTTCAGGCGGCACCGACACGTCAAAGATGTTCACTGACCCCATTGCGCCGGGCGCAAGTATGAGCGCGACCTTCAAAGTCACGTCAGGAACTGAAGCCTTTAACGGTGATCTGGTGGGCGACGCTTCATGGTCGGACTCAACGACCGGTCAGGCGCAATCCAGCACAATGGCGGAGAAGGTACGCAATGTCAGTCCCATCAAGATCAATGAGTTCGCGGTCAGCGCCGGTCTTCCATCCAATTTGTCCGACTCGTTCATCGAACTTTACAACGCCGGTAGCAGTGACGTTGACATCTCCGGCTGGAGCCTGACCCAACACCAAACCCAGCAGGCCATCTTTTCGGCGATAAAGATTCCCAACGGCACGACGTTGGCGACTCACGCTTTCTATCTGTTGGGCCTTTCCGATTCCGGACTGGCAGTAACCGCGCACAAGGGCGATACCATCATCAATGTCCGGAACAAAACCGGCATGTCGGTCGGCGATACGGTTCAAATCGATACCGGCTCCGCCGTGGAAACCCACAAGATCGCAAGCGTTGGAACGGCGGCAGGCAATGGCACGACCTTGTGGCAGCCCCTGCCCGATGGTCCGGTCATCACGATTCCTGCCGGCTCGACCAACGTACCCGTCGCAGGTGTGGCTGACTTTGTGGTCGGCGAAAAGATCGCTCTCGGTTACGGCGCCACTTATCCGGCGGTCGCAAAAGACACTGAGCAATACGAAGTGGCCACGATCACTGCGGTTGGCAAGCCGGGCACTCAAGCCTACCTGGCTGCGGATGCGAAAGCCGGCAACACCAATATCAAAGTGACTTCCACAGCCAACATCTCCGTCGGCGACACCATCCGATTGGATATCGCCAGCATTGGCCATGGCATCGAGACCGTCACCGTCAAACATGTCGGCACAGCAGCGGGCCGTGGCCGCGATGCCGATCCCGGCACAGGTCTCGATTTGTCCGCCCCGCTGAAATTCAATCATGCATCCAACATGCCTTTCAGCGACCGCGGAACGGGAATCAGCTTCCAACCGGCAACAGCTTTCCCTCACTCGAGCAACGAACCCCTCCAACCCCTCGGCACCGGCATCACCCTCGACAGTCCGTTGACCAGTGATCATGCGATCAATGCTGTCGTGCGCGACGCTGCGGTCACGACTGCGGGTTACCAGGCATCGAGCCTGCCCAACCAATGGTTCGGAGGCCCGGCCCTCTCACCCTACGCGGGCAACATGGTATTGCGCGATGCCGCCGGCCTGGTCGTTGACAGTCTCAACTATGGCGGTGTCGTTGACCCATGGGCTTCCGAAGGTTATCAGGCTGCGTCCGGTGGCGGACAAAACGGCTGTTTCGTTCCTTCGCCAACCGCGCCAAGAAACGGAGGCCGGTTCACTTTCTCTCCCAACATGCCGAACCGGAGCGCGGGCCGTTTTCCGGACGGCGCCGATACTGACAGCAATTGCCGCGATTTCCTTTTGCAGGCTGCGGCCACTCTGTCGCTCGATTCGGCTGTCGGAGCCAATAACATCAAAGTCTCCGGCGTGGACTTTGCCGCCGGCCAGACGGTCATCATTGATTCTGGCGCGGATCGCGAGACCGCCGTCATTGCCACCGTCGGCACAGCAGGTGGCACTACAGTACGCAGTGACATCGCGGCGGACGTGACGGTCGTGCCCGTTGGCAACGCGACGGGCTTTAGCGCGGGCCAGACGATCACCATTGATACCGGCACAAACCTTGAGACGGCAACGCTCGCTTCCGTCACCCCCGCCCGTTTTGGCGGCGGTGGCCGCAATCGTCCCGCCTCGATCACCGTCACCACGCCGCTCAGTCATGCGCACACGGAAGGCGCGCAGGTTTCCGGCAGCGGCATCGCCTTCACCACGGCCTTGACCCGGGCGCACGACACCGGCGCGCAGGTCGTCGGCGACCTTCCCACTCCCGGCGCACCCAACCAGTACACCGCGAGAACTCCGTGAGCGCATCTGCATAACGACATCGGCGACTTTGTCTCCTCCAACAAAAATGACGCGCGCGCAACGGCCCTGGCCCTGGTGGCGTTGGGCTTTGACGGGTTTGAGCGCGCTCGCTCTGGCGTTGAGTGGTTACCTCGGTTGGCATTATCTCATGGGTGGATCTGTGATCGGCTGCAACGGCGGCAGTTCATGCGATCAGGTGCTCAGCAGCCGATGGTCATCGGTGGGCGGCGTGTTGCCCGTTAGCGGTCTGGCGGAAGGAACATACCTGGCCATGCTGGTCGCCAGTTTTTTCATCGGCCCAAACACAACCGCACCGGTCCGCCGGCTGGCCTGGCGCGCGATGCGGGTTTTGTCCGGAGCCGCCGCCGGGAGCGCCGTGTGGTTCATCATCCTGCAGAAATGGGTCGTCGGAGCTTTCTGTCCTTACTGCATGGCCACACACATCACCGGCCTGTTGTTGGCGGCTTTGGTGCTCTGGCAGGCACCCGCGCAATCGGATAACGATCCAACCAATGTCGCATCGAAAAATCCAGGCCGACTCATCGGTCGTTTACCGGCGATCGGCCTGACCATACTAGGTCTGGTTCTGGCCGGCATCATGGCCATTTGTCAGGTCCGCATCGCACCCCCAGCCGTTTATCGCGGCGGCGAGTCGCAGGATACTTTGCCCGCCATCGATTCCCACGACGCGCCGGTGATTGGCTCGCCGGATGCCCCGTATGTCGTTCTGTTGCTATTTGATTACAACTGTCCCCATTGCCAACAGGTGCATCTCATGCTCAATGAAGTCATCCGCCGTTACCACGGCAAACTGGCCTTTGTGCTGTGCCCCACGCCCTTGAACACCCATTGCAATCCATACATCCCGCAGGACGTGGATGAATTCAAAGACTCCTGCGAAGTGGCCAGAATTGGACTGGCAGTATGGGTAGCCAATCGAAAATCGTTTCCTGTCTTCGACCAATGGATGTTCTCGTTTGAATCCGGCAACCAATGGCAGCCGCGCACTCTCGACGCCGTCCGGGCCAAAGCGATAGAACTGGTGGGCCAGGCGAAATTCAATGCCGCAATGGCCGACCCGTGGATCGGCCAATATCTGCAAACCACCATCCGCATCTATGGCAACACCATCCAGAACGGCAACAACGCCGTCCCCAAATTAGTATTCGGCTCACACTGGGTCATCCCCCAATTATATGACGCTGACGATATGGTTTCGATGTTGCAGAATAATTTGGGTGTGCCGAAGCCGTGATAATGGCTTGGTTAACATCAAAGCGGCAGAGGACTGCCGCACTCCAAAAGCTGGCGCAAAACTCGGTTTGGCCTTCGCTAACGCTTGCGTCTTGGAGTGCGGCAGTCCTCTGCCGCTTTCAATCAAAACAGCCTCTTATACGTCGCCTTGCGCGGGTCATGTTCGGAACGATGACAAACAAACGTTTGCACCCATTCGGTGAGACGTCGACCAAGCCGACGGCACGCTTCACGTTCAGCATCGTTGCGCGGTTTACCGGCGCAGATCGCGCCGTAATGCAACGTCTGCCCGGGCGCAACGTAATCGGGAATACCAAAAACCAGGAGGCCATAATTCATGAGAACGATCTGCAAAGCGAGGCAGGTGAGTTCGCTGCCGCCGCCGCTACCGCCACTGGAGGAAAACGCGCACCCAATCTTTCCCTCGATGCTGTACCAAAGCGGTTGCGCGATGGTGTCCCACCACTTCTTCATCTGCCACGCAATCGTCCCCATGTGCGTGGGTGAACCCACCGCAATGCCATCGCACCAGACCAAATCATCCGCCGCGGTTTCGTCCACCGATTTCAAACGCACTTCGGTGTCTGCCACGCTGCGCGCGCCTTCAGCCACCAGTTCGGCCATCTGTTTCGTATTCCCCTTTTCGGAATAATACATGACCAGGATGCGGGCCGGGCGCGATGGATTTTCCATAAGAAGATGATATGAAAGACAACCACGGATGGACACAGATAAACACGGATCTTGAACAGAAGAAAACAAAGGAAACAAAGACAGACTCAATTTAAAAATCTGTGGCCAATCCGTGAAATTCGTGTCAGATGTTTTGTTTTCGTGTCTTTCGTGTCTTTCGTGGTTAATATTTTGTCTTCATTCGCAGTTAATTTCAAAATGTCGAACGCCGAAAATCTCGTCTATGACCTGCCCTTCCTCGTGGAGCGATTGGATCTGTCAGCGTTATTTACCAAACCACAGCCATTGGAAGTCGAACTCGGCTGCGGGGACGCATCTTTCCTGGTGGAATACGCCCGGCGAAATCCCGGCAAGAATTTCATCGGCGTGGAACGTTTGTTGGGCCGTATCGCTAAACTTGATCGTAAAGGGCGGCGCGCTGGATTGACCAATCTTCGCGGAGTGCGGATCGAATCGTCTTATTTCCTGAAATATCTTTTGCCCGCGCATTCGGCATCGGCGCTCCATATTTATTTTCCCGACCCCTGGCCAAAGAAAAGGCACCACAAATATCGTCTGATCAATGAAGAGTTCCC
Source organism: Verrucomicrobiia bacterium (assembly GCA_036502245.1). Lineage (GTDB taxonomy): Bacteria > Verrucomicrobiota > Verrucomicrobiia > Limisphaerales > UBA11358 > UBA11358. The sequence continues at coordinate 87,910 of DASXYX010000024.1, forward strand.
TGCCCTGGCGCACAATGCGCTGTTACCGGACGGCACGGTTTATTTACGAACGGACGACGCGGATTATTTCGCGCAGATGACCGAAGTGTTTGGAGCGGCGAAGAATTTCAGGAAAATCGAAACGCCGGACACACTGGCAGGAATATTGACGGATTTTGAACGCGATTTTAATGCGAAGGGGATACCGACATTAAGTGCGGCATACCGGGTCCTTTGACGATTTGCGACGGCATCAAACATCGATCACATCGTCATCGTTTTTCTTGGGCGGAGGAGGCGAACGCGGCGGCCCGCGCCGGACGGTGACCCGCGCATTGCCCGTCATGGCATTCAGAAAAATGGATACAACGCTGATAATAAGGGCGCCGATAAAAGCCGACCAAAAGCTGTCCACCCTAAAATTCGGTTGCATCAGGACGCCGACGAAAAAAAGCAACAACGCATTGATCACGAGGGTGAAGAGACCGAGCGTGAAAATGAGCAACGGCAACGCCAATAACAACAGGATGGGGCGAACGAAAGCATTGAGCAGGCCCAGGATCAAAGAGGCAAGCAGCAGGTCGCTCCAATGCTGGTAATTGATATGGTGCTTCAACACCGCCACCGCCAGGGTGTTGATGGCCCAATTGCCAAGAAAACGAAAGAGCTTTTTTCGACCGGACTGCATTTGTGCAATATTTCTCCTCTCAAAATGCGACAATTCACGCGCAAAAACAAGATGCAAACGGCAGACACCAATCAACCACGGATGAACACCGATAAACACGGATGGTTGGCAGGGCGAGGCTCCCGCCTGCTTTCGGAGGGCGGAGCTCCGCGACGCCCTGAATAAACCGCCAAACATTCGCCATCCATCTTTCCCAGGCAACATGACAGTTTTCTCTCTTTTGCTGTTTCGCTGTCATGGACTCCGGCTGCTCTTTCATTTTGCAATTGAGTTATCCGTGTCCATCAGTGTTCATCCGTGGTTAAATTTGCGTTTATTGACGTTCATTCGCGGTTTCCCTTCAATTTTTGATTTGTGCAAAAGCCGGAACCAGCGTAAACCATCGGGCATCACTAAAAGATTATTCCATATTGTCGCAATGGCGGCGCTCATCGCGTTTTCGGCCCATGCCCAAAATGTAATCGCTCCGGGCGCCACGTTGCAAAAACTGGCCGGCGGCTTTGCCTTCACTGAAGGCCCAACGTGCGACAAGGCCGGGAACCTCTTCTTCGTGGATCAACCGAACAATAGCATCCTGGAATGGAGCGTGGATGGAAAACTCTCCACGTTCATGCAACCCTCGGGTCATTCGAACGGGATGATGTTCGATGCCAAGGGAAACCTCATTTCCTGCGCGGATGAACGCAACGAGCTTTGGTCCATTGCGCCGGACAAGACCGTGACAGTGCTGGTGACGAATTACGAGGGCAAATACTTGAACGGCCCGAACGACGTCTGGATCACCCCCGGCGGCGGCATCTATATGACCGACCCATTTTACCGGCGCACGTGGTGGGACCACAAGAACAGCGACCTCGATGGTCAAAAGACTTATTACCTCACGCCCGACCGAAAAAATCTTTTTCCAGTTACAGAAGCGATGGGCCATCCCAATGGCATCACCGGCACACCGGACGGCAAGACGCTCTACGTCTCCGCCTTGAGCGACAATCAGACGTGGCGTTTTGATATTCTCCCGGATGGATCACTGACGAACAAAACGCTCTTTTGCGATCGCGGTTCCGATGGCATGACCATCGATGAAAACGGCGACCTCATCATGTGCGCCGGTCCGGGGCCGACGAATGGCGTGTCCATCTTCAATCCGTCCGGCAAACTCATCAGCCACATTGATGTGCCGGAATCCTGGGCGGCGAACGTCGCCTTCGCCGGCAAAGACCATAAGACATTGTTCATCACCGCCACCCACTCACTGTTTTCCATCCGGATGAACGTGCATGGCTCGAACGCGGCAAAGTAACAAAACACCTCGATTTTCAGGGATTTCGGCTGATTTTTCCGTCACACAACCGTCACCTATCCGTCACATGCTTTTCGCTCGTTTGAAGATTGTGTGACGGCGGGCAACCTGCTATTCAGGGAAGCGTGAAGCAGAAGATTTTGGTTGTTGATGACGAACCGGAAGCAGTCGAACTGGTTGAGTTCAATCTCAAGCAGGCAGGTTACGCCGTCAGCACGGCGACCGACGGCGTGGAGGCGCTCAAAAAAGCGCGCTCGCAGACGCCGGACATGATCCTGCTGGATGTGATGCTGCCGGAAATGGATGGCTTCGAGATCTGCAAGACTCTCCGGTTGGAAGCGTCCACCTCCAAGACCCCCATCCTGATGCTCACCGCCAAAGCCGCCGAGATCGACCGTGTGCTCGGATTGGAATTGGGCGCGGACGATTATCTGACGAAACCTTTCAGCCCCCGCGAATTGCTCCTGCGCATCAAGAAAATCCTCGCGCGGGGCGGCGCTGCCGAAGAAAAGACCAAGGACCAGTTGCGCTATGGCGACCTGCTCATCGATGTGCCCCGGCACGTGGCCAGTTGGAAAGGAAAAGCCATCGAATTGACGGCAACCGAATTTAAATTGCTGACCACTCTCGCCCAACGCGCGGGCCGTGTGCAATCGCGCGACAGCCTCCTGCGGGACGTCTGGGAATATGACAGCCTGATCGACACACGCACCGTGGACACGCACATGCGCCGGTTGCGCGAAAAACTCGGCCCGGCAGCGAAGCATCTGGACACCGTGCGCGGCGTCGGGTATCGGTTTGTTGAATGATTTGGCCGATTCTAGCCCTTGCCGCCGTTCTCGGCGCCATCGTCATCCATTTCATCTGGCGCGGAAAATTCCAGCGCCAGCACCGCCAGCTCCAGGCGGACATCGAGGACTTCCAACGCAGGCAGCAGCAAACCAGCGTGGATGCCAAGGCCCAGCAACAGGTCCTCTTCAATTCCATGCTCGAGGGCCTGCTCCTCCTGGACCGCAACCGTAAGATTTACCTCGTCAATCGCGCCTTCAAAAACCTCTTCGACCTGAAGATCGAGTTGCGCGGCAAAACGGTGATGGAAGTGTTGCGCCTGCATGAACTCCAGGAATTGATCGAACGTGTTGAAACCGAAAAACAGGTCCTCGATTACGAATTGAAGTTGCCCGAATTGAACGAGCGCTGGCTCCAGGTCAACGCGGCGGCGATCTTTAATTCCGTCGGCGAACGTGAAGGCACGATCCTGGTATTCCACGACCTGACCCGGCTCAAGCAGTTGGAGCGCACGCGCGAGGAGTTCGTCGCGAACGTCAGCCATGAATTGCGCACTCCCCTCTCCCTCATTAAGGGTTATGTTGAAACGCTGCTGGATGGCGCGCGGCACCAACCGGAGATCGCCGAGCGGTTCCTGAAAATCATCGAGCGCAACACGCAACGCCTGGACCTGTTGATCCAGGACCTGCTCACCATCTCGGCCCTTGAATCAGGCCAGATCAAATTGAACATCCAATCCGTCGAGTTGCGGGCGTTGACCGACAAGGTTTTCAGCGATCTGAAACCGCCGGCTGACAATAAGAGTGTCGCCCTCGTGAACCAATTGCCGGATCTCAAGGCCAGCGGCGACGTGCATCGCCTGGAACAGGTATTCGCCAACCTGGTGGACAATGCCATCAAGTATGGACGCTCGCAGGGGCATGTCACCGTGGGCGGGCGCAGCCTGGATAATGGCAAAATGGAGATCTTTGTGCAGGATGACGGTCCCGGAATACCGGCGGAATCTCTGGATCGCATTTTCGAGCGCTTCTACCGCGTGGACAAGGCCCGTTCCCGCGATCAGGGCGGCACGGGCCTCGGATTATCCATCGTAAAACACATCGTCCAGAGCCATGGCGGCGAAGCCTGGGCCAAAAGCGAGACCGGCAAAGGCACTACCTTCTTTTTTACGCTACCCCAGGCGAGCTAAAAACCCTGGAACGTAGCGCAGGCGCTTGCCGGGGCGTAGCCAGGCGAAGACCGGTCCCGCTGCATTTCGCATTAGAATGGCTGGATTCACGGATGGTCTTCACTTGAGGCAATAATTCCCGATACCTGTCCCTTCTCCGGTGGAGGAGAAGGTCAGGATGAGGTCGGGCTTTAAAAACGCTCTTATTTTCAAATCCAATCCTCTTATATTTTCGGGGAGAAGATCCGATTTTGCATCCTGCAACTCGGATTCCATCCGAACTATGCGCGATGCAATTTTTTTGGACTTCCCCCCTTCTCCATTTCGCTCATTTGTTGGGATTTCATGTTTTTGTCCGGCGGCATACCCATTGCTTAACAAGTCACAACTGAAACATTAACGAAGAACGCTATGAATAATTTGGAAAATCTCTTTTTGGACGCGCTGTCAGACATGTATTACGCCGAACAACAGTTGGTGAAGGCTTTGCCAAAGATGGCCAAGACGGCCACGCATGAGCAATTGCGCAACGCCTTTGAATCGCACCTGACGGAAACCGAAGGGCATGTGCAAAAGCTCGAAGACGTCTTTGCGATCTTTGGCCAAAAGCCCAAGAGCAAACGTTGCCCGGCGATCCTCGGCATCATTGACGAAGCCGAAGAACTGATCTCGGACAATAAAAAGTCCCCGACCATCAATGCCGCATTGATTTTTGGCGGCCAAAAAGCCGAACACTATGAGATCGGCTCGTATGGCGCCATGCGTGAATGGGCCAAATTGCTCGGCAAGGAAGAAGCCGCGCAACTGATCGATGAGATCCTTGCAGAAGAAAAGACCGCCGATGCCAAATTGAACAAACTGGCGATGGACCTGTGCAATCCGTCCACCCAAAGCGAATCCATGAAAATGGCCGCCTGACGATTTAAACGATCGCCAGCGTCTTCAACAAACGCTGGTTTCTCCCCCCAAACAGCCGGATATGCCTGTTATCCGGCTGTTTTCTTTTTCTCCCTTGCCGCGCCAAATATTCAAAGTTATCGTTTGGTCATGCTGGATTGGAGTAAATGCGAAGCGGTTGAAAGAATCACCGGAAAGGTGAGTGGCGCATGGCTGTTTAAGAACACCCGGGTGCCGGTGGCCGCGCTATTTGAAAATTTGGAAGATGGCGCTACGGTGGATGATTTTCTTAAATGGTTTCCCGGAGTTTCCCGTCAACAGGTTGAAGCGGTTTTGGAACATGCCAGCCAAAGTTTGGCAGCGGCATAAGCCCGCATGAAAATTCTTTTCGATCACGGCACACCTGCACCCTTGCGCCGTGAATTACCAGGCCATGAAATTTCCACGGCCTACGAAATGGGGTGGGCGGAATTAAATAATGGTGACCTGCTAAGTGCAGCGGAAAAATCATTTGAAGCCTTCATCACCACTGATAAAAATCTTCGTTACCAACAAAATCTTACTGGCAGGCGACTGGCAATCCTCGTTCTACCAACGACTAGTTGGCTGGAAATCCAAAAACATACAGATAAAGTCTCCTCTGCCATTGCTTCTCTCAAACCGGGAGATTTTATTGAACTAAGCTTTTAGTATTTTCTTCGCTTTTCGGCCCATAATTTTTACACTCAGGCATGGTTCACGTTGGTATCGGCTATGACGTCCACGAACTCGTCACCGGACGCAAACTCGTCCTCGGCGGCGTGGAGATCCCCCATTCCAAGGGCCTCGACGGCCATTCGGACGCCGACGCCCTCATGCACGCCATCTGCGACGCCCTCCTTGGCGCCCTGGGCGAGCCGGACATCGGCCATTTCTTTCCCAACATCGACCCGCGCTGGAAAAATGTGGCCAGCAAAATTTTCCTGGAAGAAGCCGCTCGTTTGATCGCTCTACGCGGTGGAAAGATCATCAATGTGGACTCTACCGTATTGGCCCAGGAACCAAAGATTTACCCGCACATCCATAACATGAAACTGTGCATCGCCACCGCCTTGAATATTCCTATTAGCAAGATCGGCATCAAAGCCACCACGAACGAAAAAATGGGCTTCATCGGACGCGAAGAAGGCATCGCCGCGATGGCCGTCGCCAGCGTAGACCTGCCTTAATCTCATGCCCAAAGCCGAAATCAGTTGGAAGCGTGTCACCGAAGAAGGGACAAAACTCCAGGTCTATGCCCAGCACATTGGGCGCGATTGGAAATTTTTCCATCGCGAAAAACGTTTCACTTCCTGGCAAGCGATACCCGAACCACCCCTGGAAGATTGGATGGAACTATTGGACGCCGTCCGGCGCATGATCCCCCGCCGGCGTTATCAACCGAGCGATGAAAAGGATTTGAAACGGCAGATTTTGGAGAAGTTTCCGGAGGCGGAGATCTAACAAATTAAAAACTGGGATTGTTGAATTGATTTTTGAAAATATTGGCGCGATTCTCCAATCAGTACGATAATGGAATCATTCTTAGATAAACTGATCCGCAAAAGAATTTTTTGCCAAAAACCGTATTTTTACATTTTTGGAGGCGCGAATCTCATAGGGCTGGTTTTTATCTTTGCATTTATTGAGGGCGTTCGCGAACAAGCTGTTTTGCTACCCAGTGAAGATTTTACTGATGGTTTGGGTCTCGCTTTCATGGTCGCATTGGCTTGTTTAGCATTCCTATTGTCGAATGTCTTCTGGGGAGTTTTCGCTTTGATGGCTGTCCTTCGGTATCGAAATTATATACCAGCCGTTGCATGTGCACTAATGGTAGCATTATGGGTTTTAGAGTTTTTATTTAGTGGGCTTGGGAGTATTTTCACAGGTTGATTTTGGCCCAAATCAGGTTAAGCTTATCAAACTTATGCCAAAGAAAGTCAGGATTCCGACACCGTTACGCAAGTTGACCAACAATGAAGAATTGGTGGAAGTGAACGCGCCGACCATCGGCGACGCCATCACCGAACTCCAATCGCGCTACCCCGGCATCGCCGAGCGCCTGGTGGATGAAAAAGGCGAGGTGCGCCGCTTCGTGAACGTGTATGTCAACGAAGAGGACATCCGCTTCCTAAAAAACCGTGAGACGCCCCTCAAAGACGGTGACGAGATCAGCATCATTCCTGCGATCGCGGGCGGTTAATCGGTCGAATCGTTGAATGTTTAATTCGTTTTACCGTTCAATCGAAAATCGTAAATCATAAATTTATCCGCCATGCCAAAATCTTCCAAAAAGAGTGCGCCCGCAAAAAAGTCATCTGGCCCGGCACAACAACGCTTGTGGTTGATGTATCCCCCGCGGCTCATCAAGAAGCCGTTCATCTGGGAGATCGGCCGCAAATTCAAAGTCATCACCAATATCCGCCAGGCGAGCGTCACAGATGAGATCGGCATCGTTTGCCTGGAACTGGACGGCAAACGCGATGAGATCAAGGCCGCCATCAAATGGCTGGAGAAAAACGGCGTCAACGTTGAACCGGTGGAAATCAACGTCATCGAGAGTTAGGCAGCAATTCTTTTGGTTTTTGGCTTCGTTTTGGCCTGCATCGCCAGGACTATTCAAAATACAGACGCATCCGATTTATTTCCTCTCCCTGCGCTCTGCTCGGGGAGAGGATGAATCTGCAATGCCTTTCGTTCCTGCGCACGGTGCCCTGCGCTACTTTTGTCTTCCGCGCTGAAAGCGCCAACCCATCGTAGCCGAGGGCAACGCCCTCGGAAAAAGTCCCCTCCGATATTGCGCCCTGTAGGGGCGGGCCAAAACGCACGAACGCACCAAGACCATCCATAAAACCGGGCGCATCCGATTTGTTTCCTCTCCCTGCGCTTTGCGCGGGGAGAGGATCAAGGAGAGGGGATTTTAATCTCTCATCACATTTTTTAAAACACCTCCTCTCCTCGTTCCTCTCCTCCAACCTGGTTGGAGGAGAGGATGAACGTGCGGATGCCTTTCGTTTTTGCCTGTACCCTGTGAAAATCTTTCGCTGTTTTTTCGTGGACAGTTTAGGAACATCGTCTTAAGGTCAGGACTGTCCCAAAGTTCAGGCATTAAACCATCTCAGAATTTATGATGCCCGTCAAAATTGAATGCGGTTGCGGCCAGCGTTTTGCGTTCGACGTTGACCCGGTGAACGGACAGATGCCCGCGCCGGTGGCCTGCCCTGCCTGCGGCTCAGATGCCACATCCGCCGCCAACGAAATCATCTCACAACAGCACGTTCCCCTGCCCATGGCCACGCTGGCGGCAAAGCCTCCGCCTCCACCGCCGACGCCGATGGCACGCATCGCCGCAACCCCTACCCATTCTTCTCCCGCGCAAACAAGGATGCTTCCCGGCCAGGTGAGCCGCGAGCAGGCAGCGCATGAGGCAAAGGCAAAAATCATGTGGGGCGACCCCGAACAGGAAGTGATCGTGTACCTGCGGGTCAATGGCTTCAGTACTGAAGAAGCCCAGCAGATCATCAACGCAGCAGCAGCGGAAAGAATGGCAACAGTACGCGCGGATGGTATCCGGAAGATCTTCTATGGCATCGGGCTGATGTGCGTCCCAGTGGTGACATTGGTTGCAATGCTCAGCATCGGCGCTATCTCCGCGACATTGATGGGAATATCAGGCGTGGCAGGATTGTACGGCCTTTGGGTTTGCGCCAGCGGCGTATTGATGGCCGTAGCTCCCAAATCGGAGAAAGGCGACATCAACGACAAATAGCGGAAGGCTATTTCGCCCGGCGACGTTTGATATTCAGTTGCGTCGTGGCGTGGATCAGCAGACCCTGGATATGAGCGGCATCTTCGTCGGTGATCTTCTGCGCCAATCGCGCCTCGGCAGCGCGCCGGGCCTCTTCGGCTTTGGCTTCGTCAATGTCCTTGGCGTTGATGGCCATGTCGGACAAGATCGCGATCCGGTCGCCGGTCACCTGCACAAACCCGTCACCCACGGCAAGGAAAATGGTTTCACTTCCCTTTTTAGCGATGATTTCGCCGGGCACAAGTTGCGTCATCAACGGCATGTGCTGCGGCAGGATGCCCATCTCGCCGTCAATGCCGGTAAGCGTGACCATGTCCACGTCGTCGGAATAGACTTTCGCCTCCGGCGTGATGATCTCCAGTTTTATAGTGGTCGCAGCCATTTCAATTATTCTTTGATCTCTTCGATGCCGCCCTTCATGTAGAAATTCTGCTCGCCGACTTCGTCATGCTTGCCGTCGAGGATTTCTTTGAAGCCGCGGACGGTTTCAGCCACGGGCACCTGCTTGCCGGGACGGCCGGTGAAAACTTCGGCCACCGAGAACGGCTGGCTGAGGAAACGTTGGATCTTGCGCGCGCGATACACAGTGAGCTTGTCGTCAGGCGAAAGCTCGTCCATACCCAGGATCGCGATGATGTCCTGCAGGTCCTTGTAGCGCTGGAGCACTTTCTGCACGCCACGCGCCACTTCATAATGTTCCTGCCCAACGATCTCCGGCGCGAGAGCGCGGGAGTTGGACGAGAGCGGATCGACGGCGGGATAAATACCCAACTCAGCGATGGAACGTTCCAACACGATCGTGGCGTCCAGATGCGCAAAAGTGGTGGCCGGCGCGGGGTCGGTCAAGTCGTCGGCAGGCACGTAAACGGCCTGGAACGACGTAATAGAGCCTTTCTTGGTACTCGTGATGCGTTCCTGCAAGTCACCCATTTCGGCGGCAAGGGTCGGTTGGTAACCCACGGCGCTAGGCGTACGGCCCAGGAGCGCGGACACTTCCGAACCGGCTTGCGAGAAACGGAAAATGTTATCAACGAACAGGAGCACGTCCTGGTTCTTTTCATCACGGAAATATTCCGTCACGGCGAGGGCGGACAGCGCCACGCGGAGACGCGCTCCGGGTGGTTCGTTCATCTGGCCGTACACCAGTCCGATTTTTGAACCGGGGGCGATAATGGGCAGACCATGCTCATTTTTCTTCGGATGGCCTTT
>DASXYX010000025.1:0-15590 GCA_036502245.1 Verrucomicrobiia bacterium
CGGGACCAATCAACACGGCGCATGGGAAACCATCCAGCGCAGCCATGCGGTGGCCAACGGCTGTTTTGTGGCGGTGCCCAACCGCATCGGTCTGGAAAAGATCGGGGGTGTGGGCGGCGACGGCATTGAATTTTGGGGGCAGAGCTTTGTGGCCGGCACGTCTGGCGAAATCCTGGCGAAGGCTTCCACCAGCAAAGAGGAGATCCTGATCGTGCCCGTGGACCTGGCCAAGGTGGACGTCACTCGCACGCACTGGCCTTTCCTGCGCGACCGCCGCATTGATGCCTACGGCAACCTGATGAAGCGGCTGGTCGATTGACCGGCATTGGCGCTTGATCGGTTTCATCTGTCGGCGTCGTTGTCTTCACGCTTTACCTTTATGTCCAAGGAGCAAAATACAGTTTCAGCCGTCCGCGACCACGCGGAGCAGGCCGTCATGCCTGTTTTGTTCGCGATCACCTTTTGCCATTTGCTCAACGACACCATCCAGTCGTTGATCCCTGCGATCTATCCCATGGTGAAGGAATCGTTTCACCTGAGCTTCGCGCAGATCGGGATGATCACTTTTACGTTCCAATGCGTGGCATCGCTGCTGCAACCGGCGGTCGGTTTTTACACCGATAAAAAGCCCAAGCCCTATTCGCTGGCGGCGGGAATGGTGCTGACGTTGGTAGGACTGGTCATGCTCGCGTATGCGGACCGGTTTTCGTGGCTGCTCGTCTCCGTGGCTTTGGTGGGCATCGGGTCGGCAGTGTTCCATCCGGAATCTTCGCGGCTCGCGCGGCTGGCTTCGGGCGGACGCCACGGGTTCGCGCAATCGCTCTTTCAAGTGGGTGGCAACACGGGCAGTTCCATCGGCCCATTGCTGGCCGCGCTCATCATCACGCGCAACGGCCAAACGAGCATCCTGTGGTTTTCTGTGCTGGCCATTGCGGCCATCATCATCCTGTTCAAGGTGGGTGGGTGGTACCACAACCATTTGTCTGAATTGAAAAAAAGTCCGCGTCCGGTTAGCGCTCCGAATCTTCCGCGCAAGACCGTGTATCGCGCGCTGGCCATTCTCGTGGCGCTCGTTTTTTCCAAATACGTTTATCTGGTCAGCATCTCCAGTTATTACACGTTTTATTTGATCACGAAATTTCATGTGTCGGTGGCATCGTCCCAGCTTTATCTGTTTCTGTTCCTGTTCGCCGTGGCGGCAGGGACGTATATCGGCGGGCCGTTGGGCGATCATTTCGGGCGCAAGTATGTCATCTGGGGATCCATCCTTGGGGTGGCGCCATTCACCTTGTTGTTGCCGCATGTGGACCTTTTTTGGACTGCGGTGCTGACGGTCATTATTGGTTTCATTTTGGCGTCGGCCTTTTCGGCCATCCTGGTTTTTGGACAGGAACTTGTGCCGGGCAGGGTGGGGCTGATCAGCGGGTTGTTCTTTGGACTGGCGTTCGGCGTGGCGGGCATCGGCTCGGCGGTACTGGGCGAATTGGCTGATCGAACCAGCATCATTTTTGTATTCCAGGTCTGCGCGTTTCTGCCATTGATCGGCTTGCTGACCGGCTTTCTGCCGAAGGTTGAGGGTGAGCGGGACAAAGCGCAAAGGACATGAAGCGGATTTCAAAGTGGAGACGGACAATAGAGGGGCGTGACCCAGTGCAGCCGGGACGGCTGCGCTACTGGCAGGCAGGATGCCTGCCCTACAGTTAAACGCGAACCCGCATCAGCAATTGGAGAATGAGGATGAGAATGATTTGACCCGCACTGTTGATTGAAAACAAAGAATGCCCTCCTGGTCGATTAAAAGTTTTTTGATTTTCCCGGTTGACAGATACTATATCCGTAGCTAATGTATCCGTAACAGATATATTTGATATGCCAACTGATGCTCAGTTGCCCGAAGATTTGCTCCCGCTGACCCCGGCGGTGTTTCACGTGCTGCTGGCCCTGGCGGATGGTGAGCGGCATGGTTATTCCATCATGCAACACGTGAACGAAACGACTGAGGGGCAGATCAAAATGGGGCCGGGTACGCTGTACGGGACGATCAAACGCCTGCTGGCGCTTAAATTGATCGAGGAATCGGATGAACGGCCGGATCCAAAATTGGATGACGAACGGCGGCGGTATTACCGGTTGACGCCCTTTGGCAAACGGGTGTTGGGGGCGGAAGTGTCGCGTTATTCCCGGACGGTGAGTATCGCGCGCAAATTTGGATTGGGGGCAGAGGCTTGACCTTATGCCAACCTCAAAACTCATATCGGTCTCGGAGAAGATGTACCGGAGGGTGTTGTGCCTGTATCCGGAGTCGCACCGGCGCGCGTTCGGAGATTCCATGGCGCAACTTTTCCGGGACCAATGCCGGGATGCCTGGCAGGCGGGTGGGAATGCCGGGCTGATAAAACTTTGGCTGCGCACACTGCCGGACATCTTTAAAACGTCCGTGAAAGAACAATTGACCTCTAACGAAAGGAACTCGTTTATGAAATACTTCAATCCAAAAAATGTCCCGACCATCCTGCTCATCCTCAGCCTGACAACGGGGGTGTTAAGCTTCCAGGCGATCAAATTCGAGTCGCATGCCGGTTTTATGCTGCTCATCATCGCATCCGCATTATGCAACGTGGCCAAGGCGGGCACGGAATCATTTCGTCCCAGCAGCGAATGGTACAAGAATGCCATCCGCACGTTTATCCTCATGTTTGTTTATGCGATATTTATGCCGGCATGGGCGAAATTGAAACTGCAGGCTGCGGCGGATGCGCCGGCGCATGACCCCTTTGGCATGTTCATCATCAGTTGTCTCTTTGCCAATCCTGTGGTCACGGCGATCAAGTTTGGGCAGTTCCTCGTTCAGAGGAAGAAGAGTTGAGTGGGCTTCTTGTTTGAAGGTCTGAATTCAGAGGCCGATTCGTTTAGCGAGCAAATCCAGGATTTTTTCCAATTCCGTCGCAGATAACTCACCCAGTCGGCGTTCTAGTTTTACCGACGCGACGGTTGCCACGCGCTGGACGTCAAAAGCTCCTTCTACATCGAGAAAAGGTTTCTCAATCTGGATTTCCCAATGACTGCCTCGAAGGGCGGTCGTATGGGCAATCACAGTGAAAACATCCAGGTCATCATCCTTTGGAGGAGGGGTGAGAATGAGGCAGGGGCGAACTTTGGCGGCCATGCCGAGGTCCACTATCCAGATTTCACCGGGTTTTGCGGCGCGCATTTCGGGCTTCCTGGTTATCCATGTCCTGAAACATTACTTCAGCGGATTCGTGAAGGAACAGCGATTCGTCCCGTTCTTCGAGTTCCCGCAACCGGCGGCGAACGGCAGCGCGTTCTTCAGCGCTCAACTTTGGGAGTTCTTCAATGATTTCAACTGCACTCACATGTGAAAATTAACATTGCGGTTATGAATTGGCAAGAAGGGTTCACGGTTGTGGATCGTCGTTAAGAGCTAATAGTGAAATGGGCAAAAGGACACGTTGTCCCGGGTTTACGAATGAAATTTGGAGCAGGCTCACGCCAACTGCTACGAAGACATGGGGGGTGACAGCAACCTTGAATTTCAAGCCGGGTTTCGAGGCATTCCATTTTTGATGAATATCCTGCTGTGCCAATCTTTCGATGTGACCGCTAATGCAGTATCGAGTGATTCCATCCGGATCGGTTTAATCAGATGGGTGGTGAATCCCGCGGCCTCGCTTTGGGCGATGTCCTGTTCCTTTCCATAACCGGTGAGGGCGATCCCCTGGCCGGCGAATTTTTTGCGAAATTCGATCATCAAACTATGGCCGGTGCCGTCCGGCAGGCCGATGTCCGAAATAAGGATCTGAAAGTCTTTAAATTTCGTCATGTTCAAACGCGCTTCAGAACAAGAGGCGGCGGTAGTTATACGGTAGTGACGGTGACGCAACAATTGAGTCAAGGCCAGACGAGTCGGCTCGTGATCTTCCACCAGGAGGATATGAATGTTTTGAGGCTGCTCCCCGACTGTTTCGGGCCTTGGATGCCAAATCTTTTTTAGCCGGTGGGCCAAAAATTTGGCCGGTCGCAACTGCCTTTTTGGATTAGCGATGTTCAAATTCACCGTCATATCAACAATTTCAAGGCGGACTGGCAAAAGACCGGTTCGCACTCCTTATTTTTGTTCCTGATGCACCATACGACGGGTTGTGAAAAATTCCACTGCAACATTGTTAATTTGTGGTTCGCAGGCAAATCGAGTGGTTACCGCGATCAAGTTTGTGCAGTTCCTTGTCTTGATTCTTGCGGGGGATAACCGCAAGAATATCCCCGTCGAACATGAACCAGCTCAAACGTTATATTCCTTTGCTCGTCTGGATTGTTGTCGTTTGCACGGTCTTGTTCATTCCCTTCAAAATCATTGGCTATAATTTTTTGCCGATGGATGATGCCCTGCGTCATGCCGCCAAGACGATTGCGGACAAACCCTGGCAGGACATTGTCGTCATGCGCGATGGATTTCCCATTGATCCCAGCCCGGGGTGGCAAAAGATTCTGGAATGGGTTCATGACGTGAATCATGGCGATGCGGAATCGCTGGTCGTTTTTTCCGTCGTGGCGCTCATGTTGCTGGTCACGTTGAGTGGAGTGCCGTGGTTCCGAAGGCCTGAAGCGTGGATGACGGCTCTATTGATAGCGGCGGTGTTTGTTCCTGCCTGCACGACGCGATTTGCTCGTGGACGGCCATATATCCTGACGGATGCTGTTCTCATCACGATTTTGTTCCTATGGTCGGGGCAGGGAAAGGATTGGCCGCGCCGGGCTGTGCTCATCTTTACGCCGTTGCTCGTTGCAGCGGCGGCGTGGATCCATGGCTCATGGTATTTGCTCTGCCTGCCGGCGGCGGCGATTTTGTTCGCGGGCTTGTGGCGTTCGGCATTTTGTTATGGCGCCTGTTGGATTGGAGGCAGCATCCTTGGTTGCGGGTTGACGGGCCATCCCATCGGCTTTTTGCTGCAATCGGTCCGACACATGTTTGGCGTGTTCGGGGATTTTGTGGTGAGCCGCCAGCTTGAACCGGAATTGCGTCCGGGCGATGGCGCGACGGAGGCTGTGCTGGCGGTGGCCGCGTTGCTGTTATGGCGGGCCTTTGCGTTTGGTTGGAATGTTCGCACATTGCTCAATCCCGTTTTCATGATGATGGCGCTCGGCTGGGTGTTGGGGTTGAAGATGCAACGGTTCTGGTGGGATTTCGGGACGCCGGCTTTCATCGTCTGGGTCGCGCTGGAGTTGCAGGCGCATTTCGAGAGCAAAACCGTATTTGATTCGTTGAATCGCCTGTTCATCACGCTGGCCATTGCCGCCGGGACTTTCCTGGCGTTCACCAGCGATCGCGACAGCCGTTGGACGGAAAATCTGGTTATGGAATATTATGCGCCCGATAATCCCGACGCTGCCGGTTGGCTGCCGGGCGACGGTGGGATCATTTACAATTCCGACATGGATGTTTTCTTCGAGACGTTTTACAAAAATCCGACGGCCAACTGGAAATATATCCTGGGCTTCGAATCGGGCTGGATGCAGCCGGAGGATTTGAAGGTGCTCCGCACGTACCAATGGAACATGAATGATGCGCGCGCGCTTGAGCCGTGGGTGCAGCGGATGCGTCCGCAGGACCGGATGATCATTCGTGGCGGCGGCCAGCCGAATATTCCGGAATTGGAATGGCATTATGTGGGCAGCGGCCTGTGGGTCGGGCGATTGCCACAAACGAATTCGAGCGTCAATGGAAGCACCAAGTAAATTGGCATGGATCACCGGCGCGAACGGGCTGATCGGGAACTATTTCGTCCAAACGGCGGCGAAATTTGCATCGCAATGGCGAGTGCGCGGATTGACGCGCGAGCAATTTGATCTACTGGATTTCTCAACGGTTGAACGTGAATTTAAAAAGGACCGGCCACAATTGGTTATTCATTGCGCGGCCATTCCGACTGTATCCGGAGCGCTTGCAGATCCTGCGCTGGCCCGGCGCATCAATGTGGATGCTACGAAAACTCTGGTGGATTTGGCCGTGGATATTCCCTTCGTGTTTCTTTCCACGGATTTTGTCTTCGATGGGAAGAAAGGCGGCTACGTCGAAACCGATCCCGTAAATCCTATATCTCTCTATGGTGAAACCAAAGTTGCGGCTGAGCAGATTGTTTTGAAACATCCGAAGGCGATAGTTATACGCACTTCCATCAATTGCGGCATATCGAAATCGGGGCGGCGCGGATTCAACGAGCAATTACGCCATGACCTGCAAAGCCGGGGGATGATGAAGATGTTCACGGACGAGTTCCGTTGCCCGGTCTTTGCGGGGGAGACCGCGCGCGCCGGTTGGGAACTGGCAAATAAAGGGTGTGCGGGGCTGTTTCATGTGGCTGGTGCTGAGAAATTATCGCGCTGGCAGATGGGACAACTGCTGGCGCAACGTTCGCCGGAACTGAAAGCGAAGATGGAGCCGGGAGTAACGAGAGATTTCCCCGGGCCGTCTCGTGCGCCTGATACCTCGCTCAATATCTCCAAAGTCCAAAAGCTCCTGTCCAAACCGCTTCCCGGTTTGACGGAATGGCTGGCGAGCAATCCAAATGAGCGGTTCTAAACGCTATCGCGGGCGGCTCGCGCCATCGCCGACGGGCTATTTGCATCTCGGCCATGCCCGGACATTTTGGGCGGCGCAAGAGCGCGCAAAGAAAAATGGCGGCCAATTGATTTTGCGTAATGAAGACCTGGATCGGGTGCGTTGCAAACCGGAGTTTGTCACCGCCATGTATGAGGATTTGCGCTGGTTCGGGTTCGAATGGTGCGAAGGGCCGGATATTGGCGGGCCATTCGCGCCATATAATCAAAGTGAGCGGATGAGTTTTTATCGGGAAGCGCTCGAGAAATTGCGCGCTGGAGGATTTATTTATCCCTGCACCTGCTCGCGCAAAGACATCCAGGCTGCCGCCAGTGCGCCCCATGCGGAGGATGATGAGCCGGTTTATCCGGGGACGTGCCGTCAGAGAAGTGGCGAGAAACAAGTGACGGGTGGGAAAAATACGTCGCTCCGTTTTCGTGTGCCCGACGGAGAGGTGATTTCTTTCCGGGATGAAAATTTGGGTGAGCAAAAATTTGTGGCCGGAAAGGACTTTGGTGATTTCGTGGTATGGCGGCCGGATGATGTTCCGGCTTATCAATTGGCATGTGTGGTGGATGATGCGGCGATGAGAATCACAGAAGTGGTGCGTGGTGCGGATTTATTAGTGAGCACGGCGCGACAGATATTGTTATATCGCGCCCTGGGTTTGGAAGCGCCGGCATTTTTTCATTGTGAATTGATGCGCGATGAATCTGGACAGCGCCTGGCCAAGCGGCATGATGCGTTGAGCTTGAGAAAAATGAGAGAGCAGGGGAGGGAGCCGGAGGGGTCGAAGAAAGGTTGGTGAACAATTGCCGCAGATGAGACGCGCGCTTCGCGCGGCTTCGCAAATGGCGGCTATCGTTTTTGGACAATATACCCCGGGCAGCGCTCGCAGACTCGCTCGCCCGGGGCTACCAGCTTATCACCCCTGTCGGGGTTCTAATTTGGCGGCTGCGCCGGAATTTTTAGTCCGGCAAGCGATTGGCCAAGCGGCATGACGCATTGAGCTTGAGAAAACTGAGAGAGCAGGGAAGGGAGCCGCGAGAATTGACAAAACATAATTTGTGACACATAATGTGTCACATGAAGACGGCCTCTATTCGGGACGTGCGTCACGATTTCAGCCGGATTTTGGAATGGGTGGCCAGCGGCGAGGAAGTCACCATCACCCGGCGTCGTGAAACGGTTGCGCGGTTGTTGCCGGCAACACGCAAAAAAAACGCCCGGGTCAAAATGCCGGACATCAGTGCGCGCCTGCAAAAGGTCTTTGGAAGAAAAGTGATTTCCGACCGGGCGATGAAAGAAATTTTGGATGACAGCCGGGGGACTTATTGAAAGCCTACGCTGATTCCAGCTTTATAGTCGCCCTTTATTTGCAGCAGCAAAGCTCGTCCGCTGCCGCCACATTTATGAAACAGCATGGCGCCGCCCTGCCGTTCACGCCGTGGCATCGACTGGAAACGCGCAACGCCATCCGTTTATCCGTGTATCATCGGCTGATTACTTCTTATCAAGGCAAAGCGCAATTGAAACAGATCGAAGCGGACTTGCGGGACGAAACTTTAATTGTCCACACGGCTATTGACTGGGTGACGGTGTTGCGCGAGGCGGAAAAGTTGGGGGCGGCGCACAATGAATCCATCGGATGCCGGAGTGCGGATCTGTTTCATATCGCCGCGGCTATCGAATGGGGAGCGGATTATTTTCTAACGCTTGATGAACGCCAGCAGAAAATGGCAAAAACCGCGGGCCTGACAGTAAAAAATTGAAACGGCAAAGGCGGCAGAGGGAGTCGAAGGAATTGGGGAAAGAGTGGCTGACTGCGGGTTAGCATTCGGCGAGATGCCGAACGCAGCGATCAGGCGGTCGCGCTCCCGATTTAGCCGCAGTCGCGAAGTGATGTAGCGGCTTTCGGCAGAAAGCCGGTGACTAAATAAGTGCGGTGGTCTGTCGACCACCGCTAGGTGTCCTGGGATTTTCTTTCCAAAAATTCTTCGAAAAAATGCTTGTGAAATTTTTCACGATGGGGCAAATTTTGCGTTCCTGGAAGCACAATAGGCTATCTAACGGTCATTCGTGTCTTCCGAAACGATTTTGAAGTGAGATATTTCTGCAAAACAATTTTTGTAGGCGTTTTTATTGCCGTGATTTGCGCGGCAGGGTTGAAAGCGCAATCGCCAACGCCAACACAGACACAAACTCCTGTTGTTCAGCAGGCTACGCCATCGGAAGCGCAGACCCCGGCGGCCAATGCCGCGGAAGGTGAAGTTCTGCCGACACAAGCGCCGCCCGCGCTGTTTTATATCGGACCGTTTCCCATCTCCAATTCCATCGTTTGTTCCTGGATCATTGCGGTGATCATTATCATCGTTGTCCGGGTGAGCACGTGGAATAATCTCAAGGAAATCCCGTCCGGGATGCAAAACTTTATCGAGTTCATTGTCGAGAGCTGGGACAACTTCATGAAGGACGTGCTGGACGAACGCGTGGCCCGCTGGGTTTTTCCCTACGCGACGACGTTCCTGATCTTCATCACTCTGTGCAATTACGTGGATCTGGTTCCGGGGGTGGACACCATTGGGTACGGGACGCCGGTTCAAAACAGCGTCATGCCCCGTTCTGTTGAAAACATTGACCTGCCGTTTTTCCGCCCGCCAACGACTGATGCGAACCTGACCGTGGCGATGACTCTGGTCTTTTTGGTGGTGAGCATGTACTGGGCATTGCGCTACAACGGCATTTGGGGATTCACGAAGCATGTGTTCGGTGTGAAGATGAAGGTCGGCAAAGCGGTGTATCCGATCATGATGCTGCTGTTTCTCTTCATCGGCCTGATGGAGGCGGTCTCCATCCTGTTCGCGCGTCCGGTGGCGCTGGCCATGCGTCTTTTTGGCAATATTTTTGCGGGTCAAACGATGTTTGCGATGGGATTTCACCTGAATCACTGGCTGGGAACGCTGGCGATCACGATCATCATTTATTTTTACGAGACGTTCGTCTGCCTGGTGCAGGCGTTCGTGTTCGCCCTGCTGGTGGTGGCCTTCGTCGGCACGATGTGTTCGCACCAGGAGGAGGAGAGCCATTGATTTTGACAGAAGATAACCGCAGATAATTTACAACAACAACCAACCACTGAAGATATGACACACATGCTCGCAGACGCAGTTCCAACAATAGCCAACACGGACATCAGTCACGGCCTGGGCCTGATCAAGACCGGTATCGCCATGGCCGGCGCCTCTGTCGGTATCGGATGCGCCACGGCAGGCGCACTGATCGCGATGAGCCGTAATCCCGGCATGACCGGACGCATCCTGTTGTGGATGTTCATCGGCATGGCGCTGGCTGAAGGCTGGGCGGTTATCGCCTGGTTCGTCGTCAAATAAATTAAACAATTCCGGTTATGAAAGAACTTGGAATCGAATGGCCATCGCTGGCCGCGCAGTTGATCAGCTTTTCGCTGGTGTTCATTGTGCTCTGGAAATTCGCCTACGGGCCGATTTTCAAGATGTTGCAGGCGCGCCGCGACAAGATCGCTGAATCGCTCGCCAACGCCGAAAAAATCAAGGGAGACGTCGCCCGCACCGAGGCTGAACGCCAGAAGATCCTGGCCGACGCCGGAGACAAGGCGAACAAGTTGATCGACGAGGCCCGTGCCGCCGCCGCCCGCGTTCGCGAGGTGGAGACGCAAAAGGCCATCGCCTCCGCGGAACAGATCGTTTCCAAAGCCCGCGAAGCCGCGGCGCAGGAACGCGTCCAGATGCTGGGCGAACTCAAGCGCGAAGTCGGCCAGTTGGTCATCAAAACGACCGGTGCGGTCACCGGCAAAGTCCTTACGTCTGACGACCAGAAACGGCTCGCGCAGGAAACCGAGAAACAACTGGCGGCTTGACGAATTTGAGACCCAACGTCCTGGCCGCAGGGCGGTAAATCAAACATGAAAATTTCCAAACAAGCACAACGCGACGCCCGGCAACTGTTCCGCAGTTGCCAGTCCAATTGTGTGCTGGATGAGAACCGTGTCCGCCAGGCGGTGACGTTGTTGTCCCAGAAGAAGCCGCGCGGTTACGTGGAGATTTTGGCGCGCCTGCACCGGTTGGTGAAGTTGGACCTGGAACAACGGGCCGCCCGCGTGGAGAGCGCGGACGTCCTGACCGGCGACCTGCAGAATGAAGTGACCGGCGAGATCAAAAAGAAATACGGCGCCAGTGTGAACGTGTCGTTCACCCAAAATTCCGCCCTCATCGGCGGCCTGCGCATCCAGGTCGGCAGCGACCTTTATGACGGCAGCGTGAAGACGCGTTTGGAGAAATTGGAAGAAAGCTTTTAACGAAATTATATGAGCACTCTATTACAGGAAATCGAAGCACAGATCAGCGGCGCAAAGATCGCGACCGCCAAGCAAAACGTCGGGACCGTCCGCGAAATCGGCGACGGCGTGGCCAAGATCGAGGGCCTCACCGACACGATGCTCAATGAGATGTTGGACTTCGGCAACGGGGTCACGGGTATTGCGCTCAACCTTGAGGAAACGGAAGTCGGCGCCATCATCCTCGGTGATTACACCGGGATCAAAGAAGGCGCTGAAGTGCGCACCACCGGCAAATTGTTGCAGGTGCCCGTGGGCAAAGGTCTCCTGGGCCGCGTTGTCAATTCTCTCGGCCAACCCGTGGACGGCAAAGGCGCCATCAAAAATGAGGCGTTTTATCCTGTTGAAAAGATCGCGCCCGGCATCATCAAACGCAAATCCGTGAGCCAGCCGGTGCAGACGGGCATCATGTCTATTGACGCGATGATCCCGATCGGCCGCGGCCAGCGCGAATTGATCATCGGCGACCGTTCCACCGGCAAGACCACCATCGGCGTGGACACCATGATCAACCAGGCGCGCATCAACAAAGCCGCCGAAACTTCCGGCGAAAAAGATTTCCGCCCCATCTACAACATCTACGTCGCGATCGGCCAGAAACAGTCGAATATCGCGCGTGTGCTGGATATTTTGGAAAAAACCGGGGCCATGGCCTATACCATCGTGGTGGTGGCGGCGGCGTCCGATTCCGCGACGAACCAATATCTCGCGCCGTTCGCTGGCGCGGCGATGGGTGAATGGTTCATGGATAACGGCATGGACGCCCTTATCATTTTTGATGATCTCTCCAAGCACGCCGTGGCTTATCGCCAGGTGTCTCTCGTTCTCAAGCGCCCTTCCGGTCGTGAAGCATATCCGGGTGACGTGTTCTATCTGCACAGCCGCCTGCTCGAACGCAGCGCGCGTGTCTCCGAGAAGTACGGCAACGGCTCGCTCACGGCGCTGCCCATCATTGAAACGCAAGCCGGTGACGTTTCGGCGTACATCCCCACGAACGTGATCTCGATCACGGACGGCCAGATTTATCTGGAAACAGATTTGTTCTATCAAGGCGTGCGCCCGGCCATCTCGGTCGGTCTGTCCGTCTCCCGCGTCGGTTCTGCGGCGCAGATCAAGGCGATGAAACAGGTCGCCGGCCGTATCAAAGGCGATCTGGCGCAGTTCCGCGAACTGGCGGCGTTCGCCCAGTTCGGCTCCGACCTCGATGCCAAGACGCAAGCCATGCTCGAGCGCGGCAAGCGCGTCATTGAATTGTTCAAGCAGAACCAATACAACCCGATGCCGGTTGAAGTGCAGGCGGCGATCCTTTGGACGGTGCAGAACAATTTCCTCGACGACGTCGCGGTGGACAAAATCAAAGATTTCCAGGCCAAGCTCACCGATTTCCTCGAGACGCGCAAAGCCGACCTCTTGAAGAAGATTCGCACGGAGAAAGCCATCAGCGATGCCATCGCGGCGGAACTGAAGGCGGCGATCACTGAATTCAAGCCGACGTACCACTAAGTTTCATGTTGAGCTACAAAACCAAAATAACGCCGGCGCGGCAGATTGAGGAAAGCATTTTCCTCATTCGCGGCCAACGCGTCATGTTGGATTTTGATCTGGCCAGAATTTATGGCGTGACCACCAAACGGTTGAAAGAACAGTTCCGCCGGAATGCTGAACGGTTCCCGCGAGACTTTGCCTTTCAGCTTACAGCTAAAGAACTTACAAACTTGAGGTCGCAAATTGCGACCTCAAGTTTGCATGGTGGAACCCGTTATTTGCCCACAGCTTTTACCGAGCATGGCGCATTGATGCTGGCGACCGTCTTGAACAGCAAGGCTGCGGTTGAGGCCAGTGTCCACGTCGTTCGCGCCTTTGTATGGATGCGTGAGCAATTGTCCGCGCACAAAGAATTAGCCCAAAAACTGGCTGAATTGGAAGGCCGTGTTAGCGGACATGACGAGACGATCACGAGTTTATTTGAAACGATCCGGCATTT
Source organism: Verrucomicrobiia bacterium (assembly GCA_036502245.1). Lineage (GTDB taxonomy): Bacteria > Verrucomicrobiota > Verrucomicrobiia > Limisphaerales > UBA11358 > UBA11358. The sequence continues at coordinate 12,973 of DASXYX010000025.1, forward strand.
GGTCCAGCCGCCAATGCCGGAAAGCCGAAAGCAGATTGGTTTCATGCGTGAAACCGCGCCGGCCTATCGTATTAAAACCAGAAAACGCTTTTAATTCTCATGCCCAGCACGCGCGACATACGCCGGCGTATCAAGTCGGTCAAGAACACCGCCCAGATCACCAAGGCGATGCAGATGGTGGCAGCAGCCAAGATGCGCAAAGCGCAGCAGGCGGCCATCGTCGGACGGCCCTATGCCGATCTGTTGAACCAGATCCTTGGGGAAGCCGCGCCGCGCATCGGCGCCTTCAAAGATCCGTTGATGGAAGTCCGTCCGGTCAAGAAACGCGGCGTTATCTTCGTCGGCACTGACCGCGGTCTCTGCGGCGGCTTGAACGGCAACCTGGCCCGTGAAGCGACGAAGCTCGACAAGAACACGACCATTTTTGTTTGCGCCGGGAAAAAAAGCGCGCAATTCGTATCGCGCACGAAGCGCCAGTTGGCGGCCGAGTTCAGCTATAAAGATGCCCCGACCTTCGCCGAAGCCCGGGCCATCTCGAAATTCGCGCAAGACATGTTTTTGAAAGGCGAAGTGGATGCCGTGGACATTTTGTTCACGAATTTCATTTCCACCCTGGTCCTGGTGCCGAAATTGATTCCTTTTCTGCCGATCGGCAAGATCAAAGCGGTGACCGCCGGTGTGGCCGCGCCGCAGGCTGAGTTGGAGAGCGGTGGGGGCCAGCGCCTTGATACGTTTGAATTTGAGCCCGACGAACGGCGCGTGCTCGGCGCGTTGCTGCCGCACAGTTTGAATTTCCAGGTGCACCAGATTTTGCTTGAGGCCCGCGCCTCGGAGCACAGCGCGCGCATGGTGGCCATGAAGAACGCGACCGACAACGCGAAGCAGCTCATCAAAGATTTGACGCTCGAGTACAACAAATTGCGCCAGTCCAACATCACGAAAGAACTATTGGAAATCGCCAGCGCGCAGATGGCGGTCGGTTAACCACAAATTTTAAAGAACATGAACAAAGGCAAAATCGTTCAAATCATCGGCCCGGTCGTGGACGTGGAATTTCCCCAGTCACCACCCGCCATTTACAACGCGCTGACCGTCGAATTCAACGTGCCCGGCGGCGGCAAGACCAAACAGACGCTCGAAGTGAGCCAGCATCTCGGCGACAACTGGGTGCGCTGCGTCTGCATGGGTTCCACTGAAGGCATGAAGCGCGGCTACGAAGTCACCGATACCGGCGCGGCCATTTCCATGCCCGTCGGCGAAGCCGTCATGGGCCGCGTTTTCAACGTCGTTGGCGAACCCGTGGATGAGCAAGGCCCCGTGAAAGCGGACAAGTACAACCCCATTCATCGTTCCGCGCCCGCGTTGGTGGACCAATCCACCTCGCCACAGATCCTCACGACGGGCATCAAAGTCATCGACCTGATCTGTCCGTTCTTGAAGGGTGGCAAAGTCGGCGCGTTCGGTGGCGCAGGCGTCGGCAAGACCGTCGTCATCATGGAACTCATCAACAACATCGCGAAACTGCACGGCGGTATTTCGATGTTCGCCGGCGTCGGTGAACGCACGCGCGAGGGTAACGATCTTTACAACGAAATGATCGAAGCGGGCGTCATCAAAGTCGAAAAAGACGCGCAAGGTCATCCCAAAAAGAACGAATTTGGCCTGCCAATCATCGCCCCGGGTTCGAAGATCGGTCTCGTGTACGGCCAGATGAATGAGCCGCCCGGCGCCCGTCTCCGCGTGGCGCTTTCCGCGCTCGCCGTCACCGAATATTTCCGCGATGAGAAGAACCAGGACGTGTTGCTCTTCGTTGATAACATTTTCCGCTTCTCGCAGGCGGGTTCCGAAGTGTCCGCGCTCCTCGGTCGTACGCCCAGCGCCGTCGGTTATCAGCCGACGCTCGCCGCCGAAATGGGCGACCTCCAGGAACGCATCACTTCCACCAAGAAAGGTTCCATCACCTCGTTCCAAGCCGTTTACGTGCCTGCGGATGACTTGACCGACCCCGCGCCCGCCACCACCTTCGCGCACTTGGACGCCACCATCGTGTTGGAGCGCTCCATTGCCGAGTTGGGCATCTTCCCCGCCGTGGATCCGCTGGCCTCCAGCTCCCGCGCCCTCGCGCCGGAATACGTCGGCCAGGAACATTACGACGTCGCGCGCGGCGTGCAGAAAGTGTTGCAACGCTACAAGGATTTGCAGGACATCATCGCCATCTTGGGCATGGACGAACTTTCGCCTGACGACAAGCTCACCGTGTATCGCGCCCGCAAGATTCAACGTTTCCTGAGCCAGCCGTTCACCGTGGCGATGGTCTTCACCGGCCGCGAAGGCAAGCAGGTGCCGGTCGCCGAGACTGTGCGCGCGTTCAAGGAAATTCTCGAAGGCAAGCACGACGACGTCCCCGAGGCGAACTTCTACATGAAGGGCGGCATCGATGAGATCAAGGAATAACTAATCAATGGCTGCCACCCTCAAACTCGAAATCGTCACCCCGGCGGCGAAAATTTTCTCCGACGATGTGGAGATGGTCACGCTCACCGGCATCGACGGCCAGATGGGCATTCTCCCGCAACATATGCCGCTGATGACTGCGCTGGTGGCCGGCGAAATCATCG
>DASXYX010000026.1:0-202643 GCA_036502245.1 Verrucomicrobiia bacterium
GAATCCATGGGCTTGCCGCTCCACCAATCCAGGCATGTCCTCTCGCTGTTCCTTCTCCTGGAGGAGAAGGTTAGGATGAGGTCGGGCTTTAAAAACGTTCTTCCTTTCAAATCCAATCTGCTTCCAGTCCCTCTCTGTTCCCGGCCTTTCTTGGCCGCCCTCACGGGGGGGCAGTGCCAAGATGCGCCCACACGTCCGCGCACCCCAAAATTTCACTTGCGAATATTGGCTTTGTATAACAAAGTTAGCCCATGAACCCAAATTGGGCTGAAGAAAACCTGCAAACCATCCGGACCCTCATGGAACGCTCCGCGCTTTACCGCCGCGCCCTCGCCCCCATCATGCTGCTCGCCGGCGTGCTGGGCATCGTTGCCGCCGCTGTCGGGATGCTCCTGCGCCTGACCGCTATCTTTGCCTTTGATGCGCTCTGGCTGGGCACGGCGGTCATCGTGGTAATCGGCGCATTTTTGATCGCCCGCAAGCAGGCAATCAAAGATAAAGAACCCTTCTGGTCGCCGCCCACACGCCGCGTCACGCAGGCCATTGTTCCTCCTTTATTGGTCGGATTATTCCTGGAGCTTTCCTGGGCGGGAAGCGGAACTGCCTCTTCAGATTCCGTGACCTTTTGGGTGCTGTTCTATGGCTGTGCGCTCCATTGCGCGGGTTTTTTCACGACGCGCAGTGTAAAATATTTTGGTTGGATCTTCCTCATTGGCGCCTGCGCTATGGTCTATTCCAATCCATCCGGACGGCTGGACGACGCCGTTTCGCCGAATTTATTGATGGGTTTCTTCTTTGGTGTCCTGCATCTGGTGTATGGCGTGTATCTGTACGCGACTGAAAAAGGAAAGAATGCGGCGTGAATCCCGAACTTTTTATCCAGCTCGACCGTGTGATCCACGAGAAAGGGCGGTTGGCCATCATGTCCGCCCTGGCCGCCTCTCCCGAACTCGCCTTCACCGGGCTTCGTGATTTGCTGGAGATGACCGATGGCAATCTGACCACTCATATCCGCACGCTGCAACAGGAAGGCTATATTTCCGTGGCGAAATCCTATCAAAACAATCGCCCGCTCACGACCTGCTCATTGACCGCCGCCGGCCGTAAAGCGTTCGCCGGATACGTGAATCTGCTGGAGCAGATCGTCCGGCAAAATAAACCCAAATAAAAATAGTTTGAACAAAAGTACAGGGCCGCGGTCTTTTACTTTGTAGTACAAAGTTAACAATAAAATATACAATTATATGAAAGAAATCATCACTGACAGCATCCGATATTGGGAGTCGCGTCGAATCGTTTATAATGCCGCCCTGGCCCTGGTGCTGGGGGCATCATACTGGTACTACCATCCATCCCTGGACGCTTTGTGCTGGCAATCAGTGATCGGTCTGCTGCTGGCAGCAGTCATTGCCAACGTATTGTATTGTTCGGCCTACCTTGCCGATATTTTCTTCCAGTCATCGGAATATCGCCCAATGTGGAAACAATACCGCGGTGCATTGCTCGTCATTGGAACCGCATTCGCGGCAGGCCTGTGGGCATTTTACGTGTAGAACCAAACATTCAGAAATCAATGCCATGAAAATCATTCGCGCCGAACATCTGGGCATGTGTTTTGGGGTTAAGGACGCCATCCGGCTCGCGCTGGAAACTGCCCGGCGCGAACCGCTGACCATCCTTGGCGATCTCGTCCACAACGAAACCGTGCTCGAAGAATTACGGGCCAATGGCATCCGCTTCAAGGCATCCCCCGGCGCGGTGACCACGCAAACCGTGATGATCACCGCCCACGGCGCATCGGAGAAACGTCTTGCCGAGACCCGCGCCCGCGGTTTGAACGTTTTGGAAGCCACCTGTCCCCTGGTCCACGTGGCCCATCGTCATCTTGCCAGGTTGGTTCGTGAAGGATTTCATCCCGTCATCATAGGAAAATCGGGGCACGTCGAAGTGCGCGGCATGACGGAGGACCTGGATGCATTCGACGTGGTGCTGCTTGAAGAGGAGGTGAGGCAACTGCGCGAACGCCCGCGCTTTGGTGTGATTGCCCAGACGACGCAACCGATCGAGAAAGTTCGCCGCCTCGTGCAATTGATGCGCGAAACATTTCCGGATTCGGAAGTGCGGTTCATCGATACGGTCTGCCAGCCGACGAAGCAACGCCAAAGCGCGGCGATTGACCTCGCACATGCCAGCGACGTGGTCGTGGTCATCGGCGGGGCGCATAGCAACAACACGCATGAACTTGTGCGCACGTGCAGTCGATTTTGCTCGAGGGTGCATCACGTGCAATCCGCCGATGACCTGCGGACGGGATGGTTTTTTCCCGACGACACTGTGGGGATCACGGCGGGAACTTCGACGCCCGACCAACAAATCCAAAAAGTTGAAGACTGGTTGGAAATGCAAGCTGGACAATCTGATCAGGATGTTGCGATACACCTCCAAAAAATTGTTGTATGAGTGATCTGTTGTTTATTTTGTGTTTTGTAATCGGAATTTCATCTGTCCTGGCTTTGCCTGCCTTGAAGAGAAAGTCATGGTGTCAGTTTTTCATCGCGGTAATTTCGTCTTTTTTAGTGGTCTTGCTGCCGTTATTTGTATTTTTTCTCAGCTCCTTGATGGGGCCGGATTGGAAAGGCGACTGCACTTACGGCTGGCTGAATTGTTTTATCGTCGGCAAGCTGGCGTTGACGCCGCTTGTGCTTTTGGCGACGGCAGCCTTGTATTCACTGGAGATCCTTCGGGTAGAAAACCGTGCTGCAAGGTGGATTGTCGTCGGAATTTTTCTCGGAGCAATCGTTTCGTCCGTTTGTTTCGGGTTTGGCTTGGTATGCATTGGATTCGAAGCACATGCACCACTCAAAGGTTGGCTGCTTGTGCCATTCTATATAGCGATCTGGTATTCCATTCGCGCGATACAATTGATTAAGGCGACATACCTCGATTTTAAAGCGCGACTGATTTCGTTAGCGCTTTCGTTGCCTTTTTGGCTGGTGAGCTGGTGGTGGTCACGCTCCTTGTTTGCATCGTTGCCGGACCAGCAGCCAAGTTGTTTCATTGTCACGGCGGCGGGACGTGGACATGCGATATTCGTTGGCAGGCATATTGAGATTGAGCATAACGGTCGCAATGTGCTGGTAAATCAACAGCTCATCACCTTCTGGCAGTTTGAAAACCGGTGGCAAAACTTTTCACCGCGCAGCCATCAGGTTTTTCGCTGTGGCTATAACCGCATTGGCCCGGTGATCGCCGCCCGGATTAAGTCTCCATGGTTTGCGGATTTCGTCTATCTGACCCTCAAACCTTTTGAACTCGTTGCTGAAATCATCAACAAACTTGTAATAAGCAAATTGTCTTCGAAAGACTGTCTTAAACAAAAATGAATTTCACATCAATCATGATTGAACAAGCCTTCTGGAAAGGTGGTCTGAGTTTAAGAACCTGTTATCCAATGCAAACTCAAACCGGCATTTTTGGTCCAGGTGAAATCAGCGTGTTGCTCCGTGGCGAGTTGGAATCCATCAGCGAATGGATCAAGCAATGGAACGCGCGCCGGTTTGCTCTTCATCTCGCGATCATAATTTTAGGCGCGGGTTGTTATGGCGCGGCGATGGGGTGGTGGCGCTCGCCCGAGCAGGCGTTATTTACCGCCGCGAAATTTCCCCTGGTCATCCTTCTCACTGTACTGGGCAACGCTCTTATCAATGCGATGCTTGCTCCTTTGCTCGGCTTGAATATTCCGTTTCGGCAATCGTTTTCTGCGATTTTGATGAGTTTTACGGTAACAGCGGCGATTCTTGGAGCATTCAGTCCGCTGATTGCCTTCATGGTCTGGAACGCGCCACCCATGTCTCCGGAAGTCATCCGGGGTTTTACCTACGAGCTTATTAAAATGGTCAATGTGGTGGTCATCGCATTCGCGGGCACAGTGGGCAATGCGCGCTTGTTCCAAACATTGGTCCAACTAGGCGGCAGCAAGGCGGTTGCCGGACGAATTTTATTTGCCTGGTTGGCCATCAATTCATTCCTGGGCAGCCAGCTCTCGTGGATTTTGCGGCCGTTCATCGGATCGCCAAATCTGCCGGTGGAATTTTTCCGCGTCTCCGCGTTACACGGGAACTTTTATGAAAATGTCTTCCAATCGTTGCAGCAGATTTTCAACCAATAAACATCACGCTTATGAATGATCAAAACCCCGCACTGTCTAGCCCCTTGCAAGTTCCACCCGTTATACCGACGCCGGCAGGCGAATTAGGCTCTGACCCATTGGAACGTGTTGCAATCACCAATGTCATCATCGCAATCGAAGCGATCCTGCGGCACCCGCGTCGCATGATGTACCAGTTGCGCCAGCCCGGGGCCGGCAAAGTGATTGCCGCCATGATTTTAGTCTCCATCATGTGCAGCCTGATATATGGCCTTGTAGTCGGGACATTTTCGGGCGGCACACAACTTTGGATGGCGCCGGTCAAAATAGCCACCGGTCTGGCCATCTCTGCTCTCATCTGCCTGCCGAGCCTCTATATCTTCACCTGCTTGAGTGGTTCCCGGGCGCGGCTTGGCGAAGTCGGCGGACTACTGGCCGGCTTGGTGATGCTTATGACCATTCTGCTCATCGGGTTCGCGCCGGTGGCATGGATCTTTTCGCAATCGACTGAATCGCTTGCCTGGATGGGTGCGTTGCATCTGGCGTTCTGGCTGATCGCCACGTTATTCGGTTTGCGCTTTCTAAAAAATGGCTTTGCCCATTCTAGCGCCAGATCGCAGGCCGGTATCAATACCTGGGTGATCATCTTTTTGCTCGTGGCGTTGCAAATGACCACCGCCTTGCGTCCGATCTTGGGGACATCGGATACCTTTTTGCCGAAAGAAAAGCAGTTTTTTGTAAGTCATTGGGCGGCTTGTCTTTCGGCCCCTACAACAACAGATTCCAAAAAGGGGACACCGTAATTTATTGTTCATCCAGTTATGGGTCGTGAAACCATATTGCTGCGGAGGGTTCGCGTTTTCGCAGGTTTGTTTATCATTGGACTGATTCTTAGTGGTGTGACCGCCATTCCACTCAGACAAGAAGTAACCCTGTTGGTTGATTTCACAGGTAAAAATTCCAGCCTCATGGGGTTGAATCAATGGCTATCCACGGTTCAAGCCGCTTTGGACGACACGCGAGCACATCACCCATTTTTATTTTACGGCACAGACTGGCTGGCTTTCGGGCACTTTGTTATCGCTATCGCCTTCATTGGCGCATTTCGTGATCCCGTCCGTAATCGATGGCTTTTTGGTTTTGGGCTGATTGCCTGCGCATTAGTCATTCCATACGCTCTGGTTTTTGGCCAATTGCGCGGAATCCCCTGGTGGTGGCGCTGCATTGATTGTTCATTTGGGGTCTTTGGATCCATCCCGTTATGGCTATGCCGGCGATGGACAATTGAATTAGAAAAGTCGGACCGCGATTTTCACTAGACAAATCTCTTCGGCGAGCGCGTCATTATAGTAAATGTCCCGCGGCCAGGAAATCGAACGGCTTTATGACGAGCACGCCCGGTCTCTTTTTGCCTATCTCCTGAACTTCACGCGCGATGAAACGGACACCCGCGACCTGCTCCAGGAAATCTTCGTCAAAATCACGCGCGAACCCGCCTTGTTAAAGAACGTCCGCGACGAACGTGCCTTTCTCATCCGTCTGGCCCATAATATTGCTATCGACCTGATCCGCCGCCGGGGCACGCGCGAGCGCACGAAGGAAAATTTCGCTGCTGAAACTCTTTCCATTTTCGCCACGACCACTGACCCGGATGAGCAAACCTATCGCACCGAACTTTCCGCAGCGCTCGCGGAATTGCCGGAAGACCAGCGCGCCGTGGTCCATTTGAAACTTTGGGAACACCAGACCTTTGAGCAGATCGCCGCGACGCTGGACATTCCGCCCAACACGGCGGCCAGCCGGTATCGTTACGGGATAGACAAATTGCGTGAGCGCCTGCGTCCACTTTATGAAGAAGTCAAATGAGCAGAGTGATATGGATGAATTTGAACAACAACTGAGCCGCCGGCCACTAAGGCAGGCGCCCGCCGAATGGCGGCGTGAGATTCTCGCTGCGGCCGTGCCCGCTTCTCCGCGCCCGGCGACCGGTTCATCTTTGCTCTCAAATGTTCGCGCACGACTTTCAGCCATTTTCTGGCCCTGCCCCGAAGCCTGGGCCGGCCTGGCGGCGGTTTGGATCTTGGTGTTGGCGCTGAACTATTCAATGCAGGATCGCCCGCCGGTGATGGCTAAAAAAATTCCATCCCCATCCCCGCAAGTGGTGGCCGAGTTGAAACAGCAGCGGCAAATGTTCGTGGAATTGATCGGCCAGAACCAGGCCGGCGAAGCCGAACCGTCGAAATATCTGCCGTTGCCGCGCAGCCAGCGCGTGGAGTTTATGGCTGTATAAATATCGAATCGGTGGGGCGAGACTCTGTCGAGCCCTGAAATTTTATGAACGAAGAACCTAAAAATAATTGGACGAAATCATGGTTGTACGCCTGGCTGATCATCTTCGCAGTTGTCGTGGCAATACTGATTCCTTTGTCGTTGACTGCTGACAATAACCGAAGCGTGACGAAAGGGGTTATTGACGCTTTTCCGGAAATAATGGTGATTGGAATTGTTACCGCCTCGGTAATAGTCGGATTGTGGGTCTTCATCCTTTGGCTTCGCTGCTGGAAAAATTTTCGCAAGTTTCTTTTCGCTTTAGCGTGTCTCTTTACCCTTCTATTGCTCGCCTATGCCGAGGAGGATTGGCGTACGAAACGCGCGCTGGAAAAATTCATGAGCCAGCAGGAGGCCAAAGGCGAGCAATTTGACCTGCTCTCCATCGCCCCTCCGGCAGTGCCTGATGATCAAAATTTTGCCATGGCCCCCATCTGGGTGGAATCTCTCAAGGCATCGAATCCTAAAGCAGCCCAACAATTTTTCGGGACCAATTATGCCGAAGATGGCCAGACCGATTTTGTTGACCGTCTTTCCATGTCCACCACTTATAACGACCAGGACGGCCCGGCCCTCGGCAGTTGGCAAAAGGCCACCCTTACCGATTTGAGGCCCTGGCAGGATTATTACCGTCAATTGGCATCCAAAACGAAGTTGTTTCCGGTGCCGCTGTCGCCCCAAAGTCCCGCGCAAGACGTCCTGCTGGCTTTGAGCAAATATGATCCGGCCATTGAAGAGCTGCGTCAGGCCAGCGCTTTGCCTTATGCCCAGTTTTCTGTGGACTATGCTTTTCAACCTCCAGCGGAGATCCTCCTGCCGCATCTGGCTAAGTTGCGGCGGGTCGATGGAGCGTTGAACTTGCGTGCCATTGCCGAACTTCAAAACGGCCAGACCGATAAAGCTCTGGCCGACATAAAACTCAGTTTTCGGTTGATGGATTCGGCGCGCCTGGAGCCGTTCTTGATCTCCCATCTCGTCCGCCTCGCCATGTGGCAGACGACGCTTCAACCGATCTATGAAGGCCTGGCGAACCATCAATGGTCCGGCGCACAACTCACGGACATGGATTCGCAACTGGCCAAAATTGATTTCCTGGCGGATTACCAGCACTCTCTTGCCGGCGAGCAGGCGCTGGAGTTTGCCAACACCGAGTATCTCCGCCGCACCGGCAACGCCAGCATGTTTGATTACTCTGACGGCAACCACAACGATCAGTTTAAATCGCTCGTGTTCCGCCTGTTGCCGGGCGCCTTCTTTTATCAAAACGAATTGACCATGCTCCAGTTGAATCAGGAATACGCACTATCAATAGTGGATGTTCAAGGTCACAGCGTCTCACCGTCAGTTGTGCAAAAAGACAATGAAGCCGAATCAAAAGTGTTGAGCCATCTCTCATACGGTACTGTGATGGCGCGCTGGCTCCTGCCCTCCTTTGGCACTGCCGTAAAAAAGTCCGCTTACGCGCAGGAATTCGTCGATTTGGCCCGGGTGGCCATCGCTCTGGAACGCTATCGGCGGAACACTGGCGTTTATCCCGATTCGCTTGATGTGCTCGCGCCGAATCTCATCGATGAAGTTCCCCATGATGTCATCAACGGCGACCCTCTGCATTATCATCACACCAATGATGGCCGGTTTATCCTCTATTCCGTGGGCTGGAACCAAAAGGACGACGGTGGAAAGATCTCTGCCAACGGACACTCTTTCTCCACGGTGGATATCAACCAGGGTGATTGGGTCTGGCGCTATCCGGCAAATTAATCCAGGACCCGAACTATTCGCGCCTGGAATGCGAGAACCGGGCCAGGCTGAATCCATCGGAATGTCGCCCGTCCATCCCGCGATTTGCTCTCGCTGTCCCCTCTCCGCTCCCATTCTGATGGGAGGGGAGAGGGTTAGGGTGAGGTGAGGGTTCACATTGAAATCATTTTACCTTCCTCTTTTTGGCCTCTTCATGCTTATATTCCCTCGTGTTCATTACGAACCTCAACCCGGATACCGACATTGGCGCCAGCGGCTGGCTCGTCGAGATGGACGATCACCGGATTTTACTCGATGCCGGTATGCATCCCAAACGCGAGGGACGCGACGCCCTGCCCATGTACAGCAAAGCCGGGCACCTGGATGTCGATGCCATCGCCATTTCCCATTGCCATCACGACCACGTCGGCTCCCTGCCCGTCGCCTGTCGTCGTTTTCCTCATGCGCACGTGCTGATGACTGCTTTAAGTTACTTTATCGTCGAGCGCGTCCTGCACAATTCCGTCAACGTCATGGTCCGCCAGCGCGATGAGTTGGGCATTCGCGAGTACCCGCTCTATTCGCACGATGAGGTGGATGACATCACTCCGCAATTCCAGGGCTTCAAATACAAACGCGAGATCGAATGGGCTGCCTTCCAGAAATCACGCGCGGGTCTGCCCTCGCCGACTCTGGAATTTTTCGACGCCGGTCATACCCTTGGCTCGGCGGGCATCCTTCTCCGTGGAAAAAAAGAAACGATGTTTTACACCGGCGACGTCTGTTTTCACGATCAGACCATCTTGAAAGCCGCGCGGTTCGACGGCGTCAAAGCCGATGTGCTGGTCATGGAGACCACCCGCGGCAATCGCGCAACACCGAAAGATTTTACACGCGAACGCGAGATCGAGCGCCTCGTCGCGGCCATTCATGACGCGCAAAAGCGCAAAGGCTGCATCCTCATCCCCTCTTTCGCGCTCGGGCGCACTCAGGAGATGCTGGCCCTGCTGGTCCTCCTGATGCGCGAAGGGAAATTGAAAGAACAGCCCATCTATATTGGTGGATTGGGCCGCGTGTTCACCGAGATCTATGACCTCGAAGCGCATCACACCCACCGGCAGCATGAAGACCTGCAATTGCGCGAAGCCTTGCAACTGATCGTTTTGGAAAAGGGCCAGGCCGAAAACATGAAATTGAGCGGCGGGAAAATTTTCGTCATCACCGCCGGTATGATGAGCGAAAATACGGCGGCGCACGACCTGGCCAAACGGATGATCGGCGATGAACGCCAGAGCATTTTCTTTGTGGGTTACGCCGACCCGGATTCACCGGCCGGTCGGTTGCGATCGGCCAAAGCGGGCGAGACGTTTGTGTTCAGCCCATCGGCCGGGCGCGTGGCGCGCAAGTGCGATCTGCAGGAATTTGACCTGACCGCGCACGCCAACCGTGAAGAACTCCTGGACTTTGTCGGGCAGGTCTCGCCGCGAGCCGTTCTGCTGGGGCATGGCGATGAAACCGCGCGCAATTGGTTTGAAGAACAGATCCGCGAACGCTGGCCTAAAATAAAAATAATCCAGCCGCAGCCTGGCGTTCCGGTTTCAGTGTAGGGTCCCCGGTCGAAGCTCGATCGATTAAGATCCGCCCGAGACGATATTGCCCAGGTTGAAGATTGGCAGGTACATGCAGACCACCATGCCGCCGACGATGACACCCAGTATCACGATGAGAATCGGTTCGAGCAGCGACATCAAACCCGAGAGGGTGGTTTCAATCTCTTCATCCAGGAAGTCCGAAACGCGCTCCAGCATGGTATCGATGTTACCCGTTTGTTCGCCTGCGGTTAACATGCGGATGATCATGCTCGGGAAAACGGGATGTTTGGAAAGCGCTTGAGATATGCCTTCACCGCGTTCGATATCGGACATAGCCTGCTTGATCGCTTTTTCCAGGACGGTATTGTCCACGGTTTGCGAAACGATTTGCAACACTTCCAGGATTGGCACACCGCTGCGGACCAGCGAAGCCAGTGTGCGGGTAAAACGCGCGAGACAGATTTTGTGCGCAATCGATCCAAAGATGGGTAACTTGATCCGTTTTTGGTCCCAGAAATCACGCCCTTTCGGCGTTTTAATAAATCGCAACCAAAGCCAGATTAAAAACACGACGACCGGAATGATGAAAATCAGATACGAACGCAGAAAATGGCTCATGTTGATGATGGCCATGGTTGGGGCCGGCAGCTTGGCGCCGAATCCGTTATAAACATCTTCAAAGACCGGAATAACTTTGATCAAAAGGAAAACAGTGATACCGATGGCCACGACGATGACCCCGATCGGATACATCATCGCGGATTTGACCTTCTTGCGGATTTTTTCGGTATTTTCCAGGTAGGTCGCCAGGCGCGCCAGAATTTCTGCCAACAGACCGCCTTTTTCACCCGCGCCCACCATGGAGATGTACAACCGGTTGAAAGCTTTGGGATGCTTTTGTAATGCTTCGGAAAAACTTTCACCGCTTTCTACGCGCGTGCAGACATCCTTCACCGTGTCGCGCATGACCTTGTTCGGTGATTGCTCGCCGAGGGCCTGTAGCGATTGCACGATTGCGATACCCGCATCGACCATCGTGGCCAATTGTCGCGTAAAAATGACGAGGTCGGCCAGCCGCACTCTGCCGCCCTTGGTCTTGCCCTTCTTGCCGATGCGCTCCTGGATGGACAGCACCAGCAAATTGCGATTCAACAACGCCGCGATGGCGGCCTGTTCACTCGCGGCATCGATCGCATTCCGGATTTCCCGTCCGGTCGCTGTTTCGCGCGCTGTATAAGTAAATGATGGCATTCCCTTCGGCTCAGATGATAGAAAGAATCGCGCCAAAATAGCAAGAATTTTCCCACACCGAGGCTCCCAGCACAAAGAATACCCGAGTACATCTTTAATCGCAACGCAGTGAAGATGAATTTTTTGTCATGTAATATTATTTGATTCCCATGCTCGTCCTTATAGCCTTCTCCTTCCCTTATTGACTCATAACTGGCCATCCATGATTAGGATTGGGTCATTGATAACATCCCGCACGACACCTTTTTAGCGATTTGTCATATTTGGATTCCTGGCCTTCCTGATGCCGGAATTTATGAAAAAACCATGTAAAATCTATATGATTGAACCATCTTGAAACGGGCCTGGAACGGTTAAATATTCATAACATGCTTACTGTTAACATATTATATGTATTTCATTTATCAAAAAAAAGTATTGTCAAAAGGCGGGGTTTTTTCTAATTTCATCTCAATTGCACCACATGGTGCCGGGGCGAACAGGATTTGCCTCGCAGTGCGCAAGCGCTGACACATAAACAAACAAACATAACCAAAAAACAACATCGGAGGAACCAGATGAAGTTTAATAAATGGACAGTAGGTCTAGCGGCTATCGGAGTGGTGAGTCTCGCTTCGGCAGCCCGCGCGGACGAAAAAATGAGCCAGGTGCAAACCGCGCTCTCAAACACAACCATCAGCGGCTACGTTGACACCGCTGCTCAATGGAATCCGGGAACGGATAACATTGCAAGAACTGGAGGTCCGTACCTTCCCGCCTATGCCTTCGCGAAAGACGACGGCTTTAGCTTGAATGCCATTGATATTGCTATCGACCACCCTGAAGACGAAAGCCCATGGGCGGCTGGTTATCACGTCGAATTGATGGGTGGAGCGGATGCAGTGCCGGGAATCGGCTTGGATTCAGATGGCGATACGGCCGGTATAGGTGGTGTCAGCATTCGTCAAGCATATTTGACTTTGCGTACGCCTGTCGGCAATAGCGGCATTGACTGGAAAGTCGGCGTGTTTGACACCATTATCGGCTACGAATCCAGCAGCGATCCGGCCAATCCGAACTATACCCGTTCTTACGGTTATACCATCGAACCGACCACCCACACCGGTGTGTTGGGAACTTACAAAGTCAACGACAACATCAGCGTTCAAGCTGGCATAGCGGATAGCTCCAATGTTGGTACTTCTCCTTCCGCCATCAATGGTACTGCTGCCTATGAAAGTCAAAAGACCTACATGGGCGGGGTTGCTTTGACGGCTCCCAGTTCCTGGGGTTGGTTGAACGGTGCCACACTCAATGGCGGAGTTATTAATTCCGTCGATTCACATTCCCATTTTGGGACTGGCCGTGGCACAAAAACCAGCTTGTATGCCGGAGCTACCGTTCCGACACCGATCACTGCTTTGAAAGCCGGAGCATCCTTCGATTATCTTGATCTGCATACCGGCGGCGGCGAAGCCTATGTGCTTGGCCTTTACGGCAGCTATCAGCTCAATGACAAAACCTCCGTCAATCTGCGTGGTGAATATGGAGATACAGATGCTTCCAGCGTTTTGGCTTATAGCACCGCTGGATCTCATTCGGCCTTTCCTCGCAATCAATTTGAGGAAATCACCGGCACCCTGCAGTACAACCTGTGGGCGAATGTGTTGAGCCGCTTGGAAGTCCGCTGGGATCACGTTGCCCACGGAACGCCTTTCGGCGACAGCAACTCTTCGGGCGGCGACGTCAAGAACAACGACTTCTTGATCGCGCTTAACTTGATCTATCAGTTCTAATCTAATTAGAACCTCAAACCCCTTCTGCGAAAGCAGAAGGGGTTTTTTATTATTTTTAATCGTCGGAACGGGGCCTCGCCCTGGTACGAAAGGAGCCGGTCACATTGGCTTATTTTAAAACGAAAGCGGCAGAGGGCTGCCGCAGTCCAGGACGCAAGCGATGGCGAAGGCCAAACCAAATTTTGCGCCAGCTTTTGGACTGCGCCAGCCCTCTGGCGCTTTCACAACCGGCTGGACTGTGATTATCAATTTCTTCAGTCTATCCCTATGCCAGAAATTCAGACACCCTGGCCGCATGCGCCGCCACATCAACTTTTGAAAACCGGCACATTTTTCGTTACAGTCAGCACCTATCTCAAATCACATCATTTCTGTGGAGCGGATCGTTTGGGCGTTCTGCATCGCGGTTTGCTAACTGTTGCTCGAGATTTCGATTGGCAATTAGAGGCCTGGGCCGTTTTTTCGAATCATTATCATTTTATTGCTCATTCGCCTTCCAATACAAACGACGCAACAACGCTGCCGGATATGCTAAGCATACTTCATGTTAAGATGGCTGGCTGGATTAATAAATTGGACCACACACCACAACGTCAGGTGTGGTTCAATTTTCGTGAAACACGGCTGACACATCAAAAATCCTATTTAGCTCGCTTGAATTATGTTCACCAAAATCCCGTTAAACATGGATTGGTGCCGATGGCCAATCAATATCCGTGGTGTTCAGCACGTTGGTTTGAGCGTTCGGCTTCACCGGCCATGATTAAATCCATTTACCGGTTTAAGACAGACCGATTGCAGATTTTGGATGACTTTGAGCCATCGGACGAATGGTAAATTAGAAGCAAAAGCGGCAGAGGACTGCCGCAGTCCAGGACGCAAGCGATGGCGAAGGCCAAACCAAATTTTGCGCCAGCTTTTGGACTGCGCCAGCCCTCTGGCGCTTTGCTTTGGAACCGTTAGATGCCCACTTCCATATAAGGATCACCTTCCATGCACAATCCTACGACTTTCCTTTTGCGATTTCTCCTCCATGCTCTATGCTTTGACCTTGCGCCGAATGTCGAAGAAATCATCAATCATCAATCATCAATCGTAAATCCGAATGCATTTTATTCGCGACATCTACGCCGCTAAAGCCTCAGCCAGACAACCGGTCATTTCCTTTGAATTTTTTCCTCCAAAAACGGAGGACGGCGTGCGAAATCTGTTGGATAAGCATATCCCCGCGCTTCTGGAAGGACGCCCGGATTATTGTTCCGTTACCTACGGAGCCGGCGGCAGCACGCGCGATAAAACGCTGGCCATCGTCGATGCCATCCAACGCCAGCATAACCTCACTGCGCTCGCGCACCTCACCTGCACCGGACATACCCGGGATGAGGTCCAGGATGTGCTCGACAAGATCCGCGCCCTGGGTTGCAAAAACATTCTGGCGTTGCGCGGCGATCCGCCCGGTGGAGGCGACTTCCACAAAACCCCGGGTGGTTTTGAATATGCATCACAGTTGGTCAAATTTATCCGTGAACAAAACGGCTTTTCCGTCGGCGTTGCTGGTTTTCCCGAAGGGCACATCGCCAACAAAAATGGCAAGCACGACGATTGGAACCATCTGAAAGAGAAAGTAGATGCGGGCGCGGACTATGTTCTCACCCAACTCTTCTTTGATAACGCCGATTTTTTTGAGCTCCGTGATTATCTGACGGGCCTGGGCGTTCGTGTGCCCATTGTTCCGGGAATCGTTGCTATATTGAGTGCGACCCAGATCACAAAATTCACGCAATTATGCGGTGCAAAAATTCCGCCAACCCTTCGGCAAAAATTGGATGCATTGGGCGACAATGATGAAGCTGCCGCAGAATTTGGCATCGAGTATGCCACGCAACAATGTAAAGACCTCCTGCGCGCCGGCGTGCCAGGGCTTCATTTCTACACCTTGAACAAATCCCGTTCGACGGTGCAGGTCCTCAAAAACCTCGAACTGGCTTAGATTTATTTGGTGAGGCCTGCGGTCAGGATGCGGCGAGCATTGGCGAAGGCCAAATCGAATTTTGCGCCAGCTTTTGGAGTGCGCCAGCCCTCTGGCGCTTTGAGTTTAAACATGGCGCACTTTCCCCGTATCAATAGATTAAAACAAATTATTCGCCATGATGCCTAGCACGCTAAGCGGTCCCTGGTCTTCCAGGCCATCGGCGGCGTTGTCCAGTTTTTGCAAAGACAACTTCGCGTTCTTATAAAACTCCTGGTCGTTGACCAGCTTGCCCACGGTGCCCTGGCCGCCGTTGATCTTTAACAGGATCTGGTCCAGATTCGTCATCGAAGCTGTGGTGGAATTATACAACGCATCGTCGGTTATCAATTTGCCGATGGTTCCCTGCCCATTCGTGATACCGCTGATGACGCCACGCGCCTGCCCCACCGCAAGTTGCAGGTTTGTCACGGTATCCATCGCCGAATTGTAAAGCGATTGGTCATAGATCAATTTTCCGACCGTGCCCTGCCCGCTGGCGATCTGGGCCGTGATGTTTTCAATGTTGGTGATGGAACCGCTAAGATTCCCGCTGTTCTGTTTCACAAAATCCATCAACGGCCCGATCAAGTCCTGAATTTTTTGGCCGCTGAAACTGTGGCCAAAATTTTCAATCCCCGTGGCGGCATCGTTCAACTTGGCCATGACGGCATTCAAATCCGGCTGCTCCACCGATTGAAGCACAGTGCCGTTCTCGGCGAAGGGCGCGCCCGGGGTCCCAAAATCGATCGCAACAAAGTTTTGACCCATGAGCCCGGTGAATTTGATTGTCGTCACGCTGTCCGTCTTGATCTGGACGCCATTATGGATCTTGAGCGTCACCCGGACTTTGTTATTCGTGCTTTCCAGGGCGATATTCTCGACCTTTCCGATTTCCACGCCGGCCATCTTCGCGCTATCACCTACTTTTAAGTCCTGCACCGTGTCGAACAACGCGCTGACCCGGTAGCCGCCCTGGAACACCTCAAGCCCGCCGACCGTTTCGACGATGAAATAGGCGGCGACGATGACGATAACCACAAAAACGCCAAGTCTGGTTTCGAGTGAATTTTTCATAAGCTCATTTCTTTTGATGTTTAAAATCCGCGTTCAGAAATTTTTGGACCAGCGGATCATTGAAATTCTTGATCTCCTCCGGCGTCCCGATCTTCAAAATTTGGCCTTCGACGATCACTGCAATGCGATTGGCGATGCCGAACGCCAGGTCGCGGTCGTGCGAAACCACCAGGGAGGTGACCCCGGTCCGCTCCTGTAATTTCAGGATCTCCTCGCCGATGATGACCGATGAAATGGGATCCAATTCACTGGTCGGTTCATCATAAAGGATCAGCTGTGGTTCAATCACCAGTGCCCGGGCGATGGCCACGCGCTTTTTCATGCCGCCGGAAAGCTCGCTGGGCATTTTTTTAATAACGTCCGTCAATCCGACGTCTTGCAGCTTTTCAGCAACGATTTTTTCGATCTCTTCCGGTTGTTTGAGCCGATGCTCGGTTAAATAAAGCCCCACATTCTCGCCCACCGTAAGCGAATTTAACAGCGCGCCTGACTGAAAGACCAGTGCCGTACGATATTTGGACGCGATTTCATCCGGCTGGATTTCTTCCCCATTGATGGCGATTTCTCCGGCGTCAGGCATCTCCAACCCGATCAAATGCTTCAGCAAAACGCTCTTGCCGCTGCCGCTGGGGCCCATAATGACAAAGATTTCCCCGGGCTGTACTTCAAAATCGATGCCCTTGAGCACTTCCTGCCCCTCAAAGCTCTTGCACAGCCCGCGCACTCGCAGGCTCACTCCTGAAGATTGGTTGGCTCCGTTGTTCATTTCAAAAGGATTCTCGTCAGGATATAGTCAAAAATCACGATCAATACGATGGAATTGACGACTGCTTTTGTCACGGACCGTCCGATCCCGCGCGGGCCGCCGATCGTCACCAGTCCCTGGTGGCAACTGACCACGCCAATGATGAGTGCAAAACAAAAACTCTTGAAAACGCCGTTCGCCACATCCTTGACTTGCACCACATTTCGCAGGTCGGCAAAAAATCCCTGGTAGGAGATGTCGATATGACTGTTGACTGCCGCCACCACCGCTCCGCCAAACCATCCGACCAGGATCGAGACGATTACCAGCATTGGCAGGGCAATGGCCAGGGCCACTATCCGCGGTAGCACGAGATAGTGGATCGGGTTGATATTCATCGTCCGCAATGCGTCGATCTCCTGGTACACGCGCATCGAGCCGATTTCTGCCGCCATCGCCGAACCAATGCGCCCCGCGATCAGGATGGCCATCATGATGGGGCCAAGCTCGCGCGCGTGAGCGTACCCCACGATCCCGCCGAGGTAACCGCTCAGGCCCTTGTCCGCCATGAACGGGCCGATTTGCAACGCCAGCACCCCGCCCAGAAAAAATGAAAGGATGCAGACCATCAACAGGCTCGCGTTGCCGATCTCGAAAAACTGGTCGAAAATCTTGTAACGCTGCCGCCACGCCAGCGGCAACGCCAGGAGCGTGCGCCAGAACAGCAACACCATTTCACCGATATTTTCAAACATAATTCAAATTCAGTTGGCCGACGCGACCGTTTGCTTGTGCGAATTTATCACCGGAATGAAAAATAGGCGCATTTTTTTCGTTTCCGCAGTGGATTGATACTGGAAAAGCCCGAACAGGAGCGAGATTTTTTTTGTGTCCGGGGCGGTGTCCCGCCGGTACAGGTTCCATAACAGCGATTGGCTGCTTGCTCCCGTCTTCACATTGTTCTCGGCGCGCCACACCGACCATAACGGCGACCAATCCCGTTCCACATACGGATTATCCGGCACGAAAGTCTCCAGCGGCGCCAGGAGCTGCAGCCGGTTGTTCCCCTCGAAATCCCGGTGATAAACAAAGAAAGGCCAAAGATCCACGCGCTGTTTCTCTTTGCCGGTGCCGGTGTTCTTGTCCTTCGTATTTTGATACAGGAAAAAAAGGATGCGCGTGCGTTGCCGGGCCAACGGATCACTGTGGATGGCGTTGTACTTGTAAAGCGGCCAAAGATAAAAATTGTCCACGAATGTGCTGTTGTGCGCCTGGCTGAACAAAGGAAAGACCCGCGTCGTCGTTTTGCCTTCCCCGCGCGCGATGATGACAAATGGCCAGGGCATCTGCCATTCGCGATATTTCTGGCCCCGGTCATTGATCCATGTGAAGAACGGCCAAAGTGCGGATGTCGAATCGCGTTGCGGCGAGCGTTGCAGGAAATAGAACGGAATGTCCGCGCGGATCTTTTCCGGGTTATCGGTGCCGATCCCGTTGTTCTGCCGGAAATGGATGGGCCACAGCACGAACAAATGGTCATGTCCCGCATTGGTGATGGCGTCGCCCCAATTGTTGGTTTGCACCGTCAAAACCTTATGTTCCTTGCCGATGATCGGCCAGAATTGCCAGCCACGCATGCCATCCCCGTGCCGGGTATTGAAAAACGGATACAAATAATTATCGTTGATGACATCCTTTTTCCGGGTCTCGCCGTAGATTGGGAACATGACAAAGAAAATGTCGTCACGGAACAGCCTCTCCTTGAGATGGCCATAAAAGGGAACGAGGGCCGTGTAATTGTCATTCGTCAGCGGCGAGCGCTGCTGAAAATAGATCGGGAAAAGGGTAAAACGCCTCACGTCCTGGAACTCACTCGGTTCCTTGCCTCCCGCGATGGAAAACAACTCGATGAACTGCCAACGATACTCCGTGCCATACCGTCGATACGTCATGATGGGATACAAATAGTCGTCCTGGACCATTTTGACCGTGGAATCTGTCTCACGCGAATAAAACGGCGGCAGCGCCCAGAGCCGGTCCGATTCGCTCTGTTGATTGTAATAGAGCGGGCCGAGCGCCTCCTCGCGATGGCCGGGAGCCAGTGTCAGGGGAAAAGTGTCATACAATGGCCCCGCTTGAAGACCATCCTGGCCAAAAACAGGCATGCAAAAATAAAAACAAAGCCAAAAACAATAAACGAAACGATTGCGGCAATTAAACTTACTGAAATTCACAAGTTTACTCATGCCAATGGCCCAAATGGTCCGATTGATACGGGCAAATACCACATGGCCCGTTCGCGAAAGGAATTTTAGCAGAATTAAAAAAACTCCATTTCGTACCGACCAAAATCGTTTTTTCTGTTTATGATTCAATTTTATTGCCTAAAACTTTACAGCATTTACGTTAACGATATAGAAAACCATTTTTGCGCCCTTTAAACCGTTTTACGCAAGGTTTAACATTGATACTCTCAATTCATTGTTGACTTTCGCGGGATTTTCACTAATCTTGGTTTACTCGAGGTTTTACCTCGGTTCCTCCTGACCCGGTGTCGGCAAGTTGTCGGCACTGGGTTCTTTTATTATCCGATACCATCGGCTGATCAAATTCAGCAGGGCTGGCAGAAACGTCAACCCTGCAATCATACACGTGGCAATCCCTATCGACATAACGCAGCCCAAACTATGGATGCCGCGATGCTGCGCGAGAATCATGCTGCCGAATCCGGCAATGGCAGTCAATCCTGACACCAACACGGCTTTGCCGGTGCTGCGAGACAAAATCCCAGGCGTCCGCTCTTCCGCATAACGGTTCAGCACCTGGATGCCATTAGTCACCCCGATACCGATGACCAGCGGCAGGGTCATGATATTCGCCAGATTAAATTGAATATTCGTCGCTCCCATCAGTCCCGCCAGCCACAGGGTGCCGATGGCCACCGGCAACAACGCCAGAAAAACTGCCATCACGCTGCGAAAGTGCAAGAACACCAATATCGCAATTGCTATGAGCGCATACCATGCTGCTTGAACATAACTGTGTTTGAGCAATGTTTCATATTCCAACAACTGCACGGGAGTCCCTGTGGCATTTTTGTCTATTTTTCTCAGATCGGCGACAAAAACTTCCTGGTTCGCGCGTTGCCAGACGTCATCCTTGGGAAAGACTTGCAGCAGGAATTTTCCGCTCTGGCCAATGAATTGATCGCGCAGATTGGGCGGCAAATCATCAGGACGCAACGCTGACGTTACATTTTGGTTCTGCAGTGATTGGAAAGTATCCCGGACATCGTTGAAAAGGGCCTGTTGGAATTCTGATAATTTGCGCGCATGTGCCACTTGTGTTGTATCGTCGCCGGCAAGCATGGCTTTGCGAAAATTATCGATGGTTTGTTGCAGAGAGAGGAGTTGGGCAGACAAAGCCGGGTCATTGGTCCCGATTTGGCTCACGGCCATGCCGCAGTAACCTCCCAGCGAATAAAGCGTCGCGCTCAAATTATAGAGATCCACGGCATTCGTATCGGGCGGACTGAAATGGAGCGGGGCCACCTCGTCTTTGATCTGGTGGATCAGCCCCAATTTTTTACCCTGATTTTCAGGCAAGAAATCCTCAAGGATGTCCATGGGAGGCTCGACATCAGCGACGGTCGGCAATTTTTCGATCTCCGGCACCAGAGAAATCGCCTGTTGAAGATTGGTGGCGACAACCGCTCCGGACAGTACTGAACGACCGGCTGAATCGATTAATTTGTGCATAAACACGACCGAAGGCAGATTGGGGCTGTTCATTTTGATGAGGTTGTAGTCAAACTTGACCTTGCCCCTCCCGATTTCTATGCCGGCCAGTCCGCTGATCAATAAAACAATTGCCATGACTGCCAGGGGGCGGCTTAACCAGATGTTTTCGATGCGCGCGCGCGTCAGGTCTTCTTTCATGTGCCGGTCAATGACATTCTGGCGCCCGCGCATGAGCAGCGCGGGCAACATAGTCATCATCGGCACCAGGCAAAGCAACAGGCCGCCACCGCAAATGATCCCCATTTCCTGGATTCCCCTGAAATGCGTGAATGCCATGGCCACAAACGCCGCGGCGGTGGTCAGTGCTCCGGTGAAAATGCCCTGCCCCGTGTAAACCATGGCTGTCGTCAATGCCGCGTGATTATCGCATCCCTTGCGCAATTCTTCCTCGAAACGGGTGATCAGGTGAACGCCAAAATCGATCGCCAGTCCGACCAGCATCGGCGCAAAGCTAATGGTCAGGATGTTCAAATGTCCGACCGTCAGCGTTGTAAACGCCATGGTATAGCCCAATCCGACAATCAGGCAAAGGGTCGCTTTGACCGGCCGGCCTGTTTCGTTGTAACCGTAGATGAAAATCAATGCGCACAGGCACAATGACACGATCGTGGCTTTGGTCATGTCCTTTTGCGATTGGAGCATTTCGTCATAATCCAAAACCGGCTCGCCCGTCAGCCCGACGTTCACTCCCTGGACTTCGTATTGCGTTTGCGCCATCAGTTGCCGCAATTTATCGATGGCGTCACCGATCTGATCATCTGAAGGCGGATGGGTCGTCAGGAGAAAGATGTGGCCATGGTTGGCTGTGATGTAAACGTCGGAAACATCGGTTGAGCCGAATAATGAAGCGACCCCCGGGGACGGCGGTTTGCCGGGCATCTGGAGGGCGGCGGTGGCCTGGGTCAGAATATTGCCAAGGACCGGCAGCGCCTGAATCATGGATTCGGTTTGTTCATTTGTCCCGGCTGAACCCGTCCGGAAGTCCGTGTTGATCTGTTCAAAGAACGTGATGAGATTGGTCGTTTGGGTGAATTGCCGGATGAAGGGAATGTCTTCATGTAGTGCGCCTTCAATGTTGGTGAGGTCGTCATCCGAAGCAAAAAACAATGCCTTGGTGCCGGCCGCTGCCGGATCCTGTTGGTAAAATACGTCCCGAAACAGATTAGTCTCCGAAACCATTTTGGCTGCCAGCCGTTCGATATACTGCCGGTTTTTTTCGATGTCGTCGCTTTCCGCGACCACCACCAGGTCGTTTCCCTGTTGGGGAAATTCTTTCTGTAATTCGAGAAAATTCTGTTCGTCTTTGAAATTATGGCCCACCAGGTCGTTCTGGTTGGTATCGAATTGCAAAAAAAAGTACGTGATCAGGATGCCGATCACGAGCAGACCCGCCTGCGGCCAAATGAACCAATGAGGATGCCGGGTGACCACCCCGGCAAGTTTGGCCAGCAACCGCGCTAATAATGTATCGCTGGTCAATGGCTTCATGCGTCAGGCCACCTCGGGAAACTCCGCGTTGGAATAGACCTCTTTAACATCATCATGTTCTTCGAGCACGTCGATCAATTTACCGGCGTCCGCCACGGCCATGGCCCCGTCCAGCGGGACGGTGACGGCGGGCAGTGAAGTGATTTCCGCGCCCTCAATTTTGATACCCGCACCCTCGATTTTTCGATGCACGACCTCAAACATCGCTGGTTCCGTCAAAATTTCAAATCCTTGTTCATCGATTTTAAAATCTTCCGCCCCGGCCTCGAGCGCCAATTCCATCAATTTCTCCTCCGAAACCGCCTCCCGGGCGACGATGATTTGTCCTTTGCGATGAAACAAACGGCTCACGGAACCGGCGGTGGCGATAGAACCGCCATTTTTAGTGACAATGCTGCGGATCTCGGCGGCCGTGCGATTGCGGTTGTCGGTGCTCAGTTCCACGAGCAACGCTACGCCGTGCGGCGCATAGATTTCGTAGGTCAAATCCTCGAAATCCACGCCTTCACCGCCGCCCGTGCCTTTCTTGATGGCCCGGTCGATATTGTCGGCGGGCATATTGACCGAGCGGCACTTGAACAACACCATGCGCAGGCGCGGATTCATCTCGGGATCACCACCGCCGGTTTTTGCGGCGACAGTGGCCTCGCGAGCGAGCTTCGAAAACATTTTCCCGCGCTTCGCATCAACGACGGCCTTGATGCGCTTGACCTTTGACCATTTACTGTGACCGGCCATGTTCAGCGCGTTTCCGCCTCGACATAGACCGCCGTGCCATAACAGAGCACTTCCGTGATGCCCGGGGCGATTTCCGTGGCATCGTAGCGGACACCGATCACGGCATTGGCGCCAAGCTGCCCGGCATGCGTGAGCATGAGGTTGAAGGTGTCTTCGCGGGCACGCTCGCACAGACTCGTGTAGAGCGAAATATTTCCGCCGAAGAGACTTTGAATGCTCGCGCCGATATTGCCGACGACAGACCGCGAACGCACCATGATGCCGCGTACCACGCCAAATGATTTGGTGATGCGATAACCCGGCAGGTCGAATGTAGTTGTTGTCAATGGATGTGTCAGGCTCATAGCTCACAAATTGAACACCAGCGAAGGAACCGGCAAAAGACAAAAATCCTATGGAGAAAGGAACGAAAAGGCCGGCAGATTCCGCAAGAGGGTGAACAGGGCGGCGACCGCGAGATACCCCCAGACGAATTTAGTTGGAATATGAAAATAAAGCCCCGGGTTCTTGCGCTTCTGAAAAAGGAAACGTGTGCCCCAAACCATTCCAATTGCGAGAGAAACACAAAAAAGCGCATTATCTTTGAATGCCGCCTGGAAATGGCCGTGCAGTAAAGCGTACAACCCGCGGGTGGCGCCGCATCCCGGACAATTCAATCCGGTCAATTTATGGAACTGGCAAACGGGGTAAAATCCGTATCGGTTTGGATTGAAGAAATAGACGAAAACCAGTCCGCAGCCGATGACGAATGCGATAACTACGCCCGCGAAAAACGTCAGGGGCGCTGTATTTTTTAATTTTGGCGGGACCGCCTGGGCTCCGGCGGAGGTCATGGAAAATGGTTCGTGCCTAAATGGTAATGAAAACTGCCGTTGAGCAACGAGTCTAGAGTGACAATGATTCCCAAAAAGATTCCTATAATGGAAAGGGCCAGGCCCACGATCGCCATGCCGCGGCCTTCATAAAGATGCGGATTGCCGCTGATTTGCGAAAGCCCGATCAGTGAAAAAATCAGGCCGGGTATGCTGAACAGGAAGGGACAACAACAGAGAAGAACGGACGCGCCGCTAAAAATCAATCCGGCCAAAGCCCAACCGTTGATTTTGCGCGCACCCGCGGTAGCCAGTGGGGGAATGGACGGTGAAACTGGAGCTATTGGCGGAACCTGCGCCGCGAAATAGTGGGCAAACTCTGGCAATAGATTCAGTTGTTTCCAGGCCGCGGCTCCTTCGGCCAGGGTTTGGGTCTGGGCATTGGCGCGGCCTTCGGCAATCCATTTCTGGATTTGCTCCGCCGAAACCGGGCCGTAAACCCGGCCATCTGCTCCCACGATTTTATACATGGCCATTACTATTCTTCGGATGTCGAGTGGCCAACATCCGCGCAAACGCCGCGTTTGGCGTGTGCCAGGAACTCTAACAGCATTTTCGCCGGCGCGCTGCTAAAATTTTTCCGCGCCCCCGGCAGGACCTCGCTCAAATTTTTGTCACTGCGGAACAATAACCGGTAAAGCTGTTTGAGTTCCGCGCGGTCTTTGGCCGAAATATTGGCCCGCCGCAAGCCGACGACGTTCAGGCCGCACATCTCGTTTTCTTCCAGCGAAACGCAAAATGGCGGCAGGTCTTTGCTGATGCCCGAGCCGCCTTGCATCATTGCCAGCGTGCCGACACGGCAGAACTGATGGATGAGGCAATTGCCCGAGATGAAGACCCGGTCCTGCACCACCACATGCCCGCCCAGCAAAGCGCCGTTCGCGATGATGACATGGTCGCCGATAATGCAATTGTGTCCCACGTGCGAGCCGGCCATCAAAAAATTATTTGAACCAACAACGGTCTCCGCGTCCATTTTGGTCGAGCGATGAATCGTGACGTGTTCACGGAA
This sequence comes from Verrucomicrobiia bacterium, assembly GCA_036502245.1. Taxonomy (GTDB): domain Bacteria; phylum Verrucomicrobiota; class Verrucomicrobiia; order Limisphaerales; family UBA11358; genus UBA11358. The sequence continues at coordinate 24,574 of DASXYX010000026.1, forward strand.
AACGTTCCCGTCGCCAATGCTCAATCGCGTCGGCTCGTTTTTGTATTTCAAGTCCTGCGGCGCATCGCCGATGACGCATCCGGCATGGAAAGCGTTCTTTGCGCCGATCTTTGTTTGGCCGGTGAGGTAAACATGCGGTCCAACCACGCAATCCGGGCCTAATTCCACTCCTTCATCAATGACGGCGTAAGGCCCAATGCGCACGTTTGCGTCCAATTGCGCTTTGGGATGGATAATGGCGGTCGAATGAATCACTCAGGAAGAATGCCGTGAAACAGGCCGTTTTGTCAGCAGAATTCATGAATTGCTCTGAATCCGGAGCTTAAACGGCGAAATATCCCAGTTCCCTTAACGACACATAATCCTTCGGGCGTTCTGCGGTGGCGCGGCCAATGATGATGTGATCAATCACTTCGATCTTCAAAAGATGACCCGCGCGGATCAAATCACGGGTGGCCTTGATGTCCGCATCGCTGGGAGTCGGGTCGCCGCTGGGATGATTATGCGCCAGGATCACTGCGGAGGCATTGGCGGCGATAGCGCTCTTAAAAACTTCCCGCGGATGCACCAGCAACGTATCGAGTGTGCCGTCACCGAGTTCGTCCACCTTGATCAATCTGTGCCGCGTATTGAGCAACAGGACCTGTAGCGTCTCGACGTTCTTGGATAGGTTTCTGGCGCGGAGCAGGGCTACAATGGTTTCTGGATTATCCAGGACGGGCGATTCCATCTGGAGTTCCAGCGCCATTTTTTGAGCCAGCGCAAACGCAGCCACGAGCGTCACCGCTTTGTCACGTCCGATTCCCCGGACCTTTCGCAGGTCGGCAATGGAGGCACGGGCCAATGAGTTGAGGGTTCCGAATCTTTGCAACAATTGCCCGCCGATCTCGACAGCATTCGCGCCTTTCAGCCCGGTTCGCAATAGAATGGCGATCAATTCCGGATTGCTGAGCCGGTCAGCGCCCAGGGCGGCGAGCTTTTCACGTGGACGCTCGCCGGCGGGTTGGTCTTTCATCCTGATTCCTGCCGACATGATTGTTTACCATTTACGATTTTAGTTTTACGATGGAAAGCGAAATTTCAACGTTAGTTACGTTGATTCCCGATTTTGTGCCCCAAAAACAAATCCTCAATTCAAAGACCAGGAGCTGCATGGTTGGTCTTCGAGCGGCATGGAATGCTCGCCTCCTGTTCCCTCTCCGCTCCCATTCTGATGGGAGGGGAGAGGGTCAGGGTGAGGTGAGGGGTTTTTGTATTTTTCGCCATTCGTGTTCATCTGTGTTTATCCGTGGTTAAAAAATCAATGAACCCGTCGGCCAACTTTCTCACGCCCTCGCAGCAGTGCGCCGTTGACGCTCGTGGAAATGTGCTGGTTGTGGCCGGCGCAGGCACGGGCAAAACCCACACCCTCATCACCCGCTGCGTTGACTTGATACAAAGGGAAAAGGTCTCGCTCGATGAGATATTGATCGTCACCTTCACCGAGGCCGCCGCGACGGAAATGAAACGTCGCCTTCGCGCGGCATTGGAAGAATCCGGCGATCCGCATAGCGTTGAGCAACTGGCGCTATTTGACGCCGCGTACATCGGCACCCTGCATGGATTTTGCTTCAAATTGGTTCGCGAACATTTTCACGAACTCGGCCTCGATCCGCAACTGGCCGTGCTCGACGAGGCCCAGGCGTGCCTGCTGGCGGATGAAACACTGGAAGATCAATTCAACTCGCATTACGAAGGGCAGGACGAATTGTCCCTCGCCGCCCAGGAATTGATCAAAGTGTATGGCGGGGGGAACGACGAGAAAATTCGCGCGCTCATCCGGCGTTTGCACGATCACATGCAGACCCGCGCCGATGCGGAACATTGGCTGGCACAACAAATTGAAACTTTTTCTTCCGCGAAACCAATCCAATGGCGCGAATGGTTCATCAGAGCGATTTCGGAATGGCGGGACGAATGGCTGCCTGTACTCGCGCATTTGGAACGGGAAAACCCGAAGGCGGCCGAATGCCGGCAAATCCTCGGGAAATCCAAAGGCCAGGAGCTTTTCCAAAAGATTCTCAGTACTGACGGCAAGGAAAACTACCCATCAGGAAAATATACCGTGTTACGAGGGCCGCTTAAAAAGTTTTTTGAAGAGGCGAAATTTTTGAATTCACTTATTGGCGCCGGGACAAAAGATCCATTGGCTGAAGACTGGGGATGGATTCGCGATCACATGACCACGCTCTTGCGACTCGCGGCGGAATTTAATGAGAGGTTTTCCGCCCGCAAACGCGCCGACGGCGGTTTGGATTTTCACGACCTGGAACAGTTCGCATTGCAACTGCTATGGGACCATAAACGCGGTCGTCCGACGGAGACCGCCGTTTGGTGGCGCGCGCGATTACGCTATGTTTTTGTGGATGAATACCAGGATATCAATGCTGCACAGGACAAGATCATCTTTGCGCTGTCACGCGAGGACAAAGAGGCGAATCGGTTTCTCGTCGGGGACGTGAAACAGAGCATCTATCGCTTTCGCCTCGCCGATCCGAAAATTTTTCGGGATTACTCCCATGACTGGCGCGGCAAAAATGGGCAGACCATTCCCCTTACTGAGAATTTCCGCAGCCGCGAATCATTGCTGGGCTTCGTGAATGCCTTTTTTGCGCCGCTGATGCGGGAAGAAACCGGCGGCGTGGATTATGATGACGAAGCCGCTTTAAAATTTGGCTCCCCGGAAACGCGGGCGGTGTTGGGTGTGAAGAAAAATCCGGAGCCATGTGCCGAGCTGTTATTACGTTTAAAGGCTGGTCGCGATGAACGCGCCGATGGCGATGATGATTTGGCCGACCTTGAGGAATCAGAAAAAGAAGCGCGAATGCTCGCAGTGCGCTTGATTGAGATGCGGACATCGTTGCATCAGATCTGGGATGAAAGGGCGGAGACTTTTCGCCCGGCTGAATGGCGGGACATGGCGATATTGTTACGCTCTCCGTCGGGCAAAGCTGAAATTTTTGCCAAACAATTTGAGCTGGCTGGTGTCCCGTTGCTCGTCGAGCGTGGAGGGTTCTATGACAGCAGCGAAGTCGCCGACCTGTTAAGCCTGCTGCAATTGCTCGACAATCCACTGCAGGATGTTCCCCTGATCTCCGTGCTGCGCTCGCCCATTGTCGGCTGTTCCCTCGATGAACTGGCGGAAATAAGGATGTCGAGCAATGGGAAATTTTGGTTCGCCCTGATTCAGGCGGGCGCTAAAACAAAGGACGCCACGACAAAACAAAAGATCGGCAAATTTCTCGAAAGATTCTCGCGCTGGCGAAAGATTGTGAAACAGATTTCGCTCTCGCAATGCCTGGAAACGATTTTGGCAGAGACGCATTACGACGATTGGTTGCTGTCGCGTCTGCGGGGCATGCAACAGCGCGCCAATGTGCGGCGGTTTGTCAATCTGGCGGGGCAATTCGATCAATTTCAACGCCAGGGATTGTTTCGTTTTTTGAAATTTGTCGAGGCGCAACGCGAGGTTGATGCGGAACCGGAGGTGGCGGCGGCGATGGATGAAAACGCAGTGCGGTTGATGAGTATCCACCAGAGCAAAGGATTGGAATTTCCGATTGTGGCAGTGGCCGGCCTGGCAAAAAATTTCAATGAGCAGGACTTGCGTGGCGAAATCATTTTGGACGAGCGATTTGGCCTTTGTCCGCGTGTGAAACCGCCGGGAGCCGGCGGGCGGTATCCCTCGCTTGCGAACTGGCTGGCAAAGAGGAACCAGCGGCGGGAACTTCGCGGGGAAGAGATGCGGTTGCTCTATGTCGCCCTCACGCGCGCGCGTGACACGCTTGTTTTGAGCGGGACTATTTCCGACAAACAATGGGGAGCCGTTGATGATAAATCGGACTCCATCACCACACACGAGATCGTGTCAGCTAAGAGCTATATGGATTGGCTGGCGCTCTGGTTCCGGCTGCAACCGGAGATCAAAACGGATGCTGAGAAAGGTTCGTTACCGTATTTGCGCTGGCGCTTTGTAAACGACACGGAACTGGCGTTTGAAGGAGCGGGCGCGCGCGCTGCTGTTTCCCTCTCCCCTCAACGGGGAGAGGGATTAAGGGTGAGGGGTGAGAGTCTCGGCGGATACCCATCGTCTGAAATTAAAAAGAAACTTCGTGACGTATTGGAATGGCAATACTCGTTTGACGCGGCCACGAAGCGCGCGGCGAAATCATCTGTCACTGCGTTGCGGCGAACGGCGAATGAAGGATTGGAGGACGAAGCACAAGCGATTTTCCCGACGGCAACACGGCGCTCGCGCGCAAAGCTGTCTGCCGCCGATACCGGACTGGCGCATCATAAATTCCTGCAACATTTCGATTTTGAAAAAGCGGCAGATGTAGAATCGCTTGAAAAAGACGCGCAGCGATTGGAAAAGGAGAAATATTTGACGTCCGACGAACGCGCGGCGTTGAAGTTGAAAAATATCGCGACCTTTTGGAGTTCGGATATCGGAAAGAAGATACGCGAACAGGCAGCACTGGTGCGACGAGAGTTGCCATTCACGGCCCGATTTACGCCGAGCGAATTGGACAAGATCCTCGGAACGAAGTCAGGAGATATGGAGGATGAATTTGTGGTCGTGCAGGGCATAGCGGATTTGGTGGTGCTGTTGCCTAAAGAAATTTGGGTGGTGGATTTCAAAACCGATGAGGTGCGGACGGCTGATTTGCCGGAAAAAAAGAAGTTTTACGCCCCACAGTTGAAATTATACGCCCAGGCGCTCAAAAAGATTTATTCGCGACCGGTCACGAAATGTTGGCTGCATTTTTTGGCGTTGGGGAAGACGGAAATGATTTGAATGTAATTTCGGTCTGCTTGCCTCGCCTCAATTCGGCTCCTGCAATGGCAAGTCTTCAGTTTTTTCTTCAGCAGGTTCAGGCAATGGCTCCAGTTCGGCATCGGGGGCTTTCACGCGGACGAGGGCCGGGCGCAGCAATTTGCCCTGGAAAGTGAAGCCGGAAGCAATCGTTTCCGCAACCACGCCACCATCAACTGCCTGGGCTTTGCCATCAACGTCCTGATGTTTCGGCGGATCGAACGCTTCGCCGGGTTCGGCGGAAAACGGAGCCAGGCCGACACGGCGGATGGCATCATGACAGGCGTTTTGAAAATTGGAGATCTGGTCGATGACTTTGGGTTGGCCCGAGCGGACGGCGGCGGTATGCAACAGAAAGACATGGTCCAGGATCCGGACGAGTATTTGCATCCATTCGGCTTCGCCGCGGCGGAGCTTGTCCGCTTCCAGCCGGAGAGCGGCTTTTTCGCTCTCATTCATTTTTTGCATGAAGGCGGAGAAGCGCTGGACTTCGCCAGCCATGCCGTCGGCAATCTCTTTGGCAAGATTCGAGGTTTTTTCGGCCTGCATCTGCGCGTTCATCCATTCGTTGGTGGCGGCGGAGATCTGGGAGGAAAGTTTTTCAAGACTTTGGATTTTTTCAGTGATGGAACCCAGGGCGGCGGCATCGATGGATTTCACCGAAACGCGGTAATCGAAAATGAACGGGAGGCAGCCGAGGATCGAGCCAAGAGCGACACAGGCGGACGCGACAATGATCTGCGTTTCATCGATGGGATGCTGCGCGCGCCAGATCAGGATCGCGGCAACGGCGAGCAGCGCAACCCAGGCGAACAGGAACGGCGGTTTGGAAGCCTTCCAAAGTTTTGAGTCATTCACGGTGTCATTTTCGGAAAAAAGACGCACCGGCGCAAGCAAACGAGGAATTTCTGCTCGACTAACCCTCCCCGCCCCAAAATCATTGGCCGGTGCGGATTTGCGTTATCTTCAACCCGGCAGCGCGCGGCAACAAGGCGCGGCATTTCCGCCACCATCTCTCCGAGATCGGCGGACAAAGCGCGTTGAAGGCCACGGCAGCAGCCGGAGACGCGCGCCGGCTGGCGGCAGACGCAGTGAAGGACGGATTCGACGTGATCGTCGCCGCAGGGGGCGATGGAACCGTGCATGAGGTGCTCAATGGCATCGGCGATGCCCCAGGCGGATTTGAAAAGGCGCGATTAGGAGTTTTACCGCTGGGCACGGTGAACGTGTTCGCGCGCGAATTGAACATGCCGCTAAAAATGGAAAAGGCCTGGGAACACCTGTTGCGCGGGCAAGAACGCAAGATCGACCTGCCCTACGCGGAATTTTTGGCCACCGGGAAAAAAGTTTATTTTGTCCAACTCGGCGGCGCGGGATTGGATGTGCGCGCGATTGAACTGGTGGATTTTTCGGTGAAGAAAAAAATCGGACCACTCGCGTATGTCATAGCCGGTCTGAAGGCTTTATTCGAAAAGAAGCTGCAGATCAAGGCCACGGCCAACGGGTCCAGTTATTCGGGCGAATTGGTTCTGGTCGGCAACGGCAAATATTACGGCGGGCCGTTCGAGGTGTTTCCCTCGGCGGACCTGTGCGACGGGATTCTGGATGTGTGCATCTTTCCGCGGACGGATATGGGCACACTATTGCGTTGCGCGCCGGATTTCCTGTTTAGGCGGAAGTTGCCGGAAAAGCTGGTGAAGCGGTTTCGAGGGCCGGGTTTTGAGCTGGCGGCGGATTTGGCGGCAAGTTTGGAATTGGACGGAGAATTGGTCGGCGCGCTGCCCGTCAGATTTGGAGTCGAGCAGGGACGGCTGCGTGTGATGGGATAAAGTGGAAGGTGAAAAATCTTGCGCATGGGCGAACCGCCCGTTATTCTACGAGGCTGTTTCGTTCTGCTTTTTGCAGATAATGGGTTGGTAGCTCAGTTGGTAGAGCAGTGCCCTTTTAAGGCATTGGTCCAGGGTTCGAGTCCCTGCCAACCCACCACTTTTTCATCAGGGCAGCTTTTGGTGTCTGCCCGGGGCTTATGAAGGGGTGCAAGTAGCATTACAGTTTCTTAATCTTTCCATTTTTTGCTTTTCGCGGTGCCAAAAAATGCTTTCATGGTGACATGTTGCGCGTGAAATTTTGGGGCGTGCGCGGCTCTCTCCCGACGCCGGGCCGGGGCACCGTCCACTATGGTGGCAATACCTCCTGCGTGGAGGTGCGTTGCGGCGATGACATCATCATCCTGGATGCCGGCACCGGTTTGCGTTCTCTGGGGACTTCGTTGATGGCCGAATTCAAAAACCGCCCGCTTAACCTGACGCTTTTGCTCACGCACATGCATTGGGACCATATCCATGGCCTGCCGTTTTTTGCGCCCATCTATAATTCACAATGCCGCCTGCGTATCCTGGGATGCGAAGGGGCGCGCAAGGGATTGGTGGACGCGCTTACCGGGCAGATGGAAAGCACCTATTTTCCGGTTCCATTCGCCAAAGTGCCCGGCAATATCGAAGTGGAGGAATTCAAGGAATTGAATTTTGAGATCGGGCCGTTCCTGGTCCGCGCCCAACGCGCAAACCATCCCGGCCTGTGCGTCGGCTACCGGCTGTTCACCCCCGATGGCCTGGTCAGTTTTTTCCCGGACACCGAGCCGCGCACGGGCGGCGAGGACCGCGAAATGATCGAGTTCATTCGCGATTCGGACGTGCTGATTTTGGATACGCAATATGACAAGGACGAGTACAAGACGCACACCGGCTGGGGACACGGATGCGTGGACGACTCAGTGGCACTGGCGCTGGCAGCCAATGTGAAAAAATTGTTTTTGTTCCATCACGACCCTGACCACGACGACAAAAAGCTCGCGCAATTCGTCAAATACGCCCGCAGTCTGGCTGCCAAACACAAATCCAAATTAAAAATCGATGCCGCGCGCGAGGGTATGACGGTGCAATTAGGGAATAAGAAGGGTTAGCGGAACAGCGATCACTTCCCGGGTTTGCCCGCGAAATTGATGGCCATGGCGCCGCCAAAAAAGTTGACCACGCGCGGTTCCGTCAATCCTATCTGGCGCATTTTTTCCTGGACCGCCAATTGCGCGGGATAATGTTTCAAAGATTCGAGGATGTACGCATACGCTTGCGGGTTGCCGCAAAAAAGCAGGCCGATGAGCGGCACCGAACAGCGCAGATGGACGAAATAAAGTTTGCGCCAAAGAAAATTTTGCGGCTTCCCGAATTCAAGGATGACGATGCGCCCGCCGGGTTTGGCCACCCGCACCATTTCGGCCAGGCCGGTTTCCCAACTGGAGAGATTGCGCAGGCCGTAACCGACGGTGACCGCGTCGAAAGAATTGTCCGGGAACGGAAGCTGTTGGGCGTCGCCCTGGATGAATTTTAGGTTTTGGGCTTTTATCTTCGGGTTTTGAAGGCGGCTTTGGGCCACTTCGAGCATTTTATCGCTGAAATCAAGGCCAGTCGTTTCGGCGCCACGCTGTGCCAGGGCAAAGGCGATGTCGCCGGTGCCGCAGCACAGGTCCAGGGCATGGTTACCCGGCTTGACCCCGGCCAATTCGACAACGCGCCGCTTCCAGAGCCGGTGGAAGCCGAAGCTCTGCAAGTCATTCAGCAGATCGTAGCGCCGCGCAATGGAGGCGAAAAGGTCGCCGACCCTGGCAGAACGTTGTTGGCCGGGAGCGTAAAAAACGTTGCTCACGCACGGAGCTTATCACGGCCGGTGAAGCCAAATCAAAGCCGATAATTCTTCTTTGCAGCAGAAAATGGTTCTGTTATCGTCCGATGAACATTTGTTTGAGATACTAAGCAAGGCTTAAATCAATTTATGAGTACCGCACCTGCCGCCGCGAAAAAGATTTTGGTCATTGATGACAACGAAATCATCCTGAAAACCACTTCGATGAAGCTTCAAAGCGCTGGTTATCAGGTGTTTACTGCTCTGGACGGCTCCGAGGGCGTATCCATGGTCCGCAGGGAAAAACCCGACCTGGTATTGCTCGATATCACCTTTCCCCCCGACGTCAGCGGCGTTTCCTGGGACGGCTTTCGCATCATGGAATGGCTGCACCGCGTGGATGAGACCAAGAAGATCCCGATCATCGTCATCAGCGGCGTGGTGGAGGAAAAGAACAAGCAACGGGCCACTTCTTCGGGAGCCGTCGCGTTTTTCCCCAAGCCGGTCAATTTTGACGAAATGCTCAAAGTGATCCGCGTGACACTGGAAAGCACAGCCTCCTAGAAATAGGGCTTTTCAAACCGGGAAAATTTTGTATCCTTTTTATTGAAGCGAGCGTAGCTCAGTCCGGTAGAGCGTCACCTTGCCAAGGTGAATGTCGAGGGTTCGAATCCCTTCGCTCGCTCCAGTTTTTTTCTGTTGGCGTAACTTCCACGGTCCTTGCCCGTCTACAATCATATTAGTTATGAAAAAAATCCTTATTTTTGTCATATTGGTTGGCTGGTTGACGCTCGCCTCCGCGCAGAATCAGGCCGCGCGGCAAAATGCCGGCGACCGTTTCTTTCCCGGTCTGGCGCGCGTGTTGACGGATGCCCAACGTGAATCGTTGCGGGCGGTCCTGGCATCGCAGTACGCCCAGATCCAGCCGCTGGAGAAAAAAATGCGCGCTTCACGCCAGGCATTACTCGACCAGATTGCGGGTGGAAATTTTAACGAAGATGCGGCGCATCAGGCGGCGCAAACTTCCGCGGATGCCGAAGTGGAACTGACGGTGATTTACGCCAGGGCGCTCTCGCAAATGACGCCCCCGCTTTCGGCGGACCAAATCCAGCAGATAAAAAACTTTCAACCAGGCCCGGGGCAATTTCAACGCGGAGGAAACGCAGCGGAAGAAGGAACGTCCACCCCGCCGCCATCGCACCTGCCGTTGCCGCCGGAATTGCCGCACGATTCCAATGGCCTGCCCGTCGTTAATTGATTTCCCCGATATTTCTGGCAAGCTTCCGCCAATGGAACCAACTGAAGCGGAGTTGATCGCCGCCGTGCTCAAAGGTGACGCCGCGAGCTTCGAGCCGTTGGTCCAGAAATATTCCCCCCGCGTTTTTGCCACGGCCCGCCGTTATGCCCGTCGCGAGAGTGAAGTCGAGGACATCGCGCAGGAAGTATGGCTGAAGGCGTTTGAGAAGCTGGGAAGTTTTCGTGGCGAAGCGCCGTTCGAACACTGGCTGATGCGGATGACGGTGCGCACCTGTTATGATTTCTTGCGCGGGCACCAGCGCAACCGCGAGGCCACGTTTTCGGATTTGAGCGAGCCGGAAAGCAACTGGCTGGAACGTTTTGCCACCGCGCCGGAATCCGCCACCGATGATGAAGACGCGGCGAAGCTGCTGATCGGCAGAGTCATGGAAAAGCTGTCGCCGCAGGCGCGGTTGGTCATCACCTTGTTGGAGATTGAAGACCGTTCCGTGAAGGAAATCGCCGGATTGACCGGGTGGTCTGTGCCGCTGGTAAAGGTGCGGGCCTTTCGCGCGCGCGGGGAGATGAGGAAAATACTGGCTAAAATGAGCAAGGAGAAATATTTATGAGTGTAACCCGTCGCGGCGATGCCGCGTCTAAAAAACCGAGTCGCATGAATCTCGATGAACTCCATAAGAAACTGATCGCCGCGGCGCGCGCCGAGGTGCCGGTGGATCGTGTGCCTTACGCATTTGAGAAACGCGTGAGCGCGCTGCTGGCCTCGCGCGTGGCTCCCCATGCTTTGGATGCGTGGGTCACGGGTTTGTGGCGGGCGGCAGTTTCATGCGTGGGAGTGGCCGCGTTGTGCGGCATGCTCACGCTGATCGCCTCGGCTTCCACGGCGGCGTCCAGCGACGATATTTCCCAGAACCTGGACAGCGCGCTTTTGTCCGTTGACCAAACCGATCTTGCCCAGTGAACGCCTGGAAAGTCATTTTCGCGACGATTGTGATCTTCGGCGCGGGTGTTTTCAGCGGCGGCCTGCTGGTGAATTTCGTTGACCATTCCCGCCCGGGAGGTATCCACCATCCGCCACCCCCGGCCGTGCCGCATGAACCGATGGATACGGCGCCGCGTCCGGAGGTCCTGAAAACCAACTTTGTCCAGCGGTTGGATGAGGCCCTGCAATTGACTCCAGAACAAAAGGGTGAGATTGAACAGATCGTGCAGGAAGGGCAGGAACGGAACCGGCAATTATGGCAACAGATTGCGCCCGAGGTGCGCGGGGTGGCCCAGGATACGCGCCAGCATATCAAGGCAGTGCTGACAGAAGAACAGAAGAAACAATTTGAAGACATGTTCCGCCGCGCGCGCCGGATGGGTCCCACGAATATGCCGCCGGCAGCGCCCCTTGGCGGCTCGACAAATTCGCCGTCTCCTTAAGCCAAAGTCTAGCGGTTATTTCTCGTCGAGAAAGGCGCTGATTTTCTTCCGCAATTCCTTGGTGACGGAATTGATGGACCGATTGGCGTCCACAACCTCGAAATTATAGTTCTTTTGCAGCTTCACAAACGCTTCGGCCATGGCCGTCTGATATTTTAGGAAGCTGTCGAACACGTCGCGGGAGAGGCCGAGGTCCATGCCGCTTTCCCAGTAATCGAGCGTCGCGTTTTTTGAAAGATTGCGCTGCACCAATTCCTCCGGTTCGACCGAGAGATAGAAAACAGCGTCCGGCACCAGGGCGATGCCATAGAGATTTTTGAGCCATTTTTCGTCCATCCCCCTCACGAGATCCCGGGCCATAAGAGTATGGATATAGCGGTCCGCCAGGACGATGAACCCCGCTTTGAGTGCGGGAAGGATCATGTTTTCAAGTTGATCGGCAAAGTCCGTGGCGTAGAAAAGGCTCAAGGTGGTGCGACTAAGAATGTTTCCCTGCTGCGCTTCTTCGAGTTCTTTGCTGACCAGGGTGGAGCGTTTCAAACCGACCTGCACGGTTGGGTGACCGCTGGTCTCCAGCCAATCCACCAATTGCGCGATCTGCGACGACCGACCGGAACCGTCCGCTCCTTCCACGACGAAGAATTTGCCTTCCAATTCCTCCGGTTTCACCCGGGGGATACCATGGCCGAAAAACTTCCGGCATTTTTTTGGTTCAGAATTTTTCATACGGCGGCTAAATCCTCATCGTGTTCTTTGACGTCGCTCTGCCATGCCGGGGGAAGAGGCAAGGGCGTTTTGCGTTTGAATTTTTTCAAGTCAATTTTCTCGCTGACCAGTTTGCGTACCAGCACCTGTTGTTTTTCAACGTTTTGGTTCGCATCCATGACGATAAAATTGAATTCAGCGCTCATGGCCATATACTGGTCAAGGATTCGACCCTGGAAAATCTTGAAACTTTCATACGGATCGGTCGAGAGGCGCAGATCCATGCCGGCTTCGAAGAATTTCAGTTTGGGGCGGCCTTCCAGGATGCGGTTCAACGAGACATCCAGGTCGGCTTTGAAGAAGATGGTCATGTCCGGCTGGGCAGCAAAACCATAAAGCCCGCGCACCCAATCCGGAGGGCAGCCGCGGGTGACATCGCGCGCGAAGGCGGTGAATGCGTAACGGTCGCACAATACGATGTAGCCCGCGCGCAAGAGCGGGAGAAGATGGCGTTCATAGCGGTCGGCGAAATCGGTAGCGTGAATGAGGCTGAACGTGGTAGGCGTGAGCAACTCGCGTTTTTTACCCTTGCTCGTGGCCGATTTGACCAGTTCGGAAGAATTCCACTCGCTGAAATAGACCTTGATGCCTTCGGCCTCGAGCCAGCGTTTGAGCAGATAAATTTGCGTGGACTTGCCCGAGCCATCGAGTCCTTCGACGGCGATGAGCCGGCCCGGAAAGTTCAATTCTGAAAAAGTTTTCATAATATTGCCAACGACGTTTTGTGATTCTAACAAAGACACCGCTGGTCACAAGCGCAACTTAATAGCATGGATCAGGCTCCCGGCATTGTTAAATTTGGGTTAAACCTGCTAATAGGCTGATTTTCACAAGATTGCTTGTCCGTGCGGATTCTACATATGAATGCGAAGAGACAAGCATTGCATTGTCGTCAAAGTTCCGTCCTAGCGGGAACGGCTTGATGCTGAATGCCTTGCCCCTTGCCAATCACGAGAACGCTTGCACCTCTGCTGCCAACGTGTTAAACGAAATCGCAGTTGTCCGGTTTGGGAACTATTGCATGACGATATGGACGCATGAGGACAGGAAGTGGACACAAAAATGCGACGTTACAAACTCGGCTAAATTTTCAGCGACAGATGAAACACGGATTGAACACATATTTTAAAAAATGACTTGGTCTCCAATTCAACCTAAAAATTCCAGTGACAAAGTTTGGAGATATTTGGATTTGCCAAAGTTCGTTTATCTGTTGAATTCAAAAAAACTGTATTTCCCCAGTGCTGAACGATTGGAAGATAAACACGAAGGTTCGATTTTTCTATTTCAAAAAGAAATAGAACTAAGAGAAATGACCGAAACAAGATTGGCGAATTTGCTTCCTATTTTATCTGACATGCGACGAGAGCAACTTAAGTGCACTTTTATTAGTTGCTGGCACAGGAATAATTCAGATTCCCAGGCGATGTGGAAGATTTTTTGCGGAGAAAAGCAGGGGGTAGCTATGGTGACGAGTTATCAAAAGCTTGCCAGTTGTGTGAATCTGAATTTGTATGTCATAGGATGCGTTGCTTACGATAATTCCGACCCATTACCAAATAATCTTATTGCTCCATTTATGCAAAAACGTAAGGCATTTGCATATGAGCAGGAGGTGCGGATCATAGCTAATCTTTACACTTCTCCTGATTTCCGAGATAAGAATGGACAATTTTGCCCGACACGGGAACATCTCGCGCTTCCAATTGATTTAGCAAAATTGATTGAAACAATTTACGTTCATCCCGATGCAGATAGACTTTACTTCCAAATAATTGAATCGCTGGTTTCAAAATATGCTCCAAAACTCAAAGACAGAGTAAAATGGTCTGAAATGAAGGCTCTGCCCGGATATTAAATTAGCTTTCAATCCATGTGTTTAATGTTTTGAAAAATAATCGTGACAATGCGCTGGTTCCGAAACCGTCAGGTGCGGTCGAAAAAGCTGCACTCGGCAGGAAACACATTTTGTCTCGCATGGTCACTGATGCATTAGACCTCGCAAGAAAAATATCGAATAACGAGGTTAAAGCAACAAATGCGCAGTTAGAAGATTGGTTTCAGACAGGAGAAAAATACAGATATGGACAAGGTGTGCCACAGAGTTACACAGAAGCGGTAAAATGGTTTCGTATGGCTGCGGAGAAAGGTTATGTGAAGGCGCAATATTCGCTTGGTAGTTGCTACCTGTTTGGCGATTTTTTAAACGGAGTGCCAAAAAACGAAACTGAAGCCGTAAAATGGTTCCGCAAAGCGGCGGGGCAAGGTTACGCATATGCTCAAGTCGCTCTCGGCTATCGCTATTATGCAGGCGAAGGTGTAGAGCAAGATTATGTAACGGCAGCAAAGTGGTATCGCAAAGCGGCAGATCAAAATAATGCTCTTGCTCAAACCAGGCTTGGCAGCTGCTATTATGAAGGCGTGGGTATACCGCAAGATTATGCGGAAGCATTAAAATGGTGGAGCAAGGCTGCCAAACAAAATTATGTTGAGGCGCAATATTTTCTTGGCCGCTGCTATCAAAATGGACAAGGAATCTCGCCGGATACCATTGAAGCATACAAATTCTATAAATTAGCGGCGGGACAGAGAAATGTGACAACTGCAAGCGTGGAACATAGTTGTAAAGCTGCTGCAGAGAATCTGAAACAAATCGTGGCACAAATGACTGCTGACGAAATCGCCGAAGGAGAACGTCGTTTTCGTGAGTCTAATATCTCAAAACTTGAACCAAGCCAATAAATCCAACGGATTTGAATTAGTCTGGAAGCCGTCTGACGCAATTGAAAAAGCTGCGCCTGGCGCGCGAAATGTTTTGTTGGGCATAGTGCTTGATGCCCTCGCATCGGCTAAAAAACAATCGCTTTCAGAACGAACATTATCTGTATTGATCGGTGGTAATTTAGATGCCTGCCTTGACCATCTTTTCTTGGACCAGATTTTGGAGGCGACACAAAAGGAAATCAATATCGAGATAATACATACCGAAGCGATTGACGAAATAATGTCTGTAGTCGCAAAACGGAAATTTGATCTAGCCCTTTTGTATTTGGATTTTTTCCGAAAGGACCACGAGTTTGGATATACTCAACGAGATCGCCAATATGAATTTTCTGACAACCAAACAATTTTGCGTCGAGCTGATTTACTCCAGCGCGAAAATGTGAGAATTACCAACAGCGGATTTGTATTAATAAGCTTTTTGTCCAAGATGCATGGAATTCCTGTTGTTGTATTGACGGGAAGCGGCTATCAGGGGGTGCAAACGGAAGCCAAGCAGGCAGGTGCCAGCGCCTTTTTTCCAATACCATTTGCCGATTCACAATTGGTTGAAAGTCTGCGTGAAATTTTTCTTAAACAAAACAAATGAAATCGGCATCTCCAATTATTTATTCCAGCCCAGAGTTGGAGAAATTGCGTCAGCTTGTGGCGAACTCGCGTTCGCAGGTGGCGGAATTGGAAGTTGAATTTGCAAAAGAAAAGTCGCGCGTGAATGCAATGCAGGCGGCGTTATTCCGGCGCTTGTGCGAATATTATCAAAAGCGCGACCGACTACGAATCACATTAGATTATCGAAAGAAATTTTTAGAATCGCTCGAACGCAAAGATTCGGCGGCAGCGCAGCAAGCTGAACAAAATTTCGAGCAGGCCAAAGCGCAATCAGACAAGGATTACGAAGATTTAGCGGCGGCAGCGGAGAAAAAGAGACAACTGTCCGCCGAACAGGAAGCGGAACTAATGCGGCTCTGGAAAAAGTTGGTGAAGCTGTATCATCCCGACCGTTTCGCGCAAGAGCCGGATAAATTGGAAACATATCACAAACTGACGGCGGCCATCAATCAGGCAAAGGATAATGGCGATATTGAGTCCTTGCGAGAAATTGCGGAAGACCCGGAAGGTTTTATATTGCGTCAAGGCTGGACGATTTTGGATTTAAAGGACGAGGAAGAATTGCCGCAATTGAGAAAATTATACGAGGCGTTGCAAAAGGAAATTTTGACACTCACTGAAGCGTTGAAAGTGTTACGCGCCAGTCCAGATTATGAGCTTTGCCAGCTTATGGAACAGAAGCCGGGAATTTTGGATGAACTTGCGGCGGAACGCGCGAAGCAGCTTGAAATTGAAAATGCAGAATTGGAATCGCAGGCAAGTCAATTGGAAAAAGAAATTTCAGATAGAAAAATTTAATCCATTTTGGCGTTCTCGTCAGGTGAGGAGATTGAACAGTTGCCGAACTCTTCTATTTCGACGATTATTTTGGCATGAGTGTTGCCGAATTGCCCATTCAGATCAACCGCGAGCAGGTTGCGCATTTTTGCCGGGAACGCGGCATACGCAAATTGAGCCTCTTCGGTTCGGTATTGCATGACGATTTTGACCCACAGCGCAGTGATGTGGACGTGTTGGCGGAATTTGAGCCGGGCGCTCTGAAAAAAGCGGGCTTCCAATACTTCGGCTATGGTGAGGAACTGGCGGCCATCATCGGGCGCAAGGTGGATTTCTGTTCACGGCTGCATCCGCTGATTTTTGATCGCATCAAGGACGAATTATTTCCCGTGTATGAGCGCGCGTGATGCCGACGTGACACTGCGGCAAATCGTCGAGGTTTGCGACAAAGCTATTGAATTGCGGAATACGACGACGTGGGAGGAGTTTCACAACGACTGGCGCAAGCAGATGTTGGGTGAGCGATTGGTAGAAGTCCTGGGTGAAGCTGTAAAACGCCTGCCGGATGACTTGCGCCAGCGGCATCCGCAGTTGCCCTGGCAAAAGATTGCCAGCACACGGAATTATATCGCTCATGGTTATGACAGTGTGGATTATGAAGTGATTTGGGGTGTGCTTGATGTTGAAGCAAGCAAGTTGAAGGCATCCGTGCTCACAATTCTTGCCAAGGAATTTCCCGAGTCGCCCAAACGGTAAACCTGTTATCTGCTACTAAATCGACGTGCCCAAACCAAGCCTATTAACAAGAAAGAAGACATTGATACGTCTTAGTAAAATGGAACCGCTTCCCGATGAAGTGTTGGAGCGGATCTATTCCCAACCGGAACGAGATGAGGTTGGAATCGACCGATTGATGAAAGCCCAAGCGCCGGGAGGACGGGATTGAATGTCCGGGGGGATCGTCGCGGCTGGCTTTCCCAAGATTGATTGCCCTAACAGTTTGTGTTACTGAATCCGTGTGCCTGAACCGAGCCTGCTGATCCTTATCCCGGCTTATAATGAAGAAACGCGCATTGAACCTGTCTTGCGCGAATACGCGGCTTTTTTCGAGAAAAATTATTCGGGCAAATGCCAGATTGTGGTCGTGCTCAATGGTTGCCGCGACAATACGCTGGGCGTGGTCCAAAAGGTGGCGGCGGAGTTTTCAACCGTCAGCGCTCTGGAATTCAAGGAAGCCATCGGCAAAGGCGGCGCGCTGATCGAGGGGCTTAAACTGGCGATGCAAGCCGACCTGATCGGTTACGTGGATGCCGACGGCGCCACCCCGCCCCATTCCATCTACGACCTGACCAAATACATGGACCGCGCCGATTGTGTGATCGGTTCGCGCTGGCTATCGGATTCCGTGTTGCACCAGGAACAGACGACATTGCGAAAATCATTCAGCCGTTGCTTTCACTTCATCGTGGAGTCGCTTTTCTGGATGCGTATCAAAGACACACAGTGCCCCTGCAAATTGATGAAGCGCGAGGCGGTGGAGCGCATCCATTCCAACCTGCGCATCGCCGATTTGGCGTTCGACGTGAACCTGCTGGTGGCGTTGAAACGCGCCGGGTTCAGGATTATGGAAGTGCCGATCGAATGGACGGATAAGATCGGTTCCAAGGTCACCTCGTCACTGTTTCGCTCGTCGCTGACAATGTTTCTTTCAGTCGTGCGGATCAGACTGATTTACTCGCCATTCTATAAATGGCTGCGGCCCTTGCGCCCGCTGGAGGGGTGGGTTTACACGAAACTACGGGCGCCGCAACCGCTCCCGCGCCAGGAATCCACCAACCCGGTATCCAAAGACGAGAAATCAAAATAGTTTTGGCTCCCGGTCAGGCCTTTGACTTTGGATTGAAAAAGGCGAACCAGACGGCTGCAACCAGCATCAGCATGTTGAACCCTCCTAGAACTTTTAATGCCAATTCCATGACTTGGACGTCCGGCTGATGGCCAAAATGTATATGCAGCATGACGGGCAGCGTGATCGCATAAGTGGCAGCCAACAAGACCAGTACTGGCACGATCTGAAATTTTCCGCGGGCCATAAGGTCGTTGACGAGCACATTTCCCAGGGCCAATGGAATCATCGCACCGGCATACCAGGGCAAAAGCGCGGTCGTTTCCGCGACATATCCAGTTTTGTAAACGATTTTTACAGCCAACGGCCCAACCAGGCACAGGCCGACAGTGCAACAGACCGCCAGGATAAATGTGCCGATCAAAACGATGCCCAGCAGGTTGCTTTTTTCCGACTTCGCCGTGGCATGGACGATCTTGGGGAACATCACCGCCGCCAACGGCAACACCAACCAAAGCAAAGCGCGTGAAAAAGTTCCCGCCGCGACGTACGGCGCCATTTCGTTATCGGAGAAAAAGGCCATGCAATACATGGTGTCAGTCGTAAAAAGAAATTGACACGCGCCGAAACCGAGAAAGAGCGGCACGACCTGCTTCAACAAGCCGGCGCTATCAAATTTTTCTGGCGTGGCCATCCACAGATCGCGCGAACGCACGATGCCGATGATCGCCCAGGCGCCGATGCCGACGACCGCTCCCAGGATCATTCCCGTGGCGCCACTGCTGAATACAAGTACCATGAGGACGGCGATAAAAACACGGCCCGCGCCGTTGGCAATGGTTCCCCAGCCGAGCCAGAAGAAATCCTGCCGGCCTTGAAGCACGCCGGAGAACAACGGCATCCACAGATTCATCAATACCGCGGCCATCGTCACCCACAGGATCAACGAATTCGGCAGTTTCCATCCCGCAACGATATGGTCCTGAAAGATGAAAACGATCACGGCCGCGACCGCCCATATGAAAAACGTCCAAAGCCATCCCATGCGGATCATGCTGGCGAGTTGGCGCTCACGTCCGGTCGCCAGCGAATGCGCGGTCTGTTGCGCATACATCATTTGGAGAGGGATGGTCGGGACGCAGGCGGTCATCATGAGCATCGTTCCGAAAATGCTGTATTGGGCTTCGGGGATTTTTTTTGCAAGAAAATGCACACCCAGGGTCAATATCCCCGCAATGATGTTCGCCATCATCAGCCAGCCGCTTTGGCGAAAGAACGTCGCGTGCGGTTTATGGTCAAGAGTTGGGATGCTGGCCGTTTTTACGTCAGGCATTGGCGCGTCCAGAGTGCCGGAAGCAGCGCGCAATGACAATGCCGTTCAAGAGAGTGAACGCAGAAACTTGAGGAGCATGTCTTTCCCGCGTTCCAGTTCCGAAAGAGAAATCCATTCATCCGCAGTGTGGGCTTGTGCCACATTGCCGGGGCCGAAAACGACGCTCGGAATGCCTCCGGCGGATAAAATGGCCGCATCACAGAAAAAGTGGGCTCCGGCGGGTTTGCTTTGGCCAATCGAACGCATGAACTGGCGAACAAGAGGCAGTTTGAGGTTGGTCTCCAGCGGCAGCGCAGGCGCGGGCTTTTTGTCTGCGACAGCCGCCGGAAAGTTCCGCGAACGAAGAAGCCGTTTGATTTCCCGGATCACGCTGGCGTCTGTCTCTCCCGGGATGGTGCGCCGGTCGATTGAAATGGTGCAATGGTTTGGCACGATGTTCGGCTGCACGCCGCCCTCGATCACACCGACGTTGACGGTGGCATGACCGAGCAGCTTGTGCTTTCGACGGCGCAACCGCGCTGCGTAATCGGTCTGCAAATAGTCCACGATATGGGCCATTTTATGGACGGCATTTTTACCGAATTGCGGAGTGGAGCCGTGTGCGGCCACGCCCTGCGTCTCGATCTCCAGCCAGAGACTGCCCTTGTGCGCCGTGATGACCTGTAATCGGGTCGGCTCGCCGACGATAGCCAGGTCGGCTTTGAAAGAAGAAGCTTTTTTACGGCCCTTTTTAGTTAATCCAACCAAAGCCCGTGAGCCGGCCTGGGCCTGTTCCTCATCCGTCAGTCCGGCGAAGACAATTTCAGTTTCCACCGGGCGCGATTTGGATTTTGCCAATTCGCACAGTGCGCTAAGCATGGCGGCGACGGAACCTTTGGTATCGCACGCGCCTCGCCCGTACAGGCGACCGTTTTTGCGGCGGGGAATGAATTGTGAATCATCGGCGTTGACCGTGTCCAGGTGCGGAGCAAGTAGGACCGTCCGGCGGATTTTTCCGCGAGGCAATAGGCGGGCGATAAAGTTGGGGCGCCCGGGCAATACCGGTTGAAATTCAATCTCCAACCCGGCGCGCGAGGCGACCGCCGCCAGGAATTCGGCAACGTTCCGTTCGCCATATTTGTGGCCGCCACGCCCGTCAGCATCCTGCCCGGCGAAAGCCGGGTTCACACTGGGCAGCGCGATAAGTTCGGCCAGCAATTTTTCAGTGCCCGTCATGCGTTCAGGTTAGCCTTTGCGTGAGCCTCAAATCAACGTTTGATGCTGCTGCTCCTACGACCGGCGATGAACATCATCAAAGATAGCAGGGTAAAAACCGCTGGGCTGAACCGTTCTTCGATGCTCATCGCCGTCCCGCCGGCAAACGAGAGCGCATTCGTGACAGTATAGCCAAGCCAGACATTTCCCACTGAGCGTTCGGGCTTTTTCCACAATTCAATGAAACCGGGGATGGTCGCCACGACCGTTGCCAATGTGGCGAATACGATTGCCATGCGCGCGCCTTCCAGCTCCCAACCAACGAGGCAGGCGAGGACCAGGATCAATACAGCGTTGTCCAAATGGCCCCATTCAAATCGTTTCCTGGTGATGAGCAATGCTGTCAGGATCCAGCCGCCAATGGCGTATCCGAGGGGCAAAAAATAATTTCCATGTCTTAGCATCGTGCTGGTTGCCAGGATGGAATCCAACATCGACCAAAGCAGCCAGGTGGAAAAACTTTGCCCCGCGCCATTGCGTCGCACGACCTCCCGTCCCATGGGTATGAACATGGCCAGCGTTCCCGCGCCTCCCGCAATCTTCAAAATTTCGTGGAACCCCATCCGGCAATTTATCCGTTGAACGGATATGCGTCGAGAAATGTCATACTTACACTGGACAAAATTTATGAGTGATGCAAAGTGAGTCAGGTGAAACAGAAGTTGGAAAGACCGGGCACGATATTGTGGATTGAAGCATCAGGCTTCTCCTTGCTGATAGTATTATGTTGGTTGGGAGAACTGTTGCACATGCCTTATTATATCTTTGGCGAATCGTATGATTTCAACTGGCATCGCGCCCTGGTGCGGACGAGTTGCGTGCTGATCATCTGGGCGTGGGTCCATTTCCTGACCCGGCGGATCCTGAGGCGTCTGCACTATTTGGAAGAGTTCCTGCGGATCTGCGGCTGGTGTCGCAAAGTATGCCACGAGGGCGAATGGCTGGAGATGGAAAGCTATTTCAAATCCAAATTTGCCACCAAAACTTCCCATGGAATGTGCCCGGACTGTTTGGAGAAAAAGAAAAAAGAATTGGCGCCGGCAGGAGATTTGCCGCCCAGTCCAGAAACTTCTCCGAACTAGAGCGTTTTAAAAAATAGTGTGGCCGTTCGGAGCGAGGATTTTTGAGTTTTTGGCGAGGCTTTGGTGAAGGAGCATGTTTGAAAACCCTGTGACTGAGCCGAAACGATGCCAAAACCCAAAAAGACCGCTTCCTCTCCTGTTTCCCCGAATGGCTGCAATATTTTTTAAACCGCTCTAAACAACCTCCATCGGACACTTCGGCAGCGCGTCTAAAAATGACTGGCCATATTGTTTCGTCAAAATCCGGTTGTCCAATACCACAATGATGCCAGTGTCGGTCTTGGTGCGGATAAGACGGCCCACACCCTGGCGGAATTTTAAAATGGCTTCCGGCAACGAAAATTCGCCGAAGGAATTTCCACCCCGTGCTTCGATAGCCTCGATCCGTGCCTCAATGAGCGGATGATCCGGCACGGCGAATGGCAGCCGCGTGATGATGACATTGGAGAGCGCTTCGCCGGGCACATCCACCCCTTGCCAAAAGCTATCGGTGCCAAAGAGCACGGAATCCACATCATCTTTGAACTTCTCGAGCATGGTTGAGCGCGGTGTGCCAGTGCCTTGCACAAAGCAGGCAACGCCCAATTTATCAAAGAACGGCTGCATGGCTTCGCCGACTTCCTGCATGAGTTTGAAATTGGTGAAAAGCACGAACGCCTTGCCGTGTGTCATCGTCACAAAATGCTCGATCCAATGGATAAGGGCATCGCGGTAGCCGGCCTCGCGCGGGTCAGGCATTTTTTTGGCGGCGAACAATTTCATCTGGTGCTCATAATCGAATGGCGTGCCGACCTGCAACTTTTCCGCCGATTCGGCCCCGACGCGTTTGGCGAAATAACCCAATCCATTTTGTGATTTGGAGTTAGTCGCCAACGTGGCGCTGGTCATGATGACGGAAGTGTCGCTTTCGAAGAGGCGGCGGCGCAGGAAATCTGCTACGTCAATGGGCGCGGCGTTGAGAGAAATATTTTTGTGGGCTTTGCCACCGCGCTCAACCCAATAGACGTGTTCGTCGGCGCTCTGGCCCAGGAACAGGGCGATTTCTTCCCGCAATTCCGCGAGACGCCGATTGCATTCCACCAATTCCTGGCCAATGTCCTTGTCTTCGCTCGTCTTGATGAGGTCGCTGACCGCTTCGCGCAGGCGTTGAATCGGCAGGGTGACGTTGTCTGAAACCAGTTCGGCGCGGCGGATGCGCAATTCGGTCCAGGCGCGGCGGCGCTCGGTCTCATTCCCGCCAAATCGATTTTTGCCGGCGGATTTCTGCAGCTTCTCGCAGGCATCTTCCACGCTTTCAAAAAACTTATCGCCCTGTTCCAAAATGTCCGCGACCAGCTTCACGGCGCCGCCCTTGCGCAACGTGGCCAGCAATCCCTTTTCCGTGCGCGGATTCCAGAGCCGGTTCAGCGAGTAACGCATCTGCCCGCTCGACACGCTAAGGCCGATATGCCGTGAGGCGACGTGCTCGACGGTATGCGCCTCGTCAAAAATAACGAAATCGTTCTTGAACAGGATTCCACCTTCCTGGTCTTCATTGATGCCGCCAAGGAGAGTGAAGAAAAGAGTATGATTCAGGACCAGCACATCTGAGGACAGGATCTTATTGCGCGCCCGTTGGAAGAAACAAACGCCGTGTTCTTTGGCAAAGTCGGATGGATGTCCGCAAATCTTCGGCGAGCACAGCCCGCGCTCGGAACAGACCTGCGCCCACACCTTGGGGTCAGGTTCAATGTCAAAATCAGAAAGGCTGCCATCGGTCGTGGCTTTTGACCATTCGTAGATACGGTGCAATTCCTCGGCTTCTGATGAGGTGAAAAGGTTGCCGCTTTGCTGCATCGCCTTCTGCAACCGGCGGGTGCAGAGATAATTAGCGCGTCCTTTCAACATCGCAAAGTTGAATTTCACGGGTTCAGGCAGCGCGCCGAGCACGCCTGCGAGCATCGGTAGGTCTTTCTCCGTGAGCTGCTCCTGCAAGTTGATGGTATGCGTGGAGATGACGGCCTTTTTTTTCTGCGACACGGCAAAAAGGATTGCCGGGATCAGGTATGCCAGCGATTTGCCAACGCCCGTGCCCGCCTCGACCGCAAGATGCTCGCGATTTTGCAACGCGCGTGCCACCGCCACGGCCATCTGCTGTTGTTGCGGGCGGAACTCAAAGTTTTTCGCGCGCGACAGGATGCCGCTCGGCGAGAAGATTTGCTCCACCTGGGAAATCAAATCCGTGCCCAGGGGTTGGTTTTCGACGACCGCGATCATTCGTATCATTCTGCAATCCAAAAGCGCTGGTAGCGAGAATGATTTGATTTATTTGGTTGAGTGACAGGTTTTTTATGACAAATTTCGGCACAGCAACATCCGGCGCGGGCAGAACTGTTGAAACCGAAATTACTCATCCTGGAATTGTGGCAATTGGGCGACCTGGTCATCGGGACGCCCTTTTACCGCGCTGCAGTTGAACGATTCGACGTCACCCTGCTGGCCAAGCCTTACGCGCAGGATATGCAACGCCGTCTCTGGCCGGGCGTGCGGGTGGTCCCCTTCACTGCGCCCTGGACCGCGTTCAAGAACAAATACCAGCTTTGGCGCTGGCCGTTGCCGCAGATCGTACGGCTGCGCCGGCAACTCGCGGCAGAACACTTTGATGTAGGAGTCTCAGCCCGGTGGGACCCGCGCGACCATTTTTTGCTCAACCTGTTTGGCGCAAAAAGAAGGATCGGTTTTCCTCGTGTGCGCAGCGATATTTTTCTGACCGATCCCGTCGCGCGCCCCCGCCCGGACGCGCATCGCTATGAATCATGGCGTGCGATCGGCCGCGCCCTGGACATGGATTTGCCTCCGCGCGAAAACATCCGGGTCGCGTCCGAAGAGCAGAACCGGAAGGGTATTTTGATTCACACGGGTGCTCGGCAGCCGGTTCGTGTCTGGCCGTTGGAATTTTACAAGACTTTGGCGGCGCACTTGAGAGGCAAAGGTTTTCAAGTCCAGATCACCTGCGACGCCGACCAGCGTGATTGGTGGTTGCGTGGCGGTGAGAAAACGGTCGCGACTCCGGCTACGGTGGCGGAACTGATTGAATTGACAGACCGTGTCGAGGCGTTCATCGGTAATGATTCAGGTCCCGGACACCTCGCGGCATTCTGTGGGGTGCCCACCTTCACCATCTTTGGCCCGCAGTTGTCTGAATGGTTCGCGCCTCTGCATCCAAAAGCCGAATGGGTTTCCGGGAAAGCCTGTCCCTATTTGCCCTGTTTTGACTATTGCCGTTTTCCAGAGCCTTTTTGCATCCGCAAAATCAGCGAAGAAGAAGTTTTGGAGCGGGTCGAAAGATTTCTGGCAACTCTGCCTCAAAAAACAGCATCTTCTTGAACATGCGCACCATCGTCAGGATTTGGCTCCTGCTATCCGTTTTGCTGGTCGCGTCCGGGTGGATCTTATCCGCATTTCATGAACTGAACCGTCCTGGCTATTTTATCATTTTTGTCTTGGCGGCAATTCCTGGAATTTGGCATGCGGGAAAAACAAAATGGAATCCGGGAACAACCGCTCGTGGGGTGATCCACAAATTGAAAAAGCGTTTCAAACGCCCGGCGCCGTTCCTATTTTTGATCCTCTTAATGATGTCGCTCGTTGCGGGCGCGATTTATGAGCCATTCAATGGTGATTCTCAGGCCTATCGAATTCCTCGCGTTCTGCATTGGCTGGATGCGCAGCAATGGCATTGGATATCCACCCTCGACCCGCGCATGAACGTCATCGGTACGGGCTTTGAATGGTTGTCCGCGCCGTTGATCCTGTTCACGCGTGACGATCGGCTTTTGTTCCTGATCAATGTGGCTTCCTACGCCATGTTGCCGGGGTTGATCTACAGTGTGTTCACGCGTTTGGGAGTGATGCCGCGCGCAGCCTGGTGGTGGATGTGGATCTTGCCGTCCGGCTGGTGCTTCGCTTTGCAGGCAGGCTCCGTAGTCAACGATAGCTTTGCCGCTGTTTATGCTCTCGCGGCAGTTGATCTGGCACTGGTCGCAAAAGATAAAGGATCGATTGGAGACCTATGGTTGTCGATGCTGGCGGCTGTCCTGCTCACCGGGGCCAAACAATGCGATATACCACTCGTGCTGCCATGGATCATCGCGGCCTGGCCGGCGCTGGGTTTGCTGAGACGACACACCATCGGCGCTACATTTGTCATCGCGATCAGTTTGCTCATATCCGCTCTGCCCATCACCATCTTGAATCTCCGGCACACCGGAAATTGGCTGGGAGCGACCGCCAACCAAAATTTTTTGGGATCGAATTCCCCCTTTTGGGGGGTCGTTGGCAATGCGTTCTGTGTCCCCCTTCAAAACCTTATGCCGCCATTCTTTCCCATGGCTGACAGATGGAACGCTCTGATGGACCGGTTCGTCTCCACGTCGTTCGGACATCGTTTTTCCTCGTTCGAACATTTTGGCCAGCTCTGCCTTCTTTCCCACAGCGTCGGCGAGGGCGACGCTGGCATTGGCCTGGGAATCTGCGTGTTGATTGTCATTTCGATTTTTGCGGCATGGAAGATAAAAACTAAAAATTGGCATCACACGGATACGATCCAGATACACTTATTGCGGGCCGCGCCATGGCTGTCGTTGGTGTTATTTATGGCCAAAGACCTTGCCTATGAAAACGCGCGGCAACTCTCCCCGTATTATGCCTTATTCTTTCCGCTCTTCCTCGCCAGGCCGGGCCATGCGCTTCTTGTGCGGCGACGCTGGTGGCAATGGTTCGCCCTGCTTTTGATGTTATGTACCGCCGGCCTCCTGGTTATTTCCCGGAGCCGCCCGCTCTTCCCGGCGCAAACTGTCATGCACCAGCTCCAGGCGGATCACCCGCATTCCCGGTTGATTACACGCCTGGAATTTTCCTTCGATGCCGTTCCTATAGCGAAAAAAATGGACCCGGAGATCATGAAAGCTTTGCCGCCGGGCGAAAAAGTGATCGGTTACGCCACGGTGAGCGGAAGTGACGAGCCGGAATTATGGTACCCCTTTGGACAACGCAGCGTACGGCGCATGATGCCGGGCGACACGGCTGATTCACTGAGATCGGAAGACATCCACTATGTGGTGGTGGATAATTTCGCATTGGGTGCCTCACGGCAAACGATCGCCCAATGGATGGAACAATATCACGGCGAGATGGCGGCCCAGGCAAGCTGCCTGGTCCAACCGGACCTTCCTCCCAATTATCTTTACCTGGTCCGGTTGCAACCATGACCGTGGCGCTTTCAGCGTCGCCTATTTCTTTACCACGCCGAGTGGGCAAACGATTTTGCCAAAAAGCTCGTTGAGAATCTGTGCCAGACCGGTGTACAACGCCGAAAGGCCGCAAATGATTCCTTCAAAACCAGTCAAATGCATGAAGCTGGCGTTGGCGCCGGAAAAATCCGCGTATGCCAGAAGGAAAAAAAGAATAGTCAATGTGCCGAAAACGACCTGTAACGCGCGGCTCAAACGGAACGTGCCGATGAACATGGCGGCTGTGAACAATCCCCAGAGAGCCAGGTATGCGGGCATGGCATTTCCCTCAGCAGGCGGAAAACCGATTTTGGGCAGCGCAATGATACAGACAAGTGAAAGCCAAAAAAATCCATAGGAGATGAAGGCTGTCGTCGCAAAAGTGTTTCCCTTTTTCCATTCCATGATGCCGGCGATGACCTGGGCAATCCCGCCGTAACATATCCCCATGGCCAGGATCATCGCGTTCATCTCAAAAACCCCCGCATTGTGCAGGTTGAGCAACACTGTGGTCATGCCGAAGCCGAGCAGGCCCAGCGGCGCGGGATTGCCGGTAGTATCTTTGATTTGTGTGGATTCACTCATAGGAATTTGGTTTATGGGTTGATTGGGAACATCCGGTAATTAACAAAATTTGCGCCGGCTGCAACAAGAAACTGTCATAGCCAACCGAGCAAAAGATGGAAAATCCTCTGGAGATGCGTTAAGGTATCGGCCAACGAAAGGAATTTATGAAACGAAAAGCTTCAGCAATCTGGCGCGGTGACTTAAAATCCGGCCAGGGCAACATCACCACCGATAGCGGCGTCCTCAAAGACACGCAGTATTCATTTGGCACACGCTTTGAGAACGGCGTTGGCACCAATCCCGAGGAACTCATCGCTGCCGCCCACGCCGGTTGCTTCGCCATGGCGTTCTCCGCGGAACTGGGCAAGGTGGGCCTCAAGCCCGAATCCATTTCCGCCTCCGCCACTGTGACCCTGGAAATGCTGCCCGGCGGGCCGACAGTGACCGGGTCCCATCTGGATGTCACCGCGCGTGTTCCCGGCGCTGACAAAAATAAAGTGCTGGAAGTCGCCAATGGCGCGAAGGCCGGCTGCCCAATCTCACGCGTGCTCAACGCCAAAGTGACGATGGACGCCAAAGTGGAGGTATAGCTCCCCTGACCGCGACTATTAATTTGCCGGTAACGGTTCCAGATAGATATTCCGGAATTCGATCAAGCCGCCCTCGGCTTGCAAGCCGATCGTCCCCGCGTTCGTTGAAGTGCCGGTGATGGTATTCTGCAGCACGCCGTTGACCTTCACGATAATGGTGTCGCTCCGGCAGGTGATGTCATAGGTATTCCATTCGCCGATGGGCTTTTCGGAACTGGCCTGCTGGCGCGGGACAAAATGATGTTCCGAGGTGGTCCCGTCCGCTTTCGAGCCGCCGTTCATCCGCACTTCACCGGCGTCACCGGAGAGCAACTGCGCCTCGTAACAATACGGCCAGACTTTGTCCGGCGGATTCAGGTGCAGGAAAACTCCGCTGTTGCCGGGTGCCACGGGAAAACGCCATTCGGCATGAAGTTGGTAATCGTGATAATGCTGTAACGTCCGCGCATAGCCATAAGGCTTGCCCAGGCAACGGATCATCCCGTTGGTGGTGGACCAGATCGCTTCGGCGGGCGCATTCGTGTCCTTCGAGACAAAGGTCCAGCCGGAAAGAGTTTTGCCGTCGAACAAATCAATTCGATTAGTCGGTGTGATGGCGGAATCGTTTTGGGCAAGGAGAGGAATTCCCGTCACGAATAAAAGAGCGAACACTGGCGCAAACAGCGATTTCATGAACGCAAACTGTCTGATGCTGCCTGCTTCGGCAACTCTCTTTTCAAAACCATTCGTAACGGTTTTGCCAGTCGTAAGTGATCCAATCCATTTCTGCAAACGGGCGCTGGGCCACATGGCCATCCTGGAAAGCGATGTTGCCGCCGGTGGGACGAGTGCCGTCCAGATGGCTGGATGCGTAGCCGTAGGGCAAAATTGATTTCGGCGTGATGGTTTGGATATTTAAAAAATTTGAGTCGCGGTCAGGGCCGTCGGAAACAGTGATGTCGATGACCAATTCGGTGGAACTGACGTCAAGATTGGTGACCATCGTGGTCGTTTTGGCCACCAGCATCCGCGGACGGTTTGGGTTCGGATTCATCGAGGGACGATCCGGATTGACCCCGTCATTGCGCTGGATCATCCAATAGTACCCTGTGGATTTATACCGGCCATCCGAGGTGTAGGGTGGAGCGGAATTGAAGTTCCAACAATAATCAATGGTTGCCTGGTTCCGGACGTCTTTTGACGTGGTAGTGCTTGGGCAATACATCACCAGTCTGTTTTGCCCGAGCAGATTCACTATCCGATACGCCATCGCATTGGGCACATCCCAAAGATCGGTGCCGGCTTCGGCGGATTCAGGATTGCCGACGACATCCACATTGGGATTGGGAGCCAATGGATAAAACTCGTTATTGTCACCGGCATAAGTCTGCAAGGCTGCCCCGCATTGCCGGAGATTTGAAAGGCACGAGGTTTTTTGGGCGCGCTCATTGGCCCTGTGCAGTACCGGTACCAACAGGGCCGCCAAAATGCCGATGATCGCGATGACCACCAGCAATTCGATCAAGGTGAAACCGCCTCTGGCCTGGTTGACTTTGCTATTCATGTTTACTCGCCACATTTTTTTGGTGCTTCCCCGGGGCGGTGTGTTGTTTTGTGCCCGGCGGAGATACTGGTTCGATCTCGAAAATCGTGTCAACTATCACGGGCGATCCAATGGGCAGGCTTTGGACTCCGTAAACCAACCTGACATGCCCGGCATTCCGGCCAAGGATTTGAAAAAATAAACCTGACGCACCGTCGGCGACTGCCGCGTGTTCGGTAAATGACTCCGTCGTTGCCACCAATACCGTAAGCTTCACGAGTTTCTTAATTCGGTCCAAATCGCCAAGATGTTCCCTGGCGATGGCGAGCGCGTTAAGAGCCGCCAGGCGCGCAGCTTTCTGGCCGTCCTTAACCATAAGATTTTCTCCGAGCCGGCCCGCTATCGCGAGCTTGCGGTGGACAACCGGCAAGGTCCCGCTGAGGAAGAGCACATTGCCCGTGTCCAATGATTCAACGTAAGAGCCGAGAGGCGTGGGAGCTGCGGGGAGAGCAATTCCCAGTTTCTTTAGGCGTGAATCCGGACTGTTCGCGCGGTTTTTTTTATCCCTTGTCGCTTGCTTATGCTTTTTCATCTCTTGATTTTTCTCACCACTTGGCGCCTGCGTGTGCTCCCCCGTCAATCCGAATGTTCTCGCCGTTCACCATGGGCGCCGATTCCAAATACAGCAAAGCGTCCACGATTTCCGAAACTTGCACCAATCGCCCGGCCGGGCTGAGCATTTTCAGTTGCTCATGATCGTCGTTGGCGTGCATCGGCGTGTCCACGACCCCGGGCGAGATCGTGTTGGCTCGAATCCCGGTCGCCACGAATTCCATCGCCAATGCGCGGCTGAATGCTGGGATCGTGGACTTTGTGATCACGGGCAACGTGATTGGCGCCCCGGCCAGCGGTTGATCGGTCAAGACAGTCGAGATGCTCACGACGTGCCCGGACTTCTGCTTGCGCATCTGCGCGATAACCTTCTGGGTAATGAAAAAGTATCCACCGATGTTCGTTGCGATCATGGTATCAAAATCTTCCGGGGTGTATTCCGTGAACGGCTTGGGAATGTAGATTCCCGCATTATTGACCAGGACGTCAACACGTCCGAATTGCCGGACGGCAGTATCAGCCACCTTTGCCGCCGTCTCCGTCTTGCTGATGTCTCCGTCCACCAGGACGAGGCTCGCGGAGGCTTTTAACGCCGCCGACCGGCTGATCGTTCGAGAATTGGCCACGACACGGTAACCGCGTTCAAGCAGGGCCAGGGTAATGCCCAGCCCGATGCCGCTTGAAGCGCCTGTGACAATCGCCACGCGTTCATCGTTAACTTTTGATTTTGTGCTCATAGGTAAGGGGATCGGTTCTTGATCTTGTAATAATCTTTCATTTTTTGCCCACGCATCCGCAGTTCCAGGAATGAATTTGGAACCCTGCTGCTTTCGACCATCGCATTATTCGGCTTTCACCAGGCTTGGCGGAAGGGGGTGGTTTCTGCGCCCTTTTTGCCATCTAGTGATCAAGGCTGTAAGGTCGGATTCGAACCCTCTACCGGATGGTTTGTCCGAAACCCTTATTGCCTACCGTTTGCGCAACAAAATGGCGAAAAATATTCTTGCTGTAAAGCTTGGTGTGAGTTTGGGCGCACTCAAAAACTGGGAGTTCGGGCGCACTCATCCCAACAGAAAATCATGGCCCGCCATTCGCGCCAATTTGGGGACGTAAGGGTGGATTCGCTCCCCCCATAGATTTTCTTCTCACATTGACTTTGTGGAAATCAAATCCTTTCATTTAACGCTTGAAAAATGAAATCAAAAGTTGGAAATTCTTACCATGACGAGCACTATTACAACCAAAGGCCAGACGGTTGTGCCAAAGGAATTGCGCCAGAAGTTTGAACTCGAATCCGGCGCTGTTCTGGATTGGCGTGTCGAGGGTGATTCCATGCGCGTGGTCAAATTGACACGATTCACAAAAGGCGGTTTTGTCCAGGCGTTACGCCGTCTAGGCCGTGTGCCAGCCGCTCCGCGCGATTGCCGGCTCGTGGAGAACGCTTGAGATTCCTTCTTGATACCAACGTTATTACCGAAGTCGCCAAGCCGCGACCCGATGCCCGCGTGTTGAATTGGCTTTTGGCGCATGAAGTGGCGAGTGGTGTTCCCAGCATAGCCATCGCCGAGCGGTATCAGGGAGCGCATAATGCTCCCAAGGAACACCGCGTCCGTTTGCTCGCAGAAGTGGATCATTTTATCCATGAGTTCGGAGAAGCCGTGGTTCCGTTTGACGCGGAAGCGGCTAAAGTGTGGGGTGAATATGTTTCGCGTCCTGCCTTGAAACAAAAACCTCGCAGCTACCCGGACACGCAGATTGCCGCCATTGTCTTGAGCCGGGGATTAATCGTGGTAACGCGCAATACGCGGGATTTCCCCGAAGTACCAGTACTTAATCCGTTTGAGGATTAAACTCCGGAAATCCTCGAAAAACCGAGGAAACGGAGATGGCGGAAGGGGTGGGATTCGAACCCACGGTAGAGTTGCCCCTACTCCTGATTTCGAGTCAGGTGCCTTTAACCACTCAGCCACCCTTCCACTGGTTGACGAGTTTCGCCCCATAGTTTGACCAGATTTTTGCCGGGAGCAAGTCCATTCATCTGTCATCGAAATGTAATGCCTCCGTGTTTGACTCAAGCGCAAAACTTAACTATTGTTTCAATTCACGAAATCGCAAAACGGATTCAATCTTATGGCCGCCAAATCAGCAGAAAAATTAGCCGAAAAGGCATCGGAAACCAAAGCCGCCACCGCGCACGCACGCGAACTCGAAGCGGCCATCTCGACCATCACCAAAAGCTATGGCGACGGCGCTATCATGCGCCTGGGCGATGCCCGCGCGCAGAAAAAGATTGAAGTGATCCCTACTGGCTCGCTGGCCATTGATCTGGCTCTCGGCGTCGGCGGTGTGCCGCGAGGTCGCGTCGTTGAGATTTTCGGCCCCGAATCTTCCGGCAAAACTACTTTGATGCTCCATGTCATCGCCAATGCGCAAAAGAGCGGCGGCCTGGCGGCGTTCATCGATGCCGAGCACGCGCTCGACCCCGCTTACGCCAAAAAGCTCGGCGTGAACCTGGACGACCTCCTCGTCTCTCAACCCGATTCCGGCGAAGAGGCCCTGACCATCTGCGAAACGCTCGCCCGCTCGAACGCACTCGATGTGATCGTTATCGATTCCGTTGCCGCGCTCGTCCCCAAGGCCGAGTTGGAAGGTGAAATGGGCATGCACACCATGGGCATGCAGGCGCGCCTCATGTCTCAAGCCCTGCGCAAGCTTACCGCCGTCCTCAACAAATCGAAAACCACCTGCGTTTTCACCAATCAATTGCGCGAGAAAGTCGGTGTCATGTTCGGCAATCCTGAAACCACTCCCGGCGGCAAGGCGCTGAAATTTTACGCGAGCGTGCGCATTGATATCCGTCGCAAGGACACGCTCAAAGACGCGGCCGGCAACGCCGTCGGCAACCACGTCAAAGTGAAGATCGTCAAAAACAAAGTCGCGCCGCCGTTCGCCGAGGCTGAATTCGACATCATCTACAACCACGGCATCAACAAGGAAGGCAGCATCCTCGATGTAGGCATCGATGCCGGTGTGGTCGAGAAAAAAGGCGCCTGGCTGCAATTCGAAGGCGAACTGATCGGCCAGGGCAAAGAAGCCGCGCAAAAAGCGCTAGCCGAGAAACCCGCGGTGACGAAAAAGATCATCGATGCGATTATGGCAAAACGGAATAGCATAACGGCGGAATGATTTTTAAACAACATTGGGTGCATGGAACTTTCAGAAGTCGAGGCCAAACTCAAATTTGCTTTTCCGGATCGACACCGGCAAGCGCTTTTGAATCCCAATGATCCGATACATGAGTTATGTGCTTTTTTAGTCATTTCGGATTCCGACACTCTTTATCAGAATATTTGTCGCAAGAACGAATGGTTACATAGTTCTGACTTCAATGATCCGTGGCCAAATTTTTTAATCGCTTTTGCATCTAATCAGAGCGGTGATTATTTTGCTTACGATACCCGTAAAAGTCCGGTGAGCATTGTATACATTGATCCGGATAAAACTGTTGAGGAGAATCTTCAGGACGAAGAGGCGCTTTGGTATAATACTTTCGAACAGTGGTATAAGTCATACACGATGAAATTACCAAAGGCGGAACAGGCATTCGTGGACATTGCTAAATTACGCGATTATTCTTTGGATATTGTTCACAAAGAAGGCAAACACAAAGCCCGTGTATTTGCGGCAGCACTGGGTTTGACTCGAAATGATGCAGATTGGTTCCGGGAACAGTTACTTGTGGCCGCAAAGGCCCATGATTGTCGTCTGGGCAAAATGACTGACCATGGGCAACGTTACATTTTAGATTTTACTTTAAACCGAAATCAAAAATCAGCCATGGTCCGCAGTGTTTGGAACATTCGCCCGGATGAGGATTTTCCTAGATTGATAACCTGCTACGTGCTATAAAATCATTGTGCAAAACGCGTCCGTAAAACTGCTTGATGTCGTCGCTTTACTGGAGGATAAGCCTGATGAAGGCCTCGCCGCCGGACAGGTGGGCACGGTCGTGGAGGTTTTTGCCCCTGACGTTTTCGAGGTGGAATTTCTCGATGCCAACGGCAGGACCATAGCTGTCACCGAATTTAAGCGCGAGGAGCTTCTGGTGCTCAAACATGAAGCCGCTGCCGCCACGGCTTAACCCGATGGTTTCTTCTTTTTAATCACATGAGTGACGTTCCCGATTTAGGACTCGATTTGGAGGGTTTGTTTCAGCCCGCATGGACTAAAGGCAAGGCTGAAACCAATCGCTTCGACCAATTCACCGGCCAGGAAGGCGTTAAACCCGAGCGCAGGCATGGCGATCGCCGTGGCCCCCGCCCCGGAGGCGGCCCGCGTCCGGATGGCGGCGGTCGCCGTGATGATCGTTCCCGTCCCGATAATAGATTTGGCGGCAATAAATTTGGCGGTCCAAAGTTCGGCGGAAAACGCGATGGCCGTCGCGGCGACCGTGATGAACGTCGTGACGACGGTCCGCGCCGGGAACGTCCCGAACCGCCGGCGCCGTTGCCGGATGTGACCGTGACGTTTATTGCGGATGAAAAAGGTGTCGAACAATTGGCCCGGCAGATTCGGATGACTGGTCGCGCCTATCCTCTCTTCCAGATCGCGCAACTGATTTTGCAAAAGGCGGAGCGTTATTCCGTGCAATTGGCCGTTAAGAAAAAAGACGGCAACGTGGTGCAGCCGTTGTTCCTGTGCGCGCTCGACGATACCCCGTGGCTTTCGGAGGACGAAGCCGTTGAGCACGTTCTCAAAAATCATTTCGCCACGTTTTATCAGACCGATCGCACGCCGACCGATCCGCCCAAGGGGACTTACACGTTTGTGGCGCAATGCGGCATGAGCGGCGTCATCCTTGGCCCGCCCAATTATCACGATTACCAGAACCAGTTGCGCAAGCTGCACACCGAGCGCTTCTCCCGCATGCCGTTCGACGCCTTCAAATCCCGCGTCAAGATCGTCAAAGACGAGGTGGTGGTGAAGAAATGGATTGAGGAACAAAGTTTCAAGATCGAGTACACCTGTCTCAACGTGCCCGAGCCGCTCAAGCTGCCGACGATGGAGGAAGTCGCGAAACATTTCCGCACGACCCACAAGGAATCCATCATCAAGTCTGCTGAGACGGTGAAGGTGGACGGCGCCAAAAGCCGGAACCTGCGTTGCACCGGCCTGTATCGCCTCATCCGCGAGGAATGGGAAAACCAAAAACGTTTCCCGCTGCAACTGGCGATGGCGCTGAGCAAACAATTCGCTTCGCACGGTCTGCAATTCTTCAAGGTCAACAAGACCGTTGTCCATGTCAGCGTGGCGCGCCCGCAATTTTTGGACCTGGAGACCACACCGGTCTCGGAAAACATCAAGCGCCTCGTCGAATTTATCAATGCTACGCCGAAATGCTCGCGCCGTAAATTGATCGAAACGCTCGCGCCCGCGCCGGCAAAACCCACCGTCCTGGAAGTCAAACCGGACGAGCCGAATGTCCCGGAAACGCCCGAGCCGACGCCGGAACAGACCGCCTTGATCTCCGACCTGCACTGGCTCATCCACCAGGGCCATGTCCTGGAATTTGCCGATGGCCGCATGGAGACTGCCAAGAAGCCGTTGCCCAGGCCGCCCAGGCCCGAAAAGAAACCGGCGGAAGAAACGACTGCCGCTGAAGGCGAAGCGGCGGCATTGCTGGACGCTGCACCGGAGATTCCCATTTCCGCTGAACCTGTTTCAACGCCTGAAACGATGCCCGATGCGCCGTCGGCCGAGTCCGCATCCACCGAAACGCCGCCCACAGAGCAGGTTCCTTCGCCATCATAATGATTCGGAGGGACGAGCTCTGCGAGTCCTCAAAATTCGATTTTCAATCCGCGCTCCTCTATCCTGGTATGGTCCTTGATGGCAAATGTGCTCTCAAGCGTTCATTCTCTCCCCGCGATTAAGCGGGGAGAGAACCAGAGAGAGGGGTTTAAAAAAATTCTCATCCTGCCCGACATCTTCGTTCCCTTTGTTTCCTTCTGTAAAAAATTAGCGTTCATTAGTCGAACCTGTCCCGACGCGTTGGGAAATTAATTTGCGCGGGCCAGCTTCACCAACGCGCATAAGGTGAAATTTTTCCCCGTATAAAGCGGTTGCAGGTCAGCCTGACCCACCGGCAGCAAACCGCCCGGAAAAGGAATGTCGCCGCCATAGCCACTCGTGGCGTTGACGTCCACATTATAACCCGCCATCCCCTCATACCATACAGAGCCCTGGTCATCTTCGTCATTGACGTCCATGTTCATTTCCAAACCCGTCAATTTGATGCCGGTCTTTTCCAATTCTGCCGCTTCCCGTTTATCATCCAGCACAAACCTGCCGCCCGTCCCGTGACCGGTCGTCACGACAGGAACAAAGTTTCCCTCCGGCGTGATGATGGGAAAATCATTTGTATGCGCCAGCAGATAACTGGCGATTTGATACCGCACTTTGATGGAATCCGGCCCCACGCTGTTGGTTGTGTAAGGCAGAAGCAATTCATTCGGCGCCTTGACCGCTGCAAAGGTCACCACATACCGGTGGAACTGGAGGGGTTTTGCATTCGCCTGGCGATCAGCCGGAGACTGGTCAGTTGGTTTTGAGCATCCTGCCAGAAGCAGCATGCCGAGCAACGGCAGCAGGAGTTTCATACCTGCAACTATATTTCGCAGGTGGTGGACTGTCCAGAAGCGTTTTGACCAGCTCTATGCTCAAGACTATTTTTGGATTTTGTGATTTCTCTGGATGTTGGAGCTTGGGATTTGGATGTTTCTTTTCGCGTCCCTCCGTGGTCAAAACCCTTTATTTGATTGCTTCCAATAATCCGCCAATCTGCTACGCTGATTCATGCCTTTTAGTAAATTAGGTTTGTCCCCGGCGGTAGTCGATGGTGTCAAAGCCAAAGGTTATGGCGATCCCACCCCCATCCAACTCCGCGCCATTCCGCTCGTGCTGGCCGGACGCGACGTCATCGGCAGCGCGCAGACCGGCACCGGCAAGACCGCCGCGTTCGCCCTCCCCATCCTTTCGAAACTGGGCAAACGTTCGCAGGATAAAAGCCCGCGCGCGCTCATCCTGGAAC
The DNA here is from genome assembly GCA_036502245.1 of Verrucomicrobiia bacterium. Lineage (GTDB taxonomy): Bacteria > Verrucomicrobiota > Verrucomicrobiia > Limisphaerales > UBA11358 > UBA11358. Next base: position 61,884 of record DASXYX010000026.1, read on the forward strand.
CGACCCGCGAACTGGCCGCGCAGGTGGAGACCTCGTTCCGCACCTACTCGCGCTTCACCGACCTTGATGTCACTGTGATTTTTGGCGGCGTCGGCTATGGCAGGCAAAACGACTCGTTGCGCGCCGGCACAGACATCGTTGTCGCCACGCCCGGTCGCCTGCTCGACCATATGGAGCAAGGAAACATCAAGCTGGATAAGGTTGAGTTTCTGGTCCTCGATGAAGCGGACCGCATGCTCGACATGGGATTTCTGCCCGACGTGCGGCGCATCGTCGAACGCTGCCCGCGCCAGCGCCACACCTCGTTGTTTTCCGCCACCATTCCGCCGCAGATCGAGACGCTCATCAAATGGGCGATGCACAATCCTGAAACCATCGAGATCGGCGCGCGTCGCACGCCGGCCGAGACCGTCAAGCACGTCATCTATCCCGTGGCCGACGCGCAAAAGACCGACCTGCTGCTCAAGCTGCTCGACTCCGTGCATTACGATTCCGTGATCGTCTTCTGCCGCACCAAGCACGGCGCCGACCGCATCGCGCAGACCTTGAAACGCGCGAACCACGCCGTGGCTGTGCTCCATTCCAACCGCACCCAACGCGAGCGCGAACAGGCGTTGCTCGGATTTCGCGATGGACGCTTTGAAGTGCTGGTCGCCACCGACATCGCCGCGCGCGGCCTGGACATCGCCGACGTGAGCCATGTCATCAACTACGATGTGCCGCAGCATCCGGAGGATTACATCCACCGCATCGGGCGCACCGGGCGCGCCGAATCCACCGGCGACGCTTTCACCATCATGACCGCCGAGGACGCCAGCCATGTCTTCTCCATCGAACGTTTCATCAGCAAAAAGATCGAGCGCGTGAAACTGGATGGTTTCGATTACCGCTACACCGCGCTCTTTGAAGAGAACAAAGGCGGCAAGAGCGGCGGATTCCCCGGCAAAGCCCGCGCCGTCCGCGTCCACGGCGGCTACCATTTCGGTCCCGCCCGGCGCAGACGGTAAAAGTGGACATCTGCATTATCAGGTTTTTGGTAGGGCGCGCACTTTGTGCGCGCCGCCTCATTTCGGAGGGATGAGCTCTGCGAATCCCTGATTTTAGCTTCTCTGACGGTGTTCAAATTCTATTAAATTCTGTTTCCCGGAAACATTACACATCTTTCCTTTTCTGCTTTACTCGTAGCGTATGGGAAAAGAATACGCGATTGCGGCTGAAAGCCGCCTCCATAGTAGCCGAGGGCAACGCCCTCGGGGAAAGTCCGTAAAATTGTCATCGCCCGGTAAGGGCATTCCATTAAAACCCAAAAATGAGAAAACGAACCCAAGCTTTTCAGTCAATTTTCCATATTCAAAAAGCTCTAAATCAATCACTTGTCAAACCTGTGCGTCAAAAAGTCACCTTGAAAAACGAACCCAAGAACCCAAATCCGGGAAGGAAAAAATTAGAATGAAGAATGAAGAAAAAGGCCAGTTGTTGGCAATAATTCGTGTGGTTTCGCGTAATTGGCGTAAAACTCTGCGCCTTTGCATCTTCTTGTCCCGCCATAGCTTCCGGGCGACGGCGGATGCGTTAAAAGTAGCGAATCCGACCCAATCCAAGTGAATCCGAGTGAATCCAACCAAATCAAACCTCGCATGAACGTGGAACTTGGCATAACCATTGCATTTCATTATAAATCTCTGAACTCCCAAGATGAATAGAATGAACACTCTCAAAACTCTTTGCGCCATGGCTGTGGTCCTGGCCCCGGCCATTGTTCCGGCACAACAAACCCCATACGTGCGTCCTCCGGTCCCCACGCGCGATCCGCATACGCCGGGATACGTCGCCGCTACGGACTTGCCCGATGGCCAGGTGCCGTCGCCGGATGCGGAAGGGAATTTTATCATTGGGCCGACACACGCGCCCGCGCTGGATACGATTGTGCAGACCAATGTGCCGCACGGGACGGTTTATGAGTTCACCATGAGCTCGACGAACAGCAATTTTTATCCGGGTATCGCGATGAACAAAAACACTGCCGGAGTGCCGGACACAAACAACCCCGCGATTCTCATTGTGACGACGAGTCACCCGGCTCCCTATACGCGGCATGTGGCGGTCTATGTTCCCGCGCAATACGTGCCCGGCACACCCGCACCTTTCATCGTTGGGCAGGACGGGCCTGATCGTGTGCTGTTCAACACCTTGGACAATTTGATCGCTGAGAAAAAAGTGCCGCCGATGGTTGCCATCTCCATCGGCAAAGGCGGCGGCGATGCCCAGGGCAGCGAGCGCGGACTCGAATACGACACGATGTCGGGCCGGTACGCGGAATTTGTGGAACTGGAAGTGTTACCTCTGGTGGAGAGCCAATGCCATGTGACCCTGACCCGTGATCCGGACGCGCGTGCGACGATGGGCGGCAGCTCCGGCGGCTCCTGCGCGCTGAGCATGGCGTGGTACCATCCCGAACTGTATCATCGCGTGCTGACCTATTCGGGCACGTACGTGAACCAGCAATGGCCGCATGATCCCATCACGCCGGACGGCGCCTGGGATTATCACGCGCATCTCATTCCTGAAAATCCGGCCAAACCCATCCGTATCTGGCTGGAAGTCGGCGACCGCGACCTGCTGAATCCCAACATCATGCGCGACAATATGCACGACTGGGTGGTGGCGAACGAAAACATGGCCAAAGTGCTAGCGGCCAAAGGCTATCATTATCAATTCGTTTTTGCCCGCAACGCGACCCACACCGACCACGGTGTCAAAGCGCAAACGTTGCCCGAAGCGTTGGAATGGTTGTGGAAAGGATACAAGCAGGGGAAGGACTGAGGTGCAAGACGGCGAAGATGGAGGGTGGAAAATAGATAATGGAAAAATGCAGAAACATCTAATTACCGTGGTAGCGGGACGGGCATTAAACGATAGGCTTCTTACTAAGTCCATAATAGATGCAGGTCGGGATTACTATCTCTGTTTGGAGACTTGATTTTCGGGCAGGAGGGGCGCAGGGTGGGAATGATGGACCATACGACCATGCCACGACCAATTAAAAGATTCATAGTTGTCGCGATTTGTTCGACGCTTGCTATAGCAGGTATGTTCTTCGTCGAATTTTTTGTATTTTCCGATATAACCCCGCCGACCCCTTTTGAGAATTGTTGGTTTTATGTTTGGGCCGTGGCTTCCTGGCCTCTTTCTGTTGTTTGGCTTATGTTGCAACAAGACCCATCATTAATGGTGATCATTCTTCTGACGGTTGTATCGGGATTATTCTGGGCATTTTTAGTCGAATTGCTTTTTGCAGCAAAAGAGAGAATGTGGCAGAACATTACGCTTAGACCGAAAATAAAATAGTTTCAAATTCAGAGTATGGCCAGTCAGGTTGAAAAGAATTTGCGGGCGGCGATGCGCGAAGCCTTGCGCATCCAGGACCGTTTTGTGGCCGAGCCTCTCTTTGCAAAGACCGGACGCGGTTATCTCAAGAGTGAGGGCGTTTCCGCTTTGCAACGGATCAAATCGAACCTGCGTCGTAAAACTTCTGCCAAGGCAAAATGAAGCGGCGTTGGCATGCTCCGTAAGGCCAGAGCTGCTCAATCAAACTTTGATTCCGTTTCCAAATCAGTTGGCGGTTTCAAATGAATGAGGGTTGGGTGATTGCGATCCGCAGTAAGGATGTTTTTGGCGGCGTCATATTTCAATTCGACGACCTGGATGCTGCTGCGCCTGCCGCCGCCGGAGCGCGGTTGCACAAAGTAAAACATATAGGCACGATCGCTGGAAAGGATGACATCAGGGTGATGGCCCACGCCATCATCATCCGCGCCGGTGCCGCGGTCCTGGAGCAGTGTGCCCACGCGCATCCAGTTTGCGGCGTCATCCGAACGATAAAGCGCAAGGCCGTGTCCGATGTCGCGGAACAACCAGTAATGATCCTTCCAATGAAAAGCGACGGGCGCTTCACCTCCGCGATCGGAAAGCCCGGCGACTTTGCCATGGTCGGTCCAATGGTACAGATCGGGGCTGTCGGCATAATCACACGAGGAGCCGGTGACTTCGTCCTTATACCACAAACGCCACGTGCCATCGGGCAGGTGCAGCACGCCCGCATCAATCACTTTGGGATGCGCCAGCGGCAACGTCGATTCATATTGCCAGTCAATGAGGTTCGTGCTCGTCAGGTGGATGATGTAGCGCGGATGATCCCAGTCCTGAAAAATTCCCGGCACATAAACCAGATACATGTGGAAGAGGCCGTTGTGCTCGACTACGGCAGGCGCCCAATAAGTTTTATCGGCAACGGCATCCGGATAAATGATGTTGGCGTCGCGGAGATATTTCCACGTCGCGCCGTCGTCCGAGGTTGCGATGCCGATGGGTGTGCCGTGGACCCACGCCACGCCGGGTCCCAGGCCGGGCACATTGGCGCGACGACTGGTGTAGAACATGTACCACTTTTTGTCCGCCCCGTTCCAGATAACAGTGGGGTCGCTCGCGCCATCCATGATTGGGTCGCGGTAGAGTGGTTTGTGAACTGCCGTGCGCGTAGTTTGGCAACCGCACAAGGCAAGTGCGGCGGTCATAATTAAGAACAGACGACAACAGGCGGATTTCATGGTGTGAAAGATGTCGGTTGATTCGATTCCTTCAAACGCTCAGCGATAGATTTCCCTTCGATGTCCTACAGTGATGACGATGATCTGCAAAACACGATCATGGATCTCGTAAATCACACGGTAGTCACCTACACGAATTCGCCACGCGTCCCGTCCTTTGAGTTTCTTTACGTCGGCAGGGCGCGGATCGGTTTCAAGAGCAGACAGGCGCGCAAGAATCCGGTTCGCAATTTCATCCGGTAACCGATCCATTTCCTTTTGGACCGATTTACGCAGGATGACCCGGTATTTCATTTGGTCTTGCGTTTACGACGGGCGCGATAAGTCGTCAATGTGACAAATTGACCGGTGGCAATTTCCGCGTGAGCTTCTTCGCGCAATGTATCGTACGCGTTGATGTCAGAAATCTCTTCGAGAATCAAAGCGCCAATTGCTTCCTGTTCCTTTTTGGGTAACGCAGAAGCTTTCTCAATCGCTTTTTCAAGCAGCGCAGTCATGCTTAGATCATACGCCAAAAATTATTAGGCTCAATATGTTTATCTCAACACTTCCCTAATCAGCGCATGATAAACATCGGTTGATTCGATTTCGTTCACGCTGAGGAGTTCGGGTCGGTTGGTGATGAAGACCGGCCAATCGCGCTTGTCTGCGGGCCGACGTCCATGCGAGCCTTTCACCAGTGAGGCATCCAGCGGAATCACATCCATCAACATCCGGAACCCTAATTTCTTTTGCAGCAACCGCCACGCAATCTTCATTTTTGCTGAGGGGATTTTGGGATCGAGAAACAGCTCTACCGGGTCGTAGCCGGGCTTGCGGTGGATGTCCACTGTGCGCGCGAAATCCGGCGCGCGTTCGTCATCCAACCAATAGTAATATGTGAACCAGGCGTTTTCCGGGGCGATGGCGATGAGATCGCCTGCACGCGGATCATCAATGCCTGCGGCTGCTTTTTCTTTCGCGCCGAGGACGGTCAGATCCACCTCGACATGTTTTTCCAGCACTTCGCGGACTTTGGATTCAAGCGAAGGGTCGTTTAGATAGATATGGGCCACCTGATGATCTGCAACCGCAAAGACTTTGCTCGCGCCAACATCGAGAATCTCCATTCCTAGTTCATCTTTGATGGCGAGCCAATCTTTTTGCCGGAACCAACGATTGAGATGGATGGGCGTGTTGACGTTGGTGATGCCGTATTCGGACAGGAGTACAATCTGAACACCTGCGTTGCTGAAATAATCAATCAGGTCGCCCACGATGGCATCGATGGCGCGCAAATCAGGAGCGATGGCATCACAAACGCCATACCGTTGCAGGTTGTAGTCGAGATGTGGCAGGTAAATGAGATTCAGATTTGGAGAGTATTTATTCTCGATCCATTTGGCTGCCGATGCGATCCAGCGCGAAACGCAATCGGCGGAACCCTGGGGAGTTTTAATGCCTGCCGCAGGCCCCCAAAATCCGAAGAAAGGAAATTCACCGAGATCGCTTTTGATTTTTTCACGGATGGAATATGGCCACGAATAAATATCAAAAATCTTTCCGCCATCGGCGCGATAGATGGGGCGCGGCGTGATGGAATAATCCGCACTGGAAAACATATTGTGCCACCAGAAAAGCTTGGCGCAGGTGAAGTTCGGAACGCACCGGCGAAGCTCGTCCCAAATCTTTTCACCATGAACCACGCGATTTGATTGCTTCCAGAAATGCACTTCCGCCAATTCGCGATCGTACCAGCCATTGCCGACGATACCGTGTTCGGACGGCAATTTGCCGGTGAGATAATTGGATTGGGCGGTGCAGGTGACGGCGGGGAAAGTGGGGTTGATCTTTGCGAGCGCGCCGCGTTTCACAAAGTCCGCGATGCGCGGGGTATGTTCACCAATGAGTCTTTCGGTGAGGCCGACGACATTGATGACGGCAAGCCGGTTCATTTCTTCCCGGCGCGTTCGCGAAGCTCCTGGATGGAGGCCATGATTTTCTTTTGATTCATCTCATGCACTTCGACGCCTTTGCCGATCTCTTTTAACAGGGTGACGGTCAATTCGCCGCCGAGATGTTCGCGAAATTCCTCCAGGCCGGCAAGGATTTGGAAGTCTCCCTTTGCCTTGTCATTCAGCAATTCGCAGGCATAGAGGTCGAAGCCGAGGTCGGTGAGCAATTTCAAGATGCGCTCGCAGGATTCTTCGTCGAGCAGGCCGGTCTTGCGCGCATAGATCACGTCGATGGCAATGCCGATGGCCACGGCTTCGGCGTGGGGGATGCGAAAGTTGGAGAGTTGTTCCAGTTTGTGCGCCGCCCAATGGCCGAAATCGAGCGGGCGAGCCGAGCCGGTCTCGAAGGGGTCGCCACCAGTGGCGATATGGTCCATGTGTAGTTCGGCGCTGCGGCGGATGAGCCTTTTTACCGCCGCGGTCTCGAACGAGGTCAATTTTTCCACGTCGCGCTCGATCTCGTTGAAAAAATCCGCATCGCGAATGCAGGCGACCTTGACGGCTTCGACATAGCCGGCGCGTTTTTCGCGCGGCTTGAGGGTGGCCAGGAGATTGAAATCGTTGACGACGGCGTTCGGCGGGGCGAAAGTGCCGACAAAATTCTTTTTGCCAAAGGCATTGATGCTGTTCTTCACGCCCACACCGGAATCGGCCTGGGACAACGTGGTGGTGGGGATGCGGATGTGGCGCACGCCGCGGTGCGCGGTGGCGGCGGCAAATCCGGCGATGTCCAGCAACGCGCCGCCACCGACGGCGACGACGTAGGACTGGCGGTCGATGTGGTGTTTGTCGATCTGCGAAAGGATGTCGGTGACGATGGTGACGGAGTTTTTGGCGTATTCGCCGCCGGGAACGAAGAGCGGCGAGCGGGCGAGCTGCAAATGTTTGTTGTGGGCGGAAAAATATTTCTGGATGTGGTTCTCCAATTCGGGCTGGGATTGCGCGAGAGCGTCTTCGAGCACGACAAGCACTTTGCGCGGCAGATGGTCAACCAGCACATTTTTCAGGACGAGATTTTCCGGGGCAAAAACGTCCTCGGTGAAAAAGACACGCAATTGCCAGCCAACCTTGATCGAACGCAGAATCACAGACATGGCGACAATCTGCGTCGTTCGGGGAGAATTTTCGAGTTTTATTTCTCGGCGGATTTTTAGCCGCGAAAGAACTCAAAGAAAGCAAAAGAATTGAACATGAGGAAACAGAGAAAACTGAGGCCGGGATTTATTTTAACTGTATTGCGGCCTTTCTGTTATCTCACCCCTCATCCTAACCTTCTCCCCGTTGAGGGGAGAAGGAACAGGAGGTGGACGCCTCTCTGAAATCTGTATCGTGATCCATCGGAGCGTTCCCAGCTGAATGATGGAATCCCGTTGGGATTCTTGATTTCAGGGACTCGTGTAACTCGTCCCTCCGAAAATGTTATTTCCCAACAGCCTTGTCTTCGGGGATGCGCATGCCATAGAACGAGCGGTACACGAAGATCAGCGCGATGACGAGGCAGACCGTGCCGATAATGATCGAGGTATGCGAATTGGACTGGGACGGGTCCGCCGTGCTGGATTTTTTCATCGTCACAGCGATTTCGGTAGCCAGAAGGCCGAAAAGCGTAGTGAACTTGATGATGGGGTTCATGGCCACCGAGCTGGTGTCCTTGAACGGATCGCCAACGGTGTCGCCGACGACGGTGGCGGCGTGCAGGGGGGTTCCCTTTTGGCGCAGATCCACTTCGACGATTTTCTTGGCGTTGTCCCACGCGCCGCCCGCGTTGGCCATGAAGATGGCCTGAAACAAACCAAAGAACGCGATGCCGACGAGATAGCCGATGAAGAAATATTGGTTAAAGAACGGCAGGCCCAGGGCCAGGGTGAAGACCACCACAAAAATATTGATGAGTCCGCGTTGGGCATAGACGGTGCAGATCTCCACGACCTTTTTGCTGTCGGAAATGGAGGCGGTGGATTTGTTCAGGTCGAGATTTTCCTTGATGAAAACGACTGCGCGATACGCGCCGGTGACCACTGCCTGCGCACTGGCGCCCGTGAACCAATAGATGACCGCGCCGCCCATGATCAGGCCGAAAATAACCTGCGGTTGGATCAAGCTAAGATTCTCGAGCGCGTCGCCGCCGGACACCCGGTTGAGCAACATGACGATGCCGAAAATCATGGTCGTCGCGCCCACGACCGCGGTGCCGATGAGCACCGGCTTGGCCGTGGCCTTGAAGGTGTTGCCCGCGCCGTCGCCCTTTTCCAATTCCAATTTGGCTTCATGGAACGCCGGCTTGAAACCGAAATCACGTTCGATTTCTGAGGCCACGCCGGGTATGGATTCGATACGGCTCAATTCAAAGACTGATTGGGCATTGTCGGTGACCGGCCCAAAGCTGTCCACGGCGATGATCACCGGCGCCATGGCCAGGAAACCGAAGGCGAGGAGGCCGAAGGCAAAAATCGGCGCGGCAAAAGCGAAATCCGGCGGCAGCAAGCGTGTCAGGTCTCCCGTTTGCGAAAATAAATAAGAGATGAACATCAACGCCAGGATGACCAATCCCATCCAGAACGCGGAGAAATTTCCGGCGACGAAGCCAGACAAGATATTCAATGAAGCGCCGCCCTGTTCGGAAGAACGCGTGACTTCCCTGACGTGGCGGCTGCTGGTGCTGACAAAAATTTTGGTGAATTCCATGATGAGCGCGCCGGCCAGCGCACCGCAGGAAATGATGCCTGCCAGCGACCACCACAGGCCTTTTAAGGGCGCGCCATGGGCATCCACCATATCCCCAAGCAGCAACCAACTGGCGCCCAACGCGACGATGATTGCCATAATGCAATTCGTCCAGACCAGTTCTGACAGTGGCGATTCCCAGTTGAAATCTTTTTTGCCTCCGAAACGTGAATTGCTCGCGAACTTGCTAAGGTAGAACGAGACCAAAGAGGTGAGCACCATCAGGATTTGGATGGCAAACAGCCAGATGATCAGTTTGCCGGCTTGCATCTGCAACTGGTCGCCGGCAAAGGCCAGCGCGATGAATGAAATCAGCGCTACACTCGTGACGCCATAGGTCTCAAAACCGTCCGCGGTAGGGCCAACGGAATCGCCCGCGTTGTCACCGGTGCAATCGGCGATGACGCCGGGATTCTTCGGATCATCTTCGGGCAGGTTGAAGACGATCTTCATGAGGTCGCTGCCGATGTCCGCGATCTTGGTGAAGATGCCGCCGCCGATGCGCAAGGCCGCGGCGCCCAATGATTCGCCGATGGCGAAGCCGATGAAGCACGGCCCGGCCAGGGTGGACGGAACGAATTTAAGAATACAAATCATGCAGAACAATTCCACGCAGACCAACAGGAGGCCGATGCTCATGCCGGAAGTCAGCGGGATGAACAGCGTTTTGAGCGAGTCACCTTTCAGCGAAGCGAACGCCGCGCGGGAATTGGCGGTCGTATTGATGCGGATGCCGAACCACGCCACGCCGTAGCTGCCCAGAATGCCCAGGATTGAACAACCCAGGATGACCAGCACATTCGGGATCGGGGTATGTTCCAGTCTGGCGAAGTAATAGATCATGCACACTGCGATGACGACCCATAACGCGGCCAGGAATTTGCCCTGTTGCGTCAAATAGGTCTTGCACGTTTCCCAGATGATGTTCGAGACGTCGCCCATGGATTTATGGACGGGCAAACCGCGCGTCTGGAAATATTGGAACATCCCGAACAGCGCGCCGACGACGCACACTGCCAGGCCAAAGTAGAGGATGGCCGTGCCGCTCAAGTTGTGATTGACGAAGGACACGTCCAACGACGGCAGTTTGATATCGGCATCGCCTGCGAAGCAGGGCGTGGCGCAGGACATTGCGGCCAGTGCGACGGCGGCTTTAATGAGTTTTTTGGTTGCTCCCATATGTGCAAAGGGCTGCGAAGTTTGCATGAGTCGATAATGAATTTCCAGCATAATTTAATTAAAAAAGTGCACTCGCCCGAGGCGTTTTATCTGGGTTTTGAGGCTTTTTTGGTTTTTAGCGCAATCGCGCTTGCCGCTGCGCGGCGCATGTTTCATGCTGCTGCATGGCCGAACGCCCAGTCTCTACCTTGAACAAACCCGACGTGCTTGAACTGACACTGCGGCCCTCCCTCTTTTCGGAGTTCACCGGCCAGCCCAAGGTCAAGGAACGGCTCGAAATCGCCGTGGCGGCGGCCAAAAAGCGCAAGGAGTCCCTGGATCATATCTTGTTGAACGGACCTCCCGGCCTTGGCAAGACGACTCTCGCACATATCCTCGCAAAATCAATGGGAGCAAACTTGAAAAGCACCAGCGGCCCGACTGTGGAAAAAGCATCGGACCTCGCGGGCCTCCTGACCAATCTCGAGGAAGGCGACGTGCTCTTTATCGATGAGATCCATCGCCTGCAAAAGACCATCGAGGAATATCTCTATCCCGCGATGGAGGATTTCAAACTGGACATCATCATCGATCAGGGACCGAACGCGCGCAGCGTGCGGCTGAACCTGCCGCGCTTCACGCTCATTGGCGCGACGACCCGTAGCGGTCTGCTCTCCGCGCCGTTGCTCACGCGCTTTCCCGTCCGCGAACGGCTGGATTATTATGTGGCCGATGACCTGGAGACGATCGTGCTGCGCTCGGCCAAATTGCTGAACGTGGAGATTGAAGAGGCCGGCGCGCATGAGATCGCCCGGCGCAGCCGCGGCACCCCGCGCATCACGAATAACCTGCTCCGCCGCGTGCGTGATTACGCGCAGGTGAAGCATGACGGCATCATCACTGCCGAAATCGCCGACCGCGCGTTGGCGATGCTGGAAATTGACGAATATGGCCTGGACGAAATGGACAAGCGCATCCTGGAGACGATCATCGTGAAATTTGGCGGTGGGCCGGTGGGAGTGAATTCCCTGGCGGTGGCCGTGGGCGAGGAGCCGGATACGATTGAGGAAGTGTACGAGCCATATCTTATTATGGAAGGCTTTCTCAACCGCACGCCGCAAGGGCGCGTGGCCACGGAGCTGAGCTACAAGAAGCTGGGATTGAAAGCGGGGGGCGGGAAGCAGGGCGGATTGCTTTAGGTTTGAATCAGAGAATTAGCCATTCCCCGGTGTCGAGATTTGCTATTTAATAATGGCATGACCCCCAATCGCAGGACTTTCCTCAAACAAGTTGGCCTCGGCGTTGTGGGCATCAGCATGATGTCAGCGCTGCCGGAATCGGTGATGGCGCAGGAAACGGTGCGGCGCCATCTGCCGCGCAGTACGCCGGAGGCACAAGGGGTTTCATCAGTGGAACTGCTGGCATTTCTGGACGCGGTGGCAAAGAGCGATAGTGAGTTCCACAGCTTCATGCTCATCCGGCACGGCCATATCGTGGCCGAGGGATGGTGGTCACCCTATGCGGCGGACTTGAACCACATGCTCTATTCGTTGAGCAAGAGTTTCACGTCCACCGCCATCGGGTTCGCCGTGACTGAAGGACGATTGACGGTGGACGATCCAGTGATTTCATTTTTCCCGGACAAATTGCCCGAGACTGTCAGTGACAATCTCGCGGCTCTGAAAATAAAACACCTGCTGACAATGTCCGCGGGACATGCCAAAGATTCATCTCACGAGATCCAAAAGACCGGCGATTGGGTGCGAAATTTTCTGGCGTATCCCAGCGCCAATCCGCCCGGCAGTGTGTTCCTCTATAACAGCGGCGAGTCATATATGCTCTCGGCCATCGTCCAAAAGGTGACCGGGCAGCGCGTGATCGATTATTTGCGGCCGCGATTGTTCGGGCCGTTGGACATCACCGGGATGACGTGGGAGACGTGTCCGCGCGGCATCAACACCGGTGGCTGGGGACTTGCTCTGACGACTGAAGCGATCGCGAAATTTGGATTGTTCTATCTGCACAAAGGAAAGTGGAACGGAAAACAATTACTGCCGGCGGCGTGGGTGGAAGAAGCGACGACGTTCAAGATCCAGCAACCGCCTTCGGCCGGCCAGACGCTGGAGGACGCGAAGAAAAATAGCGAATGGCACCAGGGATATTGTTACCAGTTCTGGCGCACGCGGCATAATGCCTTCCGTGGCGACGGTGCGATGGGCCAGTACTGCATTGTGATGCCCGACCAGGACGCGATCATTGCCGTGACCGGCGAAAGCGGGAATATGGCCGGCGAGTTCGAGTTGTTTTGGGGCCATTTGCTGTCCGCGATGAAAGAGGGTACGTTGCCGCCGGATGTGAATGCGCAAGCGCAATTGCAACAGCGGCTGGCATCGTTGGCATTGATGCCGCCGAAAGTGCAGTCGGCATCGCCCATCATTTCGCAGATCAGCGGCAAAAAATACACGATCATGGGCAACTCCAATGTGGCGAGCGTGGTGTTCAAATTTCACGGGGACAAATGCAGGTTCACACTCTCGGACGATCAAGGCGAGCATTCCATCACGTGCGGTATTGAGCATTGGGTGGATGGAGCGTCCGACATGCCCGGCACGCCGCCGAAAGTTTCCATCAACCCGCTCCCGCCCATCCAAAAGGTGAAGGCCAGCGGCACCTGGCTGGATGCGAACACGTTCCAGATGACCTGGCGCTTTTATGAGACGCCGCATCACGATACCGTCACCTGTCATTTTGACGGCGATCGCGTGCGGGTGACTTACTTGAACAGCATCACGGAGAAAAAATGGCAGGGTCACGATGAGACCCGTGTTCCTTTGGATGGGCTGATTGTGGCCTGATCCGTAACACAGGGTTTTAACTTTCGTTTCGTGGGCAATTAGTGTTTCATCTTGCCGTTTCGATATGCCCAAGCGCAAAGACATCCATAGCGTTCTTATCGTCGGGGCCGGGCCGATCATCATCGGCCAGGCGTGCGAGTTCGATTATTCCGGCACGCAAGCGTGCAAAGCCCTCAAAGAAGAAGGCTACCGCGTGGTCCTCATCAATTCGAATCCGGCCACGATCATGACCGACCCGGAATTCGCCGACCGCACGTACATCGAGCCGATCACGCCGGAATGCGTGGAAAAAATTATCGCGCGCGAAAAAGAGGAAATGAAAAAGCTCGGCGCGAAAGGCAAGTTGGTGTTGCTCCCGACGCTCGGCGGCCAGACGGCGCTCAACACGGCGATGGCGTTGCACAAGAACGGCGCGTTGGAGCGGCACGGCATAGAAATGATCGGCGCGAAGCCGGATGCGATCCATCGCGGCGAAGACCGCGAGGCGTTCAAGCAACTCATGCTGTCCATCGGGCTGGACGTGCCGATTTCTGGCACGGCGCACAACATGGACGAGGCGCGCGCGGTGGCGGACAGGATTGGGCGGCTTCCGCTCATCATCCGGCCGGCGTTCACGCTGGGCGGCACGGGCGGCGGCATCGGTTACAACCGCGATGAATTTGAGGAGATCGCCAAGCGCGGCATTGAACTCTCACCGGTGAACGAGATTTTGATCGAGGAATCGCTGCTTGGCTGGAAGGAATATGAGATGGAAGTGATGCGCGACAAAGCGGACAACTGCGTGATTATTTGCAGCATCGAGAATTTTGATCCCATGGGCGTGCACACGGGCGATAGCATCACGGTGGCGCCGATCCAGACTTTGACGGACAAGGAATACCAGATCATGCGCGATGCGAGCTTCGCCGTTATCCGCGCGGTGGGCGTGGAGACAGGCGGCTCGAACATCCAGTTCGGCGTGAACCCGGACAACGGGCGGATGGTGATCATTGAGATGAACCCGCGCGTGAGCCGCAGTTCAGCGCTGGCCTCCAAGGCAACGGGATTTCCCATCGCCAAAATCGCGGCCAAGCTGGCGGTAGGTTATCTGCTCGACGAGATCAGGAATGACATCACCCGCGAGACGCCGGCGAGCTTTGAGCCGACGATCGATTATGTGGTGACGAAGATCCCGCGGTTCGCGTTCGAGAAATTTCCGCAGGCGGACCCGACGCTCACGACGCAAATGAAAAGCGTGGGCGAAGCGATGGCCATTGGACGCACGTTCAAGGAGAGCTTGCAGAAATGTTTGCGCTCACTCGAGATCGGGCGCAGCGGTTTGGGCGGTGACGGCAAGCCCTGGCGCATCGGCAATGAGGTATACGGCGACCGGGACATTCTGCCGCGCGACCTCATCAGCCGCAAATTGAGCGTGCCCAATGCCGAGCGTATTTTCTTCATCCGCCACGCGTTGCGGGCGGGCTTCAGCATTGAGGAGATTTTCAATCTTACGAAAATCGACCGATGGTTCCTGGTGCAGATCAAAGAAATTGTGGATTTTGAGGAGGAGTTGGCGGGGAAGAATTGATTTTTGAGGCAGGAATTTTGGGGTCACAGATTGTGACCTCAAAGAAAATTTGAGATGCCAGTTTGGTATCTCAAAAGTGAATGGTCGTTGGGCTTAAAATAATGAAATCAGTCAATTGGAAGGAAAAATATGAAACCCCAAAACAGTTTGATTCCAATGGAACGAATCGAGCGGACAATTATCCTGGTTCGTGGCGAGAGGGTTCTGCTGAGCACGGAATTGGCAGGCCTCTACGATGTCGAACCGCGAATTTTGATGCAAGCGGTGAAACGCAACTAAACCTGTTTTCCTCAAGATTTCATGTTCCAATTGTCTGCGAGAGAATGGAGAAACTTGAAATCACAAATTGTGATTTCAAGTTGGGGTGGAATTCGCACGCCGCCTTACGCATTTACAGAACAAGGGGTGGCGATGCTTTCAAGCGTGTTGAATAGTAATCGCGCAGTCCAGGTAAATATTGGAATCATGCGGGCCTTTGTGAAATTACGGCAAATTTTGATCGCAGATGCCGAACTGGCCCACAAACTGGACATATTGGAGAAAAAGTACAACAAACAGTTCAAGGTTGTCTTTGAGGCGATCCGCCAATTGATGTCCCCACCGGCAAAGCCCAGGCGTGAAATCGGATTTCATGTAAAGTGTGATGACGATAACTAGACTTGAAATCACAGTTTGTGATTTCAAGTTTGGAGTGCCAATTTACACCTGAAATGGCGGTTCTGCGAGGGGTTGCATTATTTCCGAACAGGCTTACGTTTAATCAAGATCACATGGAGGAAGGCTGACATGCCCGTACAAAATAATGCTTATGAATGCGCCATTACATAGAACAGGGAAGAAAGAGGCGATGGGCAGGACCGCTAAAAACAACAGCGGGTCACGACAAAATTCCGGCGATACGGAGTTGTTTCTCAAGGAAATCCATCATCGTGCTGAGACTATCACGCCGGTGCTCAAGCAGATTTTGGAAAACCGCCCTGCTTCGCATTGGGGAACGAAGTAGCAGTCGTTCCACCTTGATTTAAGTTCTAAAACAACCACAATCAAAAGCTGTGGATGTCTTAACTCTCTCTCGCATCCAATTCGGGCTGACCATTGGGTTTCACTATATCTATCCGCCGTTGAGCATCGGGCTGGGCGGCATGCTCGTCATCATGGAGGCGTGCTGGCTCAAGACGCAAAATCATGTCTATCACCAGATGGCGAAATTTTGGACGAATATTTTCGCGCTCACGTTTGCGCTGGGAGTAGCCACGGGTATCGTCATGGAATTTGAGTTCGGCACAAATTGGGCGGCGTACTCGCGTTACGTGGGGGACGTCTTTGGCAGCGCATTGGCGGCGGAGGGTATTTTCGCATTTTTCCTGGAATCGGGTTTTCTGGCCATCCTGCTTTTCGGATGGGACAAGGTTAGCCGCAAAGTTCACTTTTTTGCGACGTGCATGGTCTGCCTCGGGGCGCATTTCAGCGCGGTATGGATTGTGGTGGCCAATTCATGGATGCAAACGCCCGCGGGATTCAAGGTAGTCACCCAAAACGGTGTGCAACGGGCGGTGCTGACGGATTTTTGGGCTGTCGTGTTCAATCCATCCATTGCGGAGCGCTTGTCCCATACGCTCTGCGGCGCATGGCAAAGCGGCGCGTTCCTGGTGGTGAGCGTGTCGGCGTTCTACCTGTTGAAGAAAAAACACGAAGATTTTACGCGGCGCTCGTTGCGGATCGGTTTGACGGTTGGCCTGGTCGCCGCGCTGTTGCAAGCCGTCACCGGGCATATAAGCGGCCAGGAAGTCGCAAAATATCAACCGGCAAAGCTCGCGGCGTTCGAGGGATTGTATGTCACCCAATCGAATGCGCCGCTTACATTGATCGGTTATGTGGATACCCGGGACCAAAAGGTCATCGGCCTACAGGCGCCGTATGCCCTGAGTTTTCTCGCGCACAATGATATTCACGCCACGGTCACGGGGTTGGATGCATTTGCGCCGGAGGACCGTCCGCCAGTCGCCCCGTCCTTTTTCTTCTTTCATGCCATGGTCAGCATCGGCATGGCGTTGATTTTGGTTGCCACCGTCGGGACATTTTATTCGTGGAAAAAGGTGTTGCATAAGAAGCGCTGGCTGCTGTGGATCATGGTCTTTTCCGTGCTCGGTCCGGAGATCGCCAACGAAATGGGTTGGTTCGCCGCCGAAGTGGGCCGGCAACCGTGGCTCGTCTATGGCCTGATGCGAACGCCGGCGGGTCTTTCCAAAATCCTACAGGCAAATGTTGTGCTGACGTCGTTGATTTTGTTCACATTCATTTATTTCCTGCTGTTTGCAGCGTTTGTCTATCTGCTGAACCATAAAATCCAGCACGGTCCGCATGTGGACGACCTGGTGCCGCACGGGAAACTGGCCCTGCCCGAACCGCTCTCAGACGAACACAAAAAACCATGAACTTTGATCTCAACACTGTCTGGTTCGTTTTGGTGGGCATCCTCTTCACCGGGTACGCGATGCTGGATGGCTTTGACCTGGGCATTGGCGCGTTGCATCTGTTCACCAAAAAAGATGAGGAACGGCGCGTCATGCTCAATGCCATTGGCCCGGTGTGGGACGGCAATGAGGTCTGGTTGGTGACCGGCGGTGGTGCGTTGTTCGCGGCCTTCCCAAATGTGTATGCCACTGTGTTCTCAGGTTTCTATCTTGCGTTCATCCTGCTGCTCTGCGCGCTCATTTTCCGCGCGGTGGCGATTGAGTTCCGCAGCAAACAACCGATGTATTGGTGGCGGCAGATGTGGGACATCGGTTTCGCCGCCGGCAGCGTCGTCTCGGCGCTGCTGATCGGCATTGCGATGGGCAATATCGCTTACGGCATCCCTATCGGCGCCGACGGGGAATTCGCCGGAACATTTCTCGGCCTCTTGACGCCCTACCCGCTTCTGATGGGCGTCACCACAGTGGCGCTGTTCATGATGCACGGAGCGATCTACGGCCTGTTGAAAACCGAAGGCGAACTGCACGACAAACTCCGCCGCTGGGCGATGAATGCCATCATCTTTTTCGTTATCTGCGCCGCCATCACGACGATGGTGACGCTGCTCTACGTGCCGCACATGGCCGACCAGTTGAGGAAACACCCGTGGCTGTTCAGCATCGCGCTATTGAACATGCTGGCCATTGCGAACATCCCGCGCGAGTTTTACCACGGGCGCGACTGGTATGCGTTCCTTTCCTCCTGCGCCACCATGCTCACACTCATGGCGCTCTTCGGCATCGACCAATATCCCAATATGGTTTATAGCCTGCCGAACCCGGAAAATTCCCTGACCATCTACAATGCGTCGTCAACGCACAAGACATTGGAGATCATGCTGATCATCGCGTGCATCGGCGTCCCGGTGGTGATGGCTTACACGGTGTGCATCTACTGGATCTTCCGTGGCAAAGTGAAGATGGACCGGGCGAGTTATTGAGGATTGCACATCGGGATGGTAGGGCGCGCACTCCGTGCGCGCCGTCCAGCAATTATAACGGCGGGCAGAGGACTGCCCGCCCTACCTGTCGTCGGCTTTGTCTTGCGAGCAACAATATGCTTGTGGCAAATTTTATGATATGAATTTAATTGGGAAATTCAGAAAGATGCGGCTGTTCATCTCCAAAGCCGTTCGGATTGGTGGAGTGCTTGAAGGTCTAAATCTCTCGGATGACGATTTGGTCCTGGATAAAAACCGCCGCAACAAAATGCTGGCTTCCCTGGACGATTCTAAAGACTGGTGAAATTTAATTTGTCTCTCTCGGCCTTTTCGTCACCACATCGATCTCTGATTTGTTTTTCGCGATCATGTTGGCCGACAGGATACCGCGCCAGAAGACGTTGGGATAAATTATTGCGCCGCGCCCGATGATGCTGCCGGGGTTCAGCACGGCGTTGCAGCCCGCTTCCGCGCCGTCACCGAGGAGCGCGCCGAATTTGCGCAAGCCGGTATCATGCGGCGCGCCGTTCATCTCCACCGTGACATTGCCGGACATCAGTTTGATGTTGGAGATCTTCACGCCTGCGCCCAGATGCGATTTATAGCCCAGGATGGAATCGCCGATGTAATTGAAATGCGGTGTCTGCGCGTCGTTAAAAAACAGCGAGTTCTTGATCTCCGATGAATTGCCGACGACACAGCCATCACCGATGATGACATTCTCGCGGATATAGGCGTTATGACGGATCTGGCAGTTGCGCCCGATGATGGCCGGGCCTTTGATCATGACACCATCTTCCACCACCGTGCCTTCGCCGATAAAAACTTTCTCTCCGATATACGCGCGTCCGTCGCATTGGTTGTGCAAGCCGGGTTTGAGATTGGCGGCGAGATAGCTTTCAATCTTTTTGAGCGCGTCCCAGGCATAAGTACAGCCGTCGAAAATTTTGGCGTGTTCCGTCTGGCTCAAATCGAACAGGTCGGCTGGCTTGAACATGGTGGGAGGTTAATGGGAATCGCAGACGGCGCAAAGCGGAAACAAATCAGGTTCAAATCGACCCGCAGGACTGGTGCACCCATCAGGAGTTGAACCTGAAACCTTCTGATCCGTAGTCAGACGCTCTATCCAATTGAGCTATGGGTGCAACCGATAAACTCCAAACGCTTATGTTGCCCAGCCTTCGCTTTAATGGCAAGCCGATTTGCCGCTCATTTCAGTTGCGTCCGGGAAATTCCATCGTAGGGCCGGGCGCGACCGCGCGCACGGGCACGGGTGCGGATGATGGCGTGTTTGCAGGTTCCGCAGGAGGCGCACACACAGGAAGGCGCAGGGTAAAAGTGGCGCCCGCGCCCGGAACGCTATGGCAATGGACGGCGCCGGACATCGCTTCGGCCAGGCGTTTGACGATGGCCAATCCCAGGCCGGTGGAGGATTCTCCGCCGGTGGGACGCGCGCTGAGGCGGGTGAATTTGCCGAACAATTTTTTCTGGTCGGCCTCGCTGATGCCCGGTCCTTCGTCGCGCACCGAAATCAGGATGTGACTGGCCTCGGGCAGCGTGTGCACGTGGATGGTCGTGTTGGGCGGGGAAAATTTCAGCGCGTTGGAGATCAGATTATCCATGATCTGCAAGGTGGCCGCGGGATCGGCCTTGGCCCAAAGACCTTCCGAAACGCCGACGCGGATGGCAATGGATTTGCGGGCAGCGACAGGGTGGTTGTTCTCCACGCTGCGCTCGACGAGCGCGCGAATGTCGCAAGGCTCCACGCGGGAGGTGAATTTGCCTTCTTCAATGGCGTTGACATCGAGCAGGTTCGTGATGAGGTCGCGCATCCGCGCGGCGGCGGCAGAAATATTGGAGAGGAGCTTGTGGGCCTTGTCCTGGTCTTTGACAGTGCGGGCCAATTCGGCGCTGCCCATGACGACCGTGAGAGGATTTTTCAGGTCATGCGCGGCGATGCCCAGAAATTCGTTCTTCTCATTGTTCAGGTACACCAATCGCTCGTTGGTCTGCGCGAGTTCGGCCAGCGCGTCCCGCATTTTGCTGAACGCCTGCGCCCGGCCGGCCTCAAAGATCAATCCCAGCGCGAACATAAAAATGATCAATCCGAGATAACCACCCGCCGATACGTACGGATTCCACCGGGAATCGTACAGCGTCGGCAGGTGAATCCCTGCGAGGTCGAGGCCCGCAATAATACTGGCGATGAGGAAGATGACTCCCGCCCAGCGCAACGCGGCTTTTTGGCCCAACAACAACAGCGCGCAAAGAGGGACGCATACCAGCCATGCCATCGCGTGTCCGTTCAAGCCTCCCTCCACACAACAGAGCGCGGTAAAACCCAGGGTCAGGACGAAGGTCAGAAAATGGCCCGCCAGTTGGAGAGAGTTTTTGCGGCGCAACAAAAATGGCGCAGCGGCAAAGCACGGGCTGCAAACCAGGATGATCAACGCCCCCCATTTGTGGCCGATGAGGATATAGAATGCGGAGTAGATGATGCCAAAAATGGCCCCGACCGTCCCGAAACGGGAAACGAGCCTGGCCCGGCGGCTCAGTTCAGGGTCAGCCGAATATTCCGCTGGCACAGGAAAATCAATCGATGCGAGAAGTCGCCGCAGCCAGCCAGGCGCCGAAACATTCGGGGGCGTTTCAGTTTTTTGCGATGGAACTGTGGTCTGAGGGCCGCCTTGCATGGCATCAATAAAGCACCGGTATGGAGATTATGCCAACAAATGTTTATTGCGAAACCTGAAGGCTCACCCCCTGTAAAGATTTCGCAAGGCCAGCGCCACGATGGTGAGAATGAGCATCAAACCTGCCGGCATGAATTTTTTTGTTTTTCCGAGGCGGATGGCAAACACCACGAGCAGGACCAATAAAAGGATATTGGCCAGGTTACTTGCAAATGACCGGTCGAGGACGTGCGGCAACAGGGTCAGCACCAGCAGCACCGCAAAGACAGTCGAAGTGATAAGCGACACTTTGCTTTTGCCCTTAAAAAATCCGATCATCCCGCCGATGAGCAGAAGGATGATATAGATCCAGAGGACTTTGACGCTGACATCATTCATCGGGCAAGACTGCCTTAGTTTGCGACCACGTCCAAGCTCAGAATCTCGCCCGGCTGGCACTCCGCGACGATCTCAAACGGGCGGCAACACACTTCACAATCCGTGGTGAAACGTTGGGAAGGAACACTGGTATCCACCGCAATCTCAAAGGATTGGCCGCAAAAAGGGCATTGGACGGTTTCGGAGATTTCCATTCTTAAATGGGCAAACAACCATATCTTTGCACGTCACTCGTAAATGACAATGGGGAATTTACCTACTTTGATTTAACCGTCTTTTCGAGCGATTTTATGGAAAGGATTAATAGGCGATGGCTATTTTACTGAACGTATTAGTAGTCGAAGACTCTGAAAATGATTCGACGTTGCTGTTGGAGGAATTGAGAAGGAAAAATTTTTCCCCAATTTTCCAACGTGTCCAAACCGCCAAAGAGATGTCCGCGGCCCTGGAGTTGCGGTCATGGGACGTCATTGTTTCCGATTATGTGATGCCAAATTTCAGCGGGCCGGATGCATTGTTGTTACTCCAGGAAAAAGGCCTGGATATCCCCTTCCTCGTCGTCTCCGGCACCTATGGCGAGGAAGCCGCCGTGCATATGATGAAAGCCGGCGCGAACGATTACATCGTCAAAGGAAACCTTTCGCGCCTGGCGCCGGCGATCGAGCGGGAAATGGGAGCGGCCAAATCACGGCGGGCGCACAAGAAGGCGGAAGAAAACGGGCGGATCCTCGCCGCCATCGTCGAATCCACCGACGACGCTATTTTCGGGAAAAATCTCGACGGCACCATCATCAGTTGGAACCGCGCAGCCGAGCAGATTTTCGGGTATCGCGCCCGCGAAATCATCGGGCGTTCGGTGGCCCTTCTTTTTCCGCGCGACAGACGCGACGAGCTGATCGACATGATGGAGCGCATCCAAAAAGGCGAGCACGTGGGCATCCACGAAAGCACCCGGGTGCGCAAAGACGGGGTGATCATTCCGGTTTCCGCGACGATCTCTCCCATCATAGATGGCGACGGCGTGATCGTGGGGGCGTCGGACATCACGCGTGACATCACGGAGCGCAAACAGATCGATGAGGATCGGACACGATTGATCGGCGAGTTGACCGAAGCATTGAAGCAGGTAAAGACCTTGAAAGGCCTCCTGCCCATCTGTGCCTCGTGCAAACGCATCCGTGACGACGGTGGCTATTGGCAACAGGTGGAATGTTACATTTCTGCCCGGACGGACGCCGGATTCACCCACGGGATTTGCCCGGAATGCGCGGATAAATTCAGGAGCACGATCCCGGTTAAAAGCGCGGGCAGCGCGCCTGTCTGAGTGAGATAGCCTCCAAAATTCCTCTGAAATTGTAATGGCGGGATTGGCCGCTTTGGTTTAAAAATTTGGTGTGCTCTCAGGCATCACCATTTTTCCGTTTTTTATCGTCGCTTTTGTGGTTTTGGTCGTTGTCGGCAGTATCTACAATGCGATCGCGGCCCGCAAACGGCGTGAGGCCATGTCCGGCCTGGCCCAACGGCTGAATCTCAGTTTCGATCCCGGACAGGATTACGGGCTGGCCGAACGATATCAATTCCTCAAGAAGCTCGCGCAAGGCGATAACCGGTACGCCTACAATGTGCTTTCGGGAAAATACCAGGACAACGATATCCTGGCCTTTGACTATCATTACCAGGTCACGACGCATGACAAAAATGGCAGTCATACCACGCACTACACCTTTTCCTTTTTTATCCTGCTGTTGCCGGTACCTTTTCCCGACCTGACCATCCGGCACGAAAATTTTTTCATGAAGATCGCCGAGGTTTTCGGATACCAGGACATCAAGTTTGAATCGGCGGAATTCTCCAAAACTTTCAACGTGCGTTCGCCCGACAAAAAATTCGCGTATGACGTCTGCAACGCAAAGATGATGGAGTATCTGCTGGCCAACCAGGATCTGGGCGTCGAGATCGAGAACCAGGCGCTGGCGCTGGCGTTCAATAAATGCCTGAGTACCGACCAGGTTGAAGCTGATCTGCAACGGCTGGCGCAAATCCGCTCGTTGATGCCGGATTATCTGTTCACTCAAAACACATGATCGCGACATCCATTATTTTGACAATTCTGCAAGTCGCGGCGGTTGTCGTCGTCGTGGTAGTCGCGTTGGTCGCCGCTGCCAATCAGAAGCAGGTCCGCGACCAGCGCTCCATCGATCTGTTTGATTTGGGAAAGAGCCTGGGTTTCGATGAGTTTTGCCCGAATCGGGATAGCGGGTTTGTGATGGGTTGGGGTTTTTTAAGTCCGCTTAGCCATGGTGACGACCGGTATGCTTTGAACATTCTTCGCGGGATTTACCAGGGCCAAACCCTTTTCATCTTCGACCATCATTACCGGATCGGGAACGGAAAAGAAGAAAGCCACATCTACGGAACCATGCTCATGCTGGTGGAGAAACAGGCTTTTCCGCAATTGCTCATCCACCATAATAGCGGGCAGGATCGGCTCGAGGCCGTGTTCGGCATTGGCAATGAAGTCAAACTTGAATCCGCCGAATTTTCCCGCGCTTTCAGCGTGAGGTCACAGGACAAAAAATTCGCCTTTGACGTCTGCAATCCGCAGATGATGGAATTTTTGTTGCAGAATCCGGATATGCGGTTGGAGATCAACGGCCCCATCATTTCACTCGCATTCGAGCCGCTGTTGCCGGTGGACCGGATCGAATTGAACTTGCAACGGCTGGCGCAAATCCGTTCATTGATGCCGGATTTTTTGTTCACTCAAAACGCATGATCGCCATTCTCATTGCCATACTCGTTGTTGTCGGCTTGCCGGTGCTTTACATGCTGGTGCAATACAACGCGCTCGTCGGCCTGCGTAATTATGTTCGCGAATCGTGGAGCGACGTGGACGTGGAACTGAAGCGCCGCTACGACCTCATCCCGAACTTGGTCTCGACGGTGAAGGGCTACGCCACGCACGAGCGCGAGGTGTTGGAGCGGGTCACTGAACTGCGCAATCAATGCGCCGCGAACAACGGCGCGGTGGCCGACCAATCGCGCGATGAAACACAGTTGGTGGACGCGCTGAAACAATTGCTCGTGGTGGTGGAAAATTATCCGCAACTCAAGGCCGACCAGAATTTCATGCAACTCCAGAAGGAATTGGTGAACACGGAGGACCGCATCCAGGCCGCCCGCCGGTTCTACAACGGCAACGTGCGCGATTACCGGAACAAGTGCGAAACGTTCCCAAGCAATCTAATCGCGAACATATTTGGCTTCAAACCGGAAGGCGATTTCTTCAGCGTGCCGCCGTCAGTCCGGGATGTGCCCAACGTGGATTTTGGGGCGTGAGGTTATGCCGCATCACAGCAGCCCCATCAGCCTGATAATTACGATCGTAATAGTTATCTATTTTCTTTTCTTTAATAAGGGTTTTGATTCTGAATATTTTCGACTAAGAGCGCTGAGGGCATTGGCAAAAAAGCTTCAATTAAATTTTTCCTCCAATGTTGACTTTGAAGCTCCCAAGCGATGGGCGTTTATTTCCTGGATGAACCGCGGAACGGTGCCAACCACGTACAATACGTTTCACGGCTACTATCAAGATTGTTTAGTCACTTTTTTCGACTATTCGTTTGCGGCTGGCAGTGCCCGTTACTATTGGTCCACGTACATCCTTGAGTTGAAGGCAAATTTCCCTGACTTGCTGATATCCCATGAAACCATGGAATCTCGAATCGTGGAGGCTCTTGGTCAAAATCATCTCGCTTTTGAATCAGCGGAATTCTCGCATAAATTCCGTGTACGATGTGCGGATAAAAAATTTGCCTATGAGATCTGCCATCAAAAGATGATGGAATTTCTTCTGGCAAACCAGGACCTGACAATCGAGATCAAAGGCGGGGCTATCGCATTGCTTTTCGAGGTTTGGCTTAAGCCTGAAAAAGTTGAGCACAACCTGGCGCGACTCATCGAGTTGAGAAAGCTTTTACCTGCTTATCTTTTTGAAAAACCCAGGCACTAACCTTGCGTGAATTTGGTATTTGATTCCGGCCACTGCGTAGTAAAATTCCTGCCATGACGATTGTTCATATGTCAGCGAAGGGGCAAATTGTGGTGCCCAAAGACATCCGGGACCGCCACGGTTTCAGGAATGGCAGTGCTTTTGCCGTTCGCCAGACCAAATCCGGCGCTATAGTGCTAAAACCTGTCCAGTCGCCAGGCAAAAGCGGGTTCATTGATGCGATTCGAGGTATCATGAGTGGCGTGGAAATTCCCGAAATGCGCTTTCGTACTCGCGAGCCGAGCCGCGGAGCGGCTTTTGATAATAGCCCGCAGTTTTAACTGCGGGTGAGGCCCCCAAAAGCCCAAGTCCCGAAGGGACGGCTGAATCTTCGGAATCAGAATTACATTCTCATCTCTTAAACTTCCCAATCACCCGCTCAATCGCCTTCAACCCCAATTCAAGTTTTTCAATCTCCGGGCCGAAACTGATGCGGCAATAGTTTTTGTAGCGGGCGGTGGCGCGGCGGTTGCCGGGATTCACGTCAAAGAACACGCCAGGGACCACGATGACTTTTTCTTTCAGGCATTCGCGGAAGAAATTCATGCCATCGTCGAGCGGCGGCGGCAATTTGGCCAGGTTGGCCCAAACATAGAACGCGCCGGATGGCGGGGCATCGGCGGTGATGTTCACTTTTGTCAGGCGCGCGAGCAGCAGGTCGCGCTTTTTGGTGAAATGTTTCTGGATGGCCAGCGTCTCGGCTTCGGCATTTTTGGGATCGAGCAGCGGTAACGCCGCGTCCTGGAAGGGATGGTTCGCGCCGCCATCCAAAAATGACCCGGCGCTGGCAATAGCTTCGATGACCGCTTTCGGTCCAAGCGTCCAACTGATACGCCAGCCCGGATAGCGCCAGTTCTTGGTCAGGCCATCCACGATGATGATGGGATCGTGCTCGACGTCTTCGACGTATTCGGCGGCGGAGACCATTCTAGGTTTTACCGCCTTTTCATCGGCATAGATATAGTGCGAATAAAATTCGTCGAAGATTATCGAGCACTGGCATTCGCGCGCGAGGTCGCACCACGCAGAGAGTTCCTTGCCCTCGGTCAATTGCGCCGTGGGATTGGAGGGGTTGCTGACGAGCAACGCGCTCAGGCCGCGACCGAGGATCTCTTCTTTCAAGTCTTCCGGCGAAATTTTGTAACCCTTCTCCGCGCGCAAGAGGATGGGAATGGGCGTGAACGCTTTAAACACGCTCAAGAGTTCTTCATACGCCGTGTAGTCGGGAATGAAATGGCCCATGTTGATATTGCCCAGGGCGCTGGCCAATCGGGTGAGCGCCAGGCGTCCGCCGCTGGCGATGCTGACATTCTCGGCGGTGTACTGGGATTTTTTGCCGCGCCGGTACATGGCGTTGTAGAAATCGGCGACAGCCTGGCAAAGGGCTTTGTTGCCGGCCACCGGCCCATATTGTCGGCTGGATTCGGAAACGGTGACTTCGGTGATGCGCGGCGGCGCGCCGGGCAGTTCGCCGGTTTCGGGTGAACCCTGGCCGAGGTTCGACCATTCGGGGTTGGCGTAGGAAAAGCCCTGCCGCGTCGCCTCGTGCGTGACATA
Source organism: Verrucomicrobiia bacterium (assembly GCA_036502245.1). Taxonomy (GTDB): domain Bacteria; phylum Verrucomicrobiota; class Verrucomicrobiia; order Limisphaerales; family UBA11358; genus UBA11358. The sequence continues at coordinate 88,922 of DASXYX010000026.1, forward strand.
GATCACGCCGGTGCGCGGCACACTCCGGAAGCCCGGAATCGCATGTTCCATGGAATTATGCTCAGCCATCACAATCGTTCAGATGAAAATTGCCAGAATGCGGTTTTTGGCGCAATGTTATCAGTAGATATGAACCAGCTCGACCAATTGAAACAATTTACCGTCGTGGTCGCCGATACCGGCGATTTTGGAACGCTCAAACAATACGCGCCCCGCGACGCCACCACCAATCCATCGCTCATCCTCAAGGCGGCCCAAATGGCCGAGTACAAATACATCCTGGATAAAACGATCACCGACAGCCAAAAGGCAGCGCCGGGCGGCGACGCGCGCCTCCACTACATCATGGACGACCTGCTGGTGGCATTCGGCCTGGAGATCTTGAAGATCGTTCCCGGCCGCGTTTCGACCGAAACGGATGCCAGTATGTCTTTTGACACGGAAGCTTTGGTTGCCAAGGGCAGGAAATTCATTGAGATGTACCAGAAGAACGGCATCGGCCGTGAGCGGGTGCTGATCAAGGTCGCTTCCACGTGGGAAGGAATACGCGCGGCGGAGATCCTCGAGCGCGAAGGCATCCATTGCAACCTCACGCTGTTGTTCTCGTTTGCCCAGGCAGTGGCCTGCGCCGAGGCCAAAGTGCAATTGATCTCGCCGTTCGTCGGCCGGATCCTGGACTGGTACAAGAAATCCACCGGCAAGGACTTTGCGGCTGCCGATGATCCGGGCGTCCAATCGGTGAAAGAGATTTACGCCTATTATAAAACGTTCGGCTACAAGACCGAAGTGATGGGCGCCAGTTTCCGCAATGTCGGGGAGATCATCGAACTGGCCGGGTGCGACCTGTTGACCATCAGCCCGTCGTTGTTGGGTGAATTGAAAGGTTCGGACAAGCCGCTGGAAAGAAAACTGAGCCCGGAAAAAACCCGTGACGCTAAAATCGAGAAAATTTCGCTCGATGAAAAGAAATTCCGGTGGATGTTCAACGAAAACGCGATGGCCACGGAGAAGACTTCCGAGGGGATCCGCATGTTCAACGCCGATGCAATGAAACTGGAACAGTTCGTCAAACAGAAACTTTAAATCTCGACGCTCAGATTTTTTTCTGATTTCTATACCGTATGGACAATGACGAAAGAGAAATCTTCCAATTTTTGAAGACTTGGGGAGGCGAATTCATCTCGGCGATGGAGGTCTGCCGCCGCGCCGGCAGCAAGAGGAAGTTTCATGAGGATCCGAGTTGGGCAAAGCCGGTTTTAGTCAGGATGGAAGAGCGCCGGATACTCGAAGTCGATCTTTCCGGACGCTATCGCATCAAGCCGGTGCCCAAGAAAAAACACGGCACCAAGTGGGTATCGCCGGACATCGCGAAGCTACTCAAGGAAAGCGGCGTGGAAGTGGACGCGGCTTCAGTCGGCGAAGGCGGCGAGGGCGAGATCGCCGAAGATGAGTATTACGACGAATTGTAGAGAAACCATGTGCCTTTGAACCCCGACCATCCTCAGGCCAACCCTCTCCCTCCCAACGCCAACGGCCCTGGTTCACGCTCGCGGCTCAGTATTTTTTTGATCGGGCGCAATTGGAAGTTCACGCTGGTACGCGCCGTCATCTGGGGCATTGCTACGATCATTATTTTCCCCCACCTCCTGGTCCGGGTTCAAGTAGTAGGCCCGAGCATGTTGCCGACGTGCCCCGAATATTCAAAGCATTGGATCAATCGCTGCGCTTATCTGTGGCATGAGCCGCAACGCGGAGACATCGTGGCCATCCGCCTGGCAGGCATCCATGAGATGTTGTTGAAACGGATCGTTGCCCTGCCGGGTGAATCGATCGCCTTTTCCGACGGGCGCATTCTCATCAATGGAACCGTCCTGAGCGAACCGTACGAGACGAACTCATGCGATTGGGAGCAATCGCCGGTGGCTTTGACGAATGGCGAATATTATGTGGTCGGCGATAACCGGACCATGCCCGCGCAGGATCATTATCATGGGATTTGCTCACGCGCCCGTATTATTGGTAGGCTTCTGAAATGAAAATCGTAGTCCAATTGGCAGTGGTTGCTGCCGCTATCGCCGCAGGTTTGTGGCTTTGGACATCGGTTTTTTCCAGTCCGCAACATGTTATCCGGGCGCGGCTGAAAGAAATGGCGCGTGACGCCTCCTTCAGTGACAGTCAAAGCATCCAGGATGGATACGCCGCCGCCCAAACGGTTGGAGATTTTTTCAGCACAAATGTCGAAATCACCCTGAATGTTCCGGGAAGTCCTGGCCGGACCCTGAACGGACGCGAGCAGATCGTCCGAACCTTGATCAACCTCCAGGAAAGCGTCAACCGACTAAAAGTGGATTTCCCGGATCTGAATGTCACGGTCGCGCCGGATCGGGACTCGGCCACTGCCGACCTGACTCTCCGGGCGCAAGTCGATGGAGTCCGTGATTCGGTCGCGGAAGAAATGAAAGTGACCTTAAAAAAAATTGGCGGCCAATGGTTGATCACGCACATTGAAACCGTTCCCGTTTTGACCTGATGCCCGCCGCGCTTTTAGCTGCGCTTTGCTTCGCTGCCTCGGCGATTTGCGCCTACCGCAGTTCCACACAGATCGGAGGGATCGAGGCCAACTTCTGGCGGATTTGCATGGCGGCATTCTGCCTGGCGCTATGGACGCTCTCGTTCGGCTCGGAAATGGCCAGCCAGTCATTGATCTGGTTTGTCATCAGCGGCGTCATGGGAATAGGCCTGGGGGATACGTTCTATTTCCAGGCCCTGCCGCGCCTGGGCAGCCGGCGGGCGGTGCTGCTGACGCAATGTTTCATCCCTCTCTTCGCGATCCTGATCGAATGGCTGTGGTTGGGCACAAAGTTGTCGACCGGCCAGTTATTGTGCGTTGCCGTCATTCTTACGGGCATCGCGATCGCGCTGGCGCCGGGAGATCACGCTAAGATTCCAGCGCGTGTTTTATGGATGGGGATCGTCTGCACGGTGTTGGCGGGTTTTTGCAGCGCGCTGGGCGCCGTCATCAGCCGCAAAGCCTATTTTGTGGCGCATGCCGCGGGCGAATTGCCAGACCCCGGCACAACTGGCTTCCAACGCGTGCTGGGTGGGATGGTGGTTCCGGGCATCCTGTTGCTAGTGACGAAGTGGAAATCCGCCCACGCGCATGGCGGCGTCTTTGAAGAGAAAACGTTGCGGGTGTCGCGCGAAAAGTGGAAACGCATCTGGCCCTGGGTTTTTGGCAACAGTTTTGCCGGCCAGACGCTCGGCGTGACGTGCGTGCAGTGGGCCCTCGAAAAAACACAGACAGGCATCGTCATGACCATGGTTGCCACGACGCCCTTGATTCTGTTGCCCATGACGAGAGTTGTGGAGCACGAAAAAATCGGATTGCGCTCATTGTGTGGCGTGCTCATCGCCGTGGGCGGGATTGCTGGATTGGCATACATTAACTCATTACCATGACCGCTATGAGCACAGAACTGCAAAGCGCGGTTGAGTCTTTAGGCGTCGAAAAGTTCCGGCGTCATATTTTTCTTTGCACCGACGCCACCGAACCCAAATGCTGCCCACGCGAGAAATCGCTCGCTTCCTGGGAATTTCTGAAGCGAAGACTGGCGGAATTAAAGCTGGTTGGACCCGAGCCGATGGTCTATCGGACGAAGGCGAACTGCCTGCGCGTGTGTGTTCGCGGGCCGATCGCCGTGGTTTATCCTGAGGGCGCCTGGTATCACAGTTGCGGGCCGGAAGTGCTGGAACGCATCATCCAGGAGCATTTAATTGGCGGAAAAATGGTAGAAGAATTTATATTTGCCAGAAATCCGCTGGAGTAGAGCGTTTTAAAAAATAATGTGGCCGTTCGGAGCGAGGATTTTTTGGGTTTTGGCGAGGCTTCGGCGAAGGAGTATGTTTGAAAACCCTGTGACTGCTTGTCCCGCCATAGCCTTTGGCGACGGCGGAAGCCGAAACGACGCCAAAACCCAAAAAGACTGCTTCCTTTCCTGTTTCCCCGAATGGCTGCAGTATTTTTTAAACCGCTCCAGGTTCTTTTTCCTAGACTTTTCTCAAAGGAAATCAGAGAATCGTCTATCTAATCCGATAGAATTATGGCCAGGCTTCTCATCAAAACAGCCGGTCTGGAGAACCGGACGCTGGAATTGCGTCTAGGTGTCAATCGGGTCGGCCGCAACCCGGACTGCGATTTTCCCATCATTCACCCCACGATTTCCGCCGATCACTGCGAAATTGTCGTTTCGGCCGACGGCGTTTTGCTGCGCGATTGCGGTTCAACGAACGGCACATTTGTGAACGGCGACGCGATCAAAGAGGCGTGGCTGATGCGGGGACAGGAAGTGCGGCTGGGTGACGTTGAGATGATGGTTGAATCCACGGAAGTCAACGTGGTGATCCCCCAATACGAACGTGATCGTCCAAAACCGCCGACGTTGCTCGAAGGGGGAATGGTCGCCTGCAACCGGCACGCGCAGGCGCCAGCGCTCTATAAATGCACCCATTGCCATGACGTGATGTGCAACCAGTGCATCAAGATCATGCGCATCAAAGGCGGGCAATCGTTGTTTCTTTGCCCTTCCTGCAGCCACAAGTGCGAGATGATCCAGATCGCCGCGCCGGAAAAGAAAAAGCGGGGCTTCCTCTCATTTTTGCAGGACACGGTGCGGCTCAAATTTGGCCAATCCCCTCCCAAGTTGAAAAAATAGAGCGTCGCTTACAGAAAGCGGCGGATCATTTTTTCCAGCGTGGAAACCCAGAGCGGATGTTCGTTCAAACACGGGATCTGCGCAAACTCCACCCCGCCCGCGGAGAGGAACGTTTCTTTGCCGCGGATGGAAAGTTCTTCCAGTGTTTCGAGGCAATCCGTGACGAAAGCCGGCGACATCACGAACAGTTTTTTGATCCCGCGCCGGGGCAGTTCCGCCAGTTCAAAATCCGTGTAAGGCTTCAGCCACGGGTCTTTGCCCAGGCGCGATTGGAAGGATACGGAATATTTATCCCTTGGGATGCCGGCCATTTTTACGAACGCCTCGACGGTCTTGAAACATTGGGCGCGGTAACAGGTGGCATGGGCGATGTTTTCCAGATAGCAACAGTTTTCGCATGACAGACAATGTTTATGCGTCGGATCGGATTTGTGCAGGTGCCGCTCCGGGATGCCGTGGAAGCTGAACAAGAGATGGTCGTAGCCCGTCTCAAGATGATCTTTGGCGCTGCCGGCGAGCGCGCTGATGTAATCCGGCGCATCAAAAAACGGCGGCTGCGTTTCAATCTTCATTCCCGGCGCCAGCCTGGCCGCGACTGTTTTTACGCGATCGGCGGCGGATTCATAACTGGACATCGCGTAATGTGGAAACAGAGGGATGGACAACAATTCAGTGACCTTCGCGTCGCGCAATCTTGTGATGGCGCTTTCAATGGACGGATTCTGGTAGCGCATCGCCATCTCGATCGGCGAGGCGAAGCGTTCGCGGAGCTTTCCCAATACGTTCCGGCTGGTGACGATGAGGGGGGAGCCTTCGGGCGTCCAAATCGATCGGTAGGCGTGCGCTGTTTCCTTTGGCCGGTTAAGCAAAATCATGCCGACGATGAAACGCCGCAGCAGCCAGGGAGAATCGATCACGCGGCCATCCATGAGAAATTCGTTCAAATACCGCCGCACATCCGGCACGGATGGCGAATCGGGGGAGCCGAGGTTGACGAGCAGGACGCCTTTCATGATAGCAATGTTTTAAACTTAAGTGCAGGAGGCGCGGGCGTCAGTATTTTTCCACGCGTGACGCGATATTTGCACCCGACACAATGGAATCGCCCAGCGAAATGCCGTCGCGATAACTACCGGCGAAAAAGAGGCCGGGCGAATTGCTTTCAATCTCGTTGAAGGCATCTTTGAACCGGCCATAGCCGATATTGTATTGGGGGATGGCCTGCGGATAAAACGCAACATGCTGGAAAACCGGCTCACCCTTCACGCCCAGCAACGTTCGTAAATCGGTCTTCGTCATCGAAATCAATTCTTCCTGCGGTTTCAAGGCCAGCTCCGGATTGCGTTCGCCGCCGATATAGCTGGTGAGCGTGACATGGCCGGCAGGGGCGCGGTTTGGAAAGAGCGAGGAGGAAAAGATGGCGCCGAGGATCTGGAAATTCTCCTGCCGCGGGACCAACATGCCGAAACCGTCGAGCGGATGCGCGACGTCCGCCCGGCGAAAACCCAAAACGACGCTGGCGACCGGGGGATGGCGGATTTTGGAGAAGATGCTCAAGTCAATCTTATCTAGCTGCAATCCCGCCAGCTTATGCGCTGGAGCGCAATAAATGACAACGTCGAACTCCTGTTTGCCGTCGGGGAAGAAAACGCGCCAGCCATTTTGGGTGCGGACGAGTTTTGAGACCGGCGTATTCAATCGCAACGAATCTCCCAGTCGTGCTACCAGGGCATCGGGCAATACTTGCAATCCTTCGTCGAACGAGAACATTTTGGCGTGGCTGCGCGCGACTTCGCCGCGGCGTTTGCGTTCGCCTGCGCCAAAGATCTGGCCGCGGATCAGGGAGCCGTATTTTTGTTCGAGGTCGTAGAGCCTCGGCAGCGCGTGACGGACCGAAAGTCTTTCGGGCACGCCGGCATAGATCCCCGAAACCATCGGGTCAACCGCGCGCTCGAGAAATTCCCGGTTGAGCCGGCGTTGCACGAAATCGGCGACGCTTTCATCGGCATCGCTACGGCGCGGCGGCACGAACGACTCGCGCAGCACCGCCATTTTAGCTCCGAGAGAGAACAGCGGCGTGGTGACAAATCCGAGTGGGGATGACGGCAAAGCCACCGGCTTGCGGTCTCGAACCAGATAACGTTTTTTTGCGTTGGGATCGGTATATAACCGGCGGGATTCCAGTCCCAGATCTGCGATCAGTTGCGAAATCTTTGGCGACGTTTCCAGAGTCGTATTCGGTCCAAATTCAGCCAAAAACCCATTTTCCCTCACAGAACGGATGACTCCGCCCGCACGGTCGCCTGCTTCAAAGAAGCTTATTGAAGCTTTTTTACACTTAAGATAAAACGCCGCGGTCAACCCCGTAATCCCCGCACCAATGATGGCGATTGATTTCACTGCGTTAAAATAGAGAAGATGGGATTGGCTGGAAATCCGCAAATTCCATAGATTAACCAACCGCGAATGAACGCAAATTGTCTTGGAAGTTAGTGTTTTTCTTCATTCTGCTCGTTCCGTTTGTTCTTTCAGAGTTGGGGTTTGTCTTGGGTTCGTTTTTGTGAGGACATTTTGAATGTATAAGTTTTGCTAGTGGTTATAAATAAGCGATTTGTATCCGATTTTTGCCGAAAAAAGCTTGGGTTCGTTTTCTCATTTTTGGGTTTTAATAGATTCAGAGCGTCGCGGAAGCTCCGCCATCCGAATGGTTTGATTCGGTCGGATTGACCTGGATTGGGTTGGATTGGAGGGATTGAATCGGTTCTGGCGGATGGGGTCTTGGGTCTGGCTATTTGGCTTCGTTTTTGCGAGGGCGTTTTGAGATGGCGAGTTTTGTTAGTGATTGTTGATGAGTCATTTGCAATCAAAAATGGCCTGAAATAATTTGGCTTCGTTTTCTCATTTTCATATACCAGGCTGGAGTCCACGGGCGAAGACCGACGCCCAGTTTCTTGCTCAAAAATCAAATGATGCAAATTACGCATGGGGCGATTTAAGCATGAACGGGAGAAGGTGTAATGTTGCCCGGAAACAAAAAAGACACTACGAGGATGGAGAATTGATGATGGAGGATGGCAAAACAGAAAAAACGGTTAGACACGGATTTCACGGATAAACACGGATTTGCACAGAAGGGAACGAAGGAAACAGAGATTTTGAACCGCTAATCAACGCAAATTGACACTAATTCAAAGACCTAAGCATTAAATGACGAACGTCACTGGAGCAAAAGAACGCGATAAAAGCGTTCTGGATCGGTTTCGTTGCTGTCCAGGACGGAAGCGGCGCTGTTGGTGGTGGTGATGGGAGGCCCTAAATCAGTCCAGATGCCGGTGATCAAATTGGTGGTGTATTGCACCTGATAGGTTGCCGTGGGAATTGCGCTCCACGTAAAATCAAACGCGGGACTGCCATTGGTTTGGGTAAATGCGGGAACGATGGGCGGCAGCGTGACCGTCAAACTGGCAGGGCTGCTGGTGACGCTGCCGTAAATGTTGGTAATGATGACGAAATAAACGCCCGCATTGGTCGGCTGCACGTCATCAATGGCAAGCAAATTGGTCGTGGAATCAACTTCATTGGTGTTGTCGAAGAGCCATTGGTAGGCCAGCGGGCCTGGGCCTGAGGCGCTGACAGAGAATGTCGCGTTTGAAGTGAGAACGGCAGAGGTGCTTTGTGGCTGTGCGGTGATAAATGGCAGAATCCCTAATGTGACAATGCTGCTGGTCACGCTGCCATATGGACTGCTGACAAGCACCGTATAGTTGCCAGCATTGGTACTCATCACTTGCGTGAGCGTGAATGTCGGATTCTCAGCGAAAGAAACCTCACGGATGCGTTCATTGTTCTGGTCGGCAATATACAGGTTGCCGGAAGCATCGAACGTTAAGTCGGAGGGAAGATTCAAGTTGGCGTTGGTGGCCGCGCCGCCGTCCCCGGAATAGCCAGCATTGCCATTGCCCGCCACAGTGGTGATGATACCGTTAGTGTCCACTCTGCGAATACGATTGTTATTATAGTCAGAAATAAAAAGGTTGCCGAAAGCATCAAAGGCCACACGATTGGGATTGTTTAGGATGGCGTTAGTGGCCGCACCCCCATCCCCTCCATAGTCTAAGCCGTTGCCGCCCGCTACCGTGGTAATGATGCCGTTTGTTCCAACTTCAAGGATGAGTCCACGGGCCATGTCAGCAATATATAGGTTTCCTAAGGCGTCGAAGGCCACCCCCTCGGGATCAAACAGGCTGCCGGTAGTAACTGTGGAGATGATGCCGTTGGTGCTCACCTTACGGATGCGGTTATTGTTTCGGTCAGCGATAAATAAATTGCCAGCAGCGTCAATCACCACGCCGTAAGGATTATTTAGGTCGGCGTTAGTGGCCGCGCCGCCATCGCCGGAGTAACTCGGCACTCCTTTACCCGCAATGGTGGTTATGATACCATTCGTGTTCACCATGCGTATGCGGTTATTGTCTCTATCAACAACATACAAGTTGCCTAAGGCATCGAAGGCCACGCCAGAAGGAAGATCCAAGTTAGCGTTGATGGCCGCGCCGCCATTCCCTGAATAGCCAGCATTGCCATTGCCCGCCACGGTTGTGATTTTATTATTGGCTAAATTGGTGCCGTTGAATTGCCATTGATAGGTAAATGGGCCAATGCCTGCCACCGCTATGCTAAAGCTCACAGACGATCCTGTCAGGTTTGTCTGGCTGAGTGGTTGCGTAATTATAGCGGGTGGCATCGCCACTGTGAGGGTGGCAACCCGGCTGGTCACACTGCCAAAGCTATTGGTGATCACCACAGTGTAATTGCCGGTATTGTTTGTTGAAGCATTGGGGAGCGAGAGTGTGCTGTTCGTGCTGTTCTGGACCAAGTTGGTACTGTCAAAATACCACTCATAGTTGAATGGTCCCGAGCCGATAACCGCCACCTGAATACTGGAGTTGCTTCCTGCTGCCACTATCTGGCTTACTGGCTGTGAGATTATAACGGGCGGGACTGGCACGGTTAGGGTCACAACTGCGCTTGTCACACTGCCATAAGAACCGGTGATGACCACCGTGTAGTTGCCGGCGTTGGCTACTCCTATTTTATTAAGCGTGAATGTAGGGTACCGGGCATAAAGCGATACCATGCGGATGCGGTAATTACCAGTGTCCGCAAAATAAAGGTTGTCGAGAGCATCGAAAGCCAAGCCGCTAGGATTATATAGGCTGGCGTTGGTGGCTAGGCCACCATCTCCGGAGTAATCGTAGCTGCCATTGCCCGCCACGGTGGTTATGATGCCATTGGTTCTTACTTCGCGAATGCATTGGTTGCCGCTATCCGCGATGAACAAATTACCAGAAGTATCCACCGCCACTCCGGTGGGATCATTTAGCTCTGCGTTGGTGGCCGTGCCGCCATCACCATCGCCGACGCCATCTGTACCACCGCCCGCCACAGTGGTGATGATGCCATTGGTCCCAACCTCACGGATGCGATTACTGCCGTAATCGGCGATGAACAAGTTGCCCAGGCTATCCACCGCCACTCCGGTGGGATACATTAGTTCTGCGTTGGTGGCTAGGCCACCATCTCCGGAGTAATCGTAGCTGCCATTGCCCGCCACGGTGGTTATAATGCCATTGGTTCTTACTTCGCGAATGCGTTCGTTGTCGCTATCCGCGATGAATAAGTTACCAGAAGTATCTACCGCAATTCCGGTGGGATTACCTAGCTCTGCGTTGGTGGCCGCGCCGCCATCGCCGAGGCCGTCTGTACCGCCGCCCGCCACAGTGGTAATGATGCCATTGGTAGCTACAGTTCGAATACGGTTATTTAAAGCGTCAGCGATATACAGATTGCCGAAGGCATCGAAGATCACGTCTTTAGGAATATCTAGATCGGCGCTGGTGGCCGCGCCGCCATCGCCTGAATAGCCATCGTTGCCATTGCCCGCCACGGTTGTGATGATATTATTGGCTAAATTGGCAGCGTTGAATTGCCATTGGTAGGTAAATGGGCCGGTTCCGGAAACGGAAACACTGAAAGTTGCTGTACCACCGTTGGCCACGACTTGATTAGTCGGCTGTTGGGTAATGGTGACAGTTTGGCCTTTGACCGGCGTGATGCCCCCAAAAAGCCCGGCCATTATCGCTACAAAAACAATTAGGATTTTTTTCATATTGAGCCTTTCCTGCGCTCGACCCGAATAACGGAAAATTCTGTGATTGTGATGAGTTCACTTTAAGTCTGCATGACAGTCAAGGTTTTACATGTTACGTTTCAGGTTGTCTAATCTTATGGGATTTTGCAACGGTCCGTGCATTTCGCATTAAACAGGGGTGAGGTCACTCAAGTAATACAAGCTCGGATGAGGTAAAATGATGATGGCATGGTTTGGGCTTTAAGGGATTAGCTGATTAAAGGAGTTAAAATGAAAAAGATCACCTTGATGTTATTGGCCGCATTTTTTGCGGTAGTTACGGGCGCACGTGCCCAGGAAAACATGGCCGCCACAAATCAAATGATGACGCCTCTGTCTTCCCAGGATTTTGTCACGGAAGCGGTATGGGCTGGGGACAAGGAAGTGGCATTGGGGCAAATGGCGATGGAAAAGAGTCAAAATGCTTCCGTGACGAATTTTGCCGCCCGCATGGTGCGCGATCATACGCGCGCCAACGAGCGGTTGATGCAACTCGCGGACAAAGAGAGCCTGGCCTACCCACCGACCAATTCGTTCGCGCCGGGTAATTGGATGAGCCTCGATACCGAGGATTTCAAAGGGATGCAGGCGGCGGCCTTGATGCAGAATGATTCCGGGACCAATGCCGACCTGAAAGTGGCCAAATACCTTGATTCGCTATCAGGCGCTGATTTCGACCAAGCCTATGCCGCTTGTGCGGTGCAGGACCACAACAATGCGGTCCAATTGTTCAGCAACGCTTCGCAAAATCTTCAGGACAAGCAATTGAAGAAATTTGCGAAGAAGACTTTGCCAACGCTGCAGGACCATCACCAGATGGCGGTGGACATGCAGAATGAAGTGAGCACGAATGCGGCAGGCATGTCGCATTAGACCCCGCTAATTTTCCCGATCGCCGCAGTTTAAAAAACAGCGGCGATTTTGTTTTGGCTACGCTTGACATTCTACGCCATTGGCGTATGTCATGAATGTTTAATTGCGGTTGTATCGCGGATTTCCAAATTCGCCGGTTCTCTTCCTGCTCAACGCATAGCCGACTCGGAAGTCGGCGATACAGCAGGTTGGGAAACCTGCGCTACGTTTTTACAGACGTCTTAAAGACATGAACAAAGAACGATTTGAAAAATTGCAAGAGGCACTCCGGCAAGCAAGAGTTGTGCGCCGGGGTGAAGCCACACCGTCTCGCGTATGGAATGTGACGCGAAGCGCCGATGGAAGAATCCTCCGTCGCCGGCTTGACCCCAAAGAATATCAACGTGAACAGCGGGCAGAATGGAAGAATAACGTGGCAGTCACCCGGACGCGGTTGCGTCTTTCACAAAACAAATTTGCGGAACTACTCGGCATTTCCGTTAAAACGCTGCACAACTGGGAGCAAGGACGGCGCAAACCAACGGGCGCAGCGCGGGTACTGTTGCGCGTGGCCTCGCGTCATCCTGAAATCGTTTTGGAAGAAGCGATGGCGTGAACCGGTTATAAGAAACGAGCAAGGGTTGATTTTAATAGAGGCCCCTCTCCTTGATCCTCTCCCCGCGCAGAGCGCAGGGAGAGGAAGACCGATTGGGCGCGCTCAAATCTTCGGAATTTTTCCTGCAATGTGATGCGTTCGTAATGTCGTCCTCTCCTCCAATCTGATTGGAGGAAAAAGGAGAGGAGGCGTTTTAAAAACACAGCCTCAGAGGTGTAGCATTATTTAGAGCCGGCTTACGCCGGCTGCTACTATATTTTTAAATCGTCTTCGAATGTTTCCGTTCGCCGGTGGGAGCCAGGGTGTTGTCGAAACACATGGCGATATTACGGATGAACAGGCGTCCGGCTTCCGTCACTTCCAGGCCGGTCTTGCTGAACTGGATGAGGCCGTCCGTTTCGTATGATTTCAACGACGCCAGCTCATGGGAAAAATGTCCCGCAAAATCGACGCCGAGCTTACGTGACATGGCGGCAAAATCGAGCGAGAGGTCGCACATCACGCGCATGATGGTTTCGCGCCGGATCTTGTCTTCGTCCGTCAGGAAATAGCCGCGCGCGAGAGGAATTTGTTTGGAATCCAGCGCGGCATAATAGTCCGGCAATTCTTTTTTATTTTGCCAATAGGCGTCGGGAATCTGGGAGATGGCGCTCATGCCGAAGGCAAAGATGTCGGCATCGCCGCGCGTGCTGTAGCCCTGGAAATTGCGTTGCAATGTTTTGTTGCGTTGGGCGGCGACCAGTTCGTCGGTGGGTTTGGCAAAATGATCCATGCCAATATAGATATAGCGTCCGTTTTCGGTGAGGCGCTCGATGACGTTCTTGAGCAATTGCAATTTTACTTCCGCAGTGGGAAGGATTTTTTGCTCCAAAATCTTTTGGGCCGGCTTGATCCACGGCACATGCGCATAGCTGAACACCGCCAATCGGTCGGGCTGCATTTCTAAAACGGCATCGAGAGTACGGTTAAAAGAATCGGCGGTCTGATGAGGCAGGCCGTAGATGAGGTCGAAATTGACGGAAGCGAAGCCCAATTCGCGCGCCCAATCGAGCGCGCGTTGGGTCATGTCGCGCGGCTGGATGCGATGGATGGCCTCCTGGACCTTCGGCTCAAAATCCTGGACGCCGAGTGAAGCACGATTGAAACCGACGTCGCGCAAGGCTTCGATGTGACCGCGCGAGAGGCGGCGCGGATCGATCTCCACTCCGGCTTCGATGTCATCGGAAAATTTGAAATATTTTTTTATGATGTCGCCGAGGCGCCGGATCTCATCCGGATGCAGGAAGGTGGGCGAGCCGCCGCCCCAATGAAGTTGGACGACGCGGCGTTGGGGATCGATCTGCGCGGCCATTTGCGCGATTTCATGCTCGAGATAATCGAGGTAGGTTTTGCCCTGGGCATGATTGTTGGTGATGACAGTGGTGCAACCGCAAAACCAGCAGAGGGTCTCGCAAAACGGGATGTGAAAGTAAAGTGAAAGGCCACGACCGGATTGGTTGTTGGCGGAAATTTTTTCGGCAAGTTGGGGCCAGGAAAAAGTGTCGGTAAATTTGGTCGCGGGCGGATAGCTCGTATAGCGCGGTCCCGGCACGTTGTATTTCTTGACCAGGTCCAGGTTGACGTTCAGCGCGCTCATTTAAAACTTTTCACAGTATCGACCAACGCGGAAATGTTTTCCAATTTCGCCTCCGGCGGCACGCCGTGGCCCAGGTTGAAAATATGGCCGCGGGCGCCCCGCATTTCCGTCAAAATACGGCTCGTCTCTGACGCGACTTTTTCGGGCGTCGTTGTGAGCAAAAATGGGTCCAGGTTGCCCTGGACTCCGATCGAGGGCGGCAATATCTTGCGGATGTCCGCCAGCCGCACGCCGGAATCGATCCCCAAAATATTGGCGCCGGTATCCGTCAAGGCATCCCAGTTGCCGTGGATATCTTTGGAAAAAACGATCACCGGAACGGTTCCTTTTAAGCCGGAAATGATCTGCTTGATCCAGCGGCCGGAAGCCTCTGAAAAATCATTTTGCGGTAGCAGTCCGCCCAGACTGTCGAAGATCTGCACGGCATCGACGCCCGCAAGGATCTGCATCTGGAGCAGGCGCGTGACGGCAGTGGTCAACTTTTCCATCAGCATCGAAAAAATCTTTGGCTCGGTATAAAAGATTCTTTTGGCATGTTGAAAGTTGCTGGCACTGCCCCCTTCGAGCATGAAATTGGCAAGTGTCCAGGGCGACCCGGCGAAACCGATGAGGGCCGTTTTATCGCCGAGCGATTTTTTAACGAGCTGCAAAGCCTGGGGAATGTAGTTGAGTTTGTCCTGGAGGGCGGAGACATCCAGCGCTTTGATATCATCGAGATAGCGCAGGGCATAACTCATCTGGATCCCGCCGCCGGTGCGGAATTTATAGGTTTGCCCCAGGCCTTCAGCGACCACGAGGATATCGCTGAACACGATGGCGGCGTCGAAATCGAAGCGGCGGATGGGCTGGAGGGTGACTTCGGTGGCCAATTCGGGAGTGCGGACGAGGTCCAGGAAATCGTATTTGTCCTTGAGCTTGCGATATTCCGGGAGGGCGCGCCCTGCCTGGCGCATGAGCCAGACCGGGGGGCGGTCAACGCTTTGGCAGCGGCAGGCATCGAGAAATCGTTGGCGATTCGTCATTTTTGAACCGGAAGGATAACCGAAATTTTTCCGGGGGCGAGCGCAACTTTGCGGGCAAGGCGGGTTTTATACTTCAAATGGATAAAGAGCCGATCCAAGAAGACCCACGCCGGGAGATGCGCCAGTTGCTGGCGCGGTTGCCGGATGCCCCGGTGGCGTCGAACTTCACTGCGCGGGTGATGCAGGCGATTAACTTGGAGGAAGCGCGCTCACGGCGGAATGGATGGCATTTCAACTGGCGGACTTTTCTCCCTCGCGCCACGGCGGCCATGCTGGCTCTCTCGATCACCGGCTTGACCGTGCAACATTACCGGCTGGACGCACACCGGAGCACCATGGCTAAAAATGTGGCGCTGGTCGCCGCTGCGCCCATGCCGAGCGTCGAAACCTTGAAAGATTTTGACGCCATCCAGCGCATGAGCAAGCCCACGCGCGCGGATGACGAGCTTCTGGCGCTGTTGCAATGAACCGCTGGTCGTACGCGTCCTGGTTATTGATTCTCTGCGCAGCAGGACAATTGATGCTTGTTTGCCCTGCCTCAGGAAGTGGCACGAATGCTTTGCCCATCCAGGAAGCTGTCCCGCCCTTCCCTCCTGGATATTCGCCGGTGGACCTGTTCCGCCAGTTGTTGGCCATGACTCCGGAAGAGCGTGACAGTTACCTTGCCAAACGGCCGCCGGAAAACCGCCAACGCATCCTCAACAAAATACAAGAATACCTCGCGCTGGACCCGGATGAACGGGAACTGCGCCTGCGCGCCACCGAATTGCGCTGGTATCTGCTTCCCCTGATGCGCGATCCTCCCGCCCGGCGGGACACGGACCTGTCCCAGGTGCCCGACCGCATCCGCGACCTGGTCAAGTCGCGCCTGATCCAATGGGAAATCCTGCCGCCGGAATTGCAACAGAAATTTTTGGAAAACGAGCGCGCGGCGCATTATCTGAGCAGCAGCACAAATTCGGCATCGGAGGAAGAAAGCCCGGCCAACGCCCCGAGCGGGGAAGAGTTGGCCCAATGGAAAAGCTTGCCGGAAAATCAACGGAACATCATCGCAAACCAGTTCAATGAATTTTTTGAGCTGACGTCCGACGAGAAGCAACAGACGTTGAACACGCTTTCAGATGCCGAGCGCGCGCAGATGGAAAAGACGTTGCAGGCTTACGCTGATCTGTCATCCGACCAGCGCATCGAATGTATCCGCGCCTTCAATGAATTCGCGGACATGAACCCGCAGGACCGCGTGGAGTTCTTGAAAAACGCCGAGCGCTGGTCGCAAATGACGCCCAAAGAACGGCAGGCCTGGCGCGACCTGGTGGAGGATGTGCCGAAATGGCCGCCGTTGCCGCCGGGCGCCTTGATCACGCCGGTGAAAGCTCCGCCGGCGGCGGAAGGCTCCGTGGCGACGAATTGATCCCACGCAGATTCGAATTTCAATTTCTCTCACTCCGCTTTAATTTCCCTCCGTGCATCCGATTGCGTTTCATCTGGGTCCGCTTACGGTTCATTGGTATGGCGTCATGATCGCGCTGGCGTTTCTGGCGGGACTTTGGACGGCCATGGCCCGCGCCCGCCGCGAAAAGATTCCGCCCGATCAGATCGCCGACATCACTCTGTGGCTGATGGTCGGCGCGATCCTCGGCGCCCGCGTTGTTTATGTGACTACTTATTGGAAAGAGGAATTTGCCACCCAACCCCTTTCAGAGATATTCGAGGTCTGGCATGGCGGGTTGGTTTATTATGGCGGGTTCATTGGCGCGACCATCGCGGGCTATATATATATCTGCTGGAAAAAGATGCCTCTTTGGAAAACCGCCGATGTCCTGGCGCCGAGCATTGCGTTGGGGAGTGTTTTCGGGCGCGCGGGCTGCCTGTTGAACGGCTGTTGCTATGGCCGCCCCACTGATGTGCCGTGGGCGATCACTTTTACCAACCCGCAGGCGCAGGAACTTTCCGGCACGCCGCTTGGCATTCCGCTGCATCCGACGGAGATTTACGACGGCCTTTTGAACCTGGCCCTTTATTTTTTCCTGGCATGGCTGTTCCGGCATAAAAAATTCGACGGCCAAATTTTTGCGACCTATTTGATGTGCTACGCGGTCGCGCGCGCGGTTGTGGAATATTTCCGGGGTGACTATTCCGATCTGCATTACCATCTTGGCCTTACCCCGGCGCAATGGATCGGTGTGCCCATCTTCGTTGCGGGCCTGGCATTGGCGGCGATGCTTTCCAAACGCGAACCGGCAAAATGAAGCCTCCAGTTTTCATCGGCGGCCCGACCGCCTCAGGCAAATCCGAAATCGCGCTGGCCCTCGCTGAGCGGATCGGCGGCGAGATCATTTCCGTGGATTCGATGCAGGTCTATCGCGGGCTGGACATCGGCACGGCCAAACCGGGCGCCGCGGAGCGGCAACGGATTCCGCATCATTTGATCGATGTGGCGGAACTGGGCGAGTTTTTCGATGCCGCAAAATTTGTCCGGCTCGCTGAAAAGGCCGTGGCAGACATTCAATCGCGCGGGCAGACGCCGATTTTTTGCGGCGGCACGGGACTGTACTTCCAGGCGTACTTGAGCGGATTGGGGGAAGCGCCTCCAGCGGACACAGCCTTGCGCGCGGAATTGGAAACAATGCCGTTCGAGGATCTATTGCGCGAGCTGCGCGAGCGTGACCCGGTAGCCTACGAAAAAATTGACAAACTGAATCCGCGTCGCGTCATCCGGGCGGTCGAAGTCATCCGTTTGACCGGCAAAAAATTTTCAGAACAGCGGGCGGATTGGAAAACTCAAAAAACGGGACTCGACGGGGTTTCATCCCACTCGCTTCATTGTTTTACCCGCGAGGCGGCGGACTTGCATGACCGCATCAGTATGCGGGTGGATGAGATGTTTCGGCGCGGCCTGGTGCGCGAAACGCGTGAATTGCTCAAACACGGTCTTGAACAAAACAAGACGGCGATGCAGGCGATCGGGTATCGCCAGGTTGCGGAGCATTTACGCGGTGAACGCGAACTGCCTGAAACCATAGAACTTGTGAAAATACGGACCCGGCAGTTTGCCAAACGGCAGTTGACCTGGTTCCGGCGGTACGGGAACTGCCGATGGATAAAACTCGGGCCGGACAATAAGGTGGAGAAAACGGTCGAGATGTTGATACATGATTTCAGTCGTCCCATAGGAATTCCATGAAAAACCTCGGAAATTGGGCATTTTTGACGATTGCCAGTCCTGTGGGATGGGATGAGCCATTTTTTCAAGCCATGCGAATCAAAAACGTCAGTAAAATCAATGTATTTAGCATTTTTCATATGGGATGGCTGAGACATGATTGTTAACATCTTTGGTAATCGGGGGGGGTATACAATTTGCTCGATAAGTTCAGTTAAAGAGGATTACAGGCAATAGCATGGAAAAAAATTGGCCGCTGCGGCAGCATGGCGCTGCGGAAGTCGTTAAATAGATCGAGAGAAATCGAATCGGTCGTATAGTGTGCCAGGTGACTTATGGGCGGGTGGTCAAAAATTGCGAACGGTTTTTGCTTTTTAGCGGCGGTGGCGCTTTTCGTTTTTGGCGCTGAACTGTTGATGGAAATGCGCGTTCTCCAGCCTGTTTTGGAGGCGGCGGATTCTGTTTTTCCCATGTCATTGCGGAACCTGGGTTGTTTCATTTCCAGCGCGAGCATTGCATTATCGGCCTTTCTTCTTGTTGGCAATTCGACAAAGACATCTCTGAAGTTATCCCTGTTAGCATGGTTCTCCGGAAACCTCTTCTTTTATCAGGCGGTCCTGCTATGGAATGGCGAATTTGATTTATTGGGATGTTTAGGAAATCTTGATGGCCAAATCCAAATTCCCCCGGTAATTCTTGCTCCGGTTCTATTGGCATTTTTTTGTCTTTTGTTTTTCGCCGATATCTTGCTGATTGTTTTTCGATATTTCAACTGCCGCAAATTTCGCGACCAAACTTTTACCGTGCTGGATTTAACCCCGCATCCAAAGACGTGAGCCTAAAATTTAACTGCTCCAACCCGGAGTGCCGCCAGCGCGTCGAAGTTGAGGAGGCGATGGCTGGCAAAACGGTGCGGTGTCCTTCATGTTCCGCATCGTTGCAGGTCCCTTCATCAAAGGACATCCGGTTCAATTGCAATGATCCAGCCTGTCGCCAGCATATCGTAGTGGATCTTTCAGAAGCAGGGCGCTTTCTCAAATGCCCCGCCTGCGGAAAACCCCAGAAGATACCGGGAGACCCTCCAAAATCACTTTTTTCTAATCCGGTTTCTGTGACCAAGACCGGTGGGACGCCCCATGTTATGCCCGGCTCAAAGCACGAGTCCCGTCTGGCCAATCTTATAAGATCGCCTCTCGGCAGGCTCGCCAGTGGGTGGTGCCTGGGCCTTGGAATTCTTTTCGTATTGGCAGTTGTTTCGCGCGGATGGTCTCAAATTGGCGTGCCGTCAAACCTGGCCCAAAAATCAGACGAAATATATAACCACGGCATCGGAGAATTCCGGGATACCCCTCTTCAAGTTCATGGGCAAGACCTGTTGTATCTCAAATATATCGGAAATGACGTTGAAGTTTATGATTTTAATCCGGCCGTTTCCACGAATAATTTATTGACGAGGATAAGAAATATATCACAGGACATGGGATTTGATTGGATTGGATGGTCTCCGGACGCCAAATACTTTGCTTATTGCGCAGGGGCCGATGAACACAATCAAAGTCTGTTTCTAAATGATAGCAACAATGGAAGCCAGATGGAAGCGATTGCCCTGCAAGCTCCAGGAAAGCCGGTAGATGGCGTTTGGTTGTCAAGTAATTCGCTCATTTTGGCATTCGACAACGGCTCGCTCTACATTCTGAATTTCCGCCCCACTCAATTACTCGGCAAGAATGGCGCTCCCGGTTTGACAAAGTTGCCGCCGCAAATAGATGCGGGGAGCAAAGTAGTTGCGGTATCAGATGATGCCTTTGCCTATTCCTGCAACGGCGCGATTTGGAATTTTGATTTGCTTAAGAATGCAGCCACGCGCGTTGTCGCCGAGGGGAATGCCGAAATAAGCCGGCAAACTTTCAGCTTGAAAACAACGGATGGCGAGGCATTGCAAAATGTTTTTGACCTCACAAACGACAACCTTGAGTCATTTACTACGGATGGCCAGAGTTTATTTGGCATCACTTCAGATAGTCGCGGGGCGACATTCATTTTGCGCTACGACATTGCGGAACGCAGGACAACCCGGCTGCTGCAAATCCAGCAGGGGTATAAGTATTGCATGGCCACGCCGCCTGTTGAAAAGTTGACAACCAATTCCGACGGTCAACCGGTTGAGTATTATTATTTGCAACCTCCGAATCTGGATCCCGGTAAAAAATACCCGGTCCTGATTGATATGACCTCTTCCAGCCGGCATGATCATGGCCGGGACGCTGAATTTCTTGCCAATTGCGGGATTTTTTACGTTTCGCCAAATAATGAGGGTATTATCGAATGGGGCGTAACTCCTTCCCAGGAAAATACGCTGGCCGTTTATGAAGCCCTCAGGAAAAACCCAAACGTGGACATGGGGCGCATCTACATTGCCGGCGAAAGCGTTACTACCGGGGCCGCCGCCGAAATGATTAACGCTAATCCTGAGCTGTGGCGCGGATTTGTGGCGATCGAGCCGGCATCCTATCCTGACATGAGTTTGCTGAAATCCGGCGCGTTCAGCGCGTTGATTTGCATGGGGCAATGGGACCAATTCAACGGCCTGGCCGGGGGCCTCGGACGCGCCGAAAAATTTGCGCTGGACGCCGGTTCCCGGCGAATCGCGGCGAGAATCCATTACGAACCAAACACCCCCCACGCCTTCCATCCCAAACAATACAAGGACGCCTATGAAGCCGTCGCAAAATTCATTCTTAACGAATATTAAATTCTATTCTCCAAACCCAGGTTTTACCCTGGTGGAATTGCTGGTGGTCATCGCCGTTATTGGCATCCTGGCGGCTTTGCTGTTGCCGGTTCTGTCCAGGGCCAAGGAAAGAGCGCAGGGTATCTCGTGCATGAACAATTGCAAACAACTGGCCGTTGGCTGGGTCACCTACACGGGGGATAACCACGATAAACTGATGCTCAACGGCTCGCATAAAATTGGCAAAGGCCGCTTTTGGATCGGCAAAGGCGATTTGACGTGGGGCCCTGAACCGGACAATACGAACGTTTCTTTATTGGTGGATTCGCAGGTTGCCGCGATGGCCGATTATATCAAAACTCCCCAGGTCTATAAATGCCCGCAGGACCACTATCAAAGCGCGGACAATCCCGGCCCAAGAACACGAAGCGTTTCCATGAACGGCGCGTTATGCAACAAGCCTCACTTCATCAATGGCACGGGCCGGGAGTATTTCACCGCCACCAGCCTGTCCGACTTGAACACGCCAGGTCCCGCAAACGTCTTCGTGTTTCTTGACGAGCATGCCGACAGCATAGACGACGGCGCTTTTATGGTGGACCCCGGCTACCCCCCCGGCCAGGAGCAGTGGCGCAACCTCCCCGCCAGCTACCATAACGGGGCCGGTTCGTTCAGCTTTGCCGATGGGCATAGCGAACTTCACCAATGGCTCGAAACCTCGGGGGCCAATACGACGCTGTACCCCGTGCGGATGATTGGCATATCGAGCGCCCAGCCATGGAACTATGATCAATCTGGCTTCACCAGCCGGGATTATGAATGGATTACTGACCGCATGCCTTATCATTCAGGATCATAATAAGCCGGGAACACAAATGGACATCGCTTTGATCAAACAGGAATGAACGGAAAATTTGACAAAAACACGGATGGGCGGGAGCAGGCCAAACCAGCCAATGGCGTTCAATCACCCGGCGGGGTTGTTGCCGGCCAAGCAACGGCGATCAAAGCGCTTTCTCCCCGACAGTTGGAGATCGCCCGATTGATTGCCGCGGGTTTGACCGATAAAGAGATTGCCAACCAGCTTCACCTGACCGAAGGAACCGTTGGCTGGCATCTCGAAGAAATCTTTCACAAATGGGGGGTTCATTCCAGGGTTGCCCTGGCAATTCGTTTCACACGAGAACAGAATGGGGTCGTTTGACACCCCCTGACGAACGTCGGGGTAGCCGAACGGTGAGGGGTCCGATAGATTCCAACTAATACTTCGGCAACAACGGTTAATGCAGGATTGCAGTTTAATTTGATAATGAATGCAAGCTCTAATAGAAGGTTATATTTTAATTATTCTAGGATTCTTTTGATTCTACTCATAGGAATTTTTGTGAGCGGGTATTATTCATGCAACGCTTCAGGGTTCAAGGTGATGGGTCATATGGAAGCTGTTCAGATGCAAACTTGGTCATCCGAATCCACGATATTCAAAAAGGGCGACATATGGAACTTTGAGGTCGCTGTAGATGGAGATAAATGGACAGAACAAGTTGTTCATCCAGATCAAGATAGTTTTTCACTTGGATGTGATGGTCGGAGTGTCTTTATGATGATCATGACACCCGAAACGCAAAATAAGAAGACAGGTGATTATTCCGATCTTGGGATAGTTTATAGCGGATGTTATCCCGTGCAGGCGTTTTATCTGGATTGCACGTTGCCATGGTTGGCCTATTGTTCTGCAAACTACATAGCAACAAATGTAAATGCAGGAAGCACTACTCTTCCGACTCCATGGCTGCCAGCAGCATCAGTCCCGGATGCATGGATTTATCGGGAATCCTACGAAGCAATAACAAATGGCACAGGGCTTCCTAAATTACTTACATATTTTCCTGACTCAGAACTAATTCAGGCTATCGAGGCCCATTTAAAAAATACGATGACGGGGTCAGGCAATACAATGATGGATAGCATGATAATCCGCACGGCGCGGCTCAAGTCGCAACATCAACCGTCAGCAATTTATCAAGTTTTAACCACGACAAACTGTGAGGGTTGCGTTTTGCCGAAGACATTTAGATTCACTCAATATATGTTCAAAAGCGTTGGCAAGGATCAGGTTGAAAAAGAAGACGCTCCTTTAATAGAACTTGTTGGCACTCTTGATTCCGTGGAATCAATAAGCGCGGTGGATCCGTATCCTAGATCTACCACAAATATAGAAGTGTCAGATTATAGGGTTTTTAATGCCAGGAAACATATACCGTTTGTTTGGTATCGGGCTCAAAACTCCGCATGGATTAAAAACGAGTCTGACCCGGCCTTGCAACGAGACGCTTTACAAATTGGAAAAGATCTTGCGCCATTGAATGGTCTAAAAGCTGTAATAACCGCAAGGCGAATTCTCGTTGCTGCTTTTTTTATGTTCGCATTGACCAGCCTATTATTTTCAAAACAAATTCGTCAAATGCTGTCGGACTTTTTAACAAAACGTTGGCGTTAATCGTTATTGTATAAATTGGCAGGCAATTAAAAAATTGTGTTTTGAGCCGTGAATTTTGATTTTGGCAGGGTCGTCTTGTGTTTTATTGCTGAAAACGGGTTTTTCAGCGCCCTGTCAGATAGTAAAAAAATAAAAAAAACTAAAACCAAAATGAAAACTAAAACAATAATGCAGAGGCTAATAATAGTGCCGCTAACCTGCGCGGTGCTGGCTTTATCGTCAACAGCATCTTATGCCTTCCTTTGGTATAAATGTCTTCCAGATTCGAGTAATCCAGATGAATACAACGTTCCAGTGAATACCTGCGGTCAGGAAAATGGTTCCTGCAGCTTATATTCTCAATGGGGCTTTTTGACGTGTGTCGCATACAATTTTTCATGGACATGCAATGGCGAAAGCAAGGCCACTACTGAATCGCAGCCAGGCCAATGTCAGCCCGACAATTCCTGTGCAAATTATGGAACACCCACAATTACAAATCCTGTTAATCCGTGCTCGTCATAGCTGATTGCATATGCAAAGTGGAAAAGATAATTGTCACGGACAATCAAAGCCAGAGAAGGTCGGCCGTGTTGGTTTCTTTATGGCTAACACGGCCATTCAACTAATAAGTTTGACTTTCATTCTTCTGGGATTTCTAAAGTTCCTCGCTATCGTATTTCCAAAAACAATTGAGATTGAAGACTTTTTGAAATTTGGCAACGCAATCTTTCCATTCATACCAAATGCTTATCTTCTTGCAGCAGCCGCTATAGTTGAGGTTCTTGTCGGATGGTTCTGTTTGCAGCGTAAAAATTCGCTGCTACTTCGCTCTATATTTATTCTGTGGTTTTCAGCCGCAGTGTTATTGTATGAAATGGGATTGGTTATGATAAGATATAGAGGTCCATGTGGCTGTTTGCTTGGTATCAATCGCATTATTCCAATTCAAGTAAGCACCCAAAATGCTTTGGCTCAAGACATCATAATTGCGAGTTTTCTGATAACAAGCGCAGTGATGATCTATGCGAGGAGATCGCAACCTGCAGATCTCAAAAAATAATGGAGGAACTGATTGGTCTTGCGGTTTGCTGCATAGCGTTTTTTTTGACGTTTAGCATCAAAGACTTAACGCTCTGGGGGGCAGTGATTATTGCCACGGCCGCTTTTTTTTTCGGTCAGTCAAAGCACGGTGCGGCACATGGTGCCATCCCGCTATTATTTGGTGTGACGGTGGGCAGAATGGCGCGATTCTTTCTGATCGGCAGCAGACGGCATAAGTTAACTCAAGCCAAAGAATTGGAAATAGGCCAGAGCGGATTCGCATCCGTAGCCACATTTTTCATCGGCTTGATCTTGCTTTTGGCATTTTCGTCTTGGTGGCATCTGGATGTAGTGGGGCCTTATCACGGGCCGCGCTGGATGGGGCTTTGGGATAATCCAAATGATTATGGAGTGATCATGAGCGCGGGAATGTTGCTCGCAATCGGATTGCGAGCGGGAATGCAGAAAGAGGAATTGAGAATAAAGAGGTTGCTGCCAATAATCCTTTTCGTTTCGGCGGGAATGATGGGGGTAGGATTGGTAATGAGTTATTCACGCGGAGCCTGGCTGGGAACAGTTGCGGGTTTGTTGTATTTGGCAAATTCTTATCGCAAATTCAAATGGCGTTCACTCAATTTTTTTCTGCTTTCTACGTTCTGCATTTTGCTTTTGATTTCAATTGTTTATTTCTTCTGGAATGCCACGCCGGATTCAGCGCCGTGGTATGTAAAGCGCATGGATCTTGGCCGGCCATCGGCGCAACACCGGGTGGCGGCCTGGAAGGCCGGTTTTGAAATCATGCGGGACCATCCCCTGGGCGTTGGTTGGAACAAAACAGTTGAGATTTATCAAGACCATTACTCTCCGCCACCCGATGGCGCGGGCGCAATCACCACCAATGATTATTTAATGCTCGGAACGCAATTAGGCATTCCTGCTTTGCTCTGCTTTCTCGCTTATGTGGCCCTCTGTTTGGGAGCCGCAAACTGGGTCCGTAAATGGCGCGGCAAGCCTTTGGCTGTGGGTCCCAACTTTAGCCTTCAAAATTCAGAATTTAGAATTAAAACTGCTTGCCGTTCCGCCGCTCTTTCCCTGTTGGTCGCCTTTTGGTTCGATGGCGGTTTATTCCAACTTCCCACCGCCGTCGTCTTCTGGATTTTATTGGAACTCGGCGCTGTAGAACGTCACAAATGGCAGATAGCGAGGCAACAAGAGACGATCATTTGAAAGAAGCCCAATTCCCAGCCCATTTCAATCTCTTCCGGTTGACTTTCCGGGGTGCCTTTAAAACCTTTGGTCCCCTTCACTTCTTCCTTCGTCCTTTTCGCTTCGGCGGCGGCAATTGTTTAATCGCTTTCTCAAATTCGCCTTCTGCCGCATCCGCCGCCTCAATGCGCTTCTGATTGAATGTTTCGTATTCCGCCTCGGCTCGTTCCTTTGCCAACAGATGCGAGATTTTTCCGGCGTGGGTGAGAATATTGCGGTCGTTGAGGGTCAGGAATCCGTGCAGCTTCGCTATCCAATCTTTCATGTGCATGGGCGCGCGCCGCATGGCCTGGCCTCGGCAAAGACGAGGTATTGCTCGACGAGATTATTCAGCGCGGTCAGTTCCGGCCCGTTCAAATAATTCTTGGCGATGGCCACGTCTTCCTTACGGACTTTCGCGCCGCGCCAACTGGTCAACCCCATGTTGGGCTTGGCGCTGTCGGCGCGGGAGTGAATGATCTCTGCAGCCGTCTGGCCGGTGACGGCCCAGTGCATTTTGTTCTGAACGGTCTGGAAAAATTCGATGCTCTTCGGCTGAGTCGGGTCGTAGTCAATGCTCGTGGCGTAAATGTCGGTGATCTTCTGGTAAAACCGCCGTTCGGATGCGCGGATGTCCTGAATCCGGCGGAGCAGTTCATCAAAGTAATCGAATGGTTGATCGGGATTTTTCAACCGCTCATCATCCAGCACAAAGCCTTTGACGATGAATTCACGGAGCTTTTGGGTGGCCCAAATTCGGAATCGCGTGGCAACAGCGCTTTTGACGCGGTAGCCGACGGAAATAATGGCGTCGAGGTTATAGTGATTGGTGCGATATTGTTTGCCGTCGCCGGCAGTGGTAAAGAAATTCTTTACAACTGAGCCTTCGGGCAGTTCGCGTTCCTCAAAGATGTTTTTTAGATGCTGGCCGACATTCTGTTTCGTTGTCTGAAACAGATCCGCCATGTGTTGCTGCGTCAGCCAAACAGTCTCACCTTCCAAACGCACGTCGAGTTTCAACCTGCCGTCTTCCGCGGCAAAAACAAGCAGTTGGCCGTGTTCAGGAGGATTGAGCTGGCCGGGCGCGCTCATATTTCCCGAGTGCCGGCGACGTCTTTTTCTAGTTGCGCAACCCGTTGCATGAGATTGCGGGAATCGTAGGAAAATTCACGGTTGAAGCAAATGCAATTATCTTTGGGAAGTTTGTTTCTTAAAATGTTCTAAATGAATTCTTGGGATTGATGGCAGATTATTGACATGCCGGATTTTATGGAATATATATAACTTTATGAATAAAGTTACATACACGATATCCGAGGCCCAGGCCAATCTCCCCGGCTTGTGCCGGGCGGGGCGGAGGTTCGTGATCTCGCGGCGGGATAAGCCGGTCTATGTGGCTATGCCGCTGGAAGATTACGACGCCCTTCTGGAGACCATGGAGCTTTTGAGCAACCCGGACGCCATGAAAGCTTTACGCGCGGCCAAAGCCGGCCGATTGGCCTACAAAGATTTAAACCTGGCCGATGAAAATTTTGGCCTCTGAACAGGTGCAACACTGGCTCGTGGCGTTGCCGCCCGACAGCAAAAAGCGCGTCCGGGCCGGTTTGCGCCATTTGCAACAAAATCAAGGCGACATCAAAGCATTGCGCGGAGAATTGGAAGGCTTTTGCCGGCTGCGTATAGGCGGGCTGCGGATCGTCTTTTCACAGCTTCCGGGGCGAATCATCCGGCTCGAATACGCCGATACCCGTGATGTTATTTATGAAACCTTCTTGAAAGTTCTGGCTGAACGGAAAGGACCGCCCGATTGAACCGGCTTTGGAAAAAAATCGCTGAAATCATTTCCCCGCGTTGACATCGGGTTTTTCGGCGGTAGTCTGTTTGGACGCTCCGGCACTTAACAGGCATTGACAGGAGCAAAAGAGTTTGTGGCAGAGAAAGATGACTATTTAGCAGACGTTTTGGTGGATCTGGGGCTGGTGACAGCCGATCAGCTCGCCAAGGCCCGCGCCGAAGCCAGCGCCTCCGGCGTGGGAGTGATTGATTATTTGCTGGCCAATCATGTCATCCGCGCTGCTGATGTGACCCAGGCCAAGGCCGCCCAGTTCGGCGCCGAGGTCGTCAACCTGTCCACGATGCAGATTCCCGATGAGGCCATCTCCATCATCCCCCGCCACGTCGCCAAGAAATATCGCGTCGTCCCTTTGTTCAAAACCGACGGCAAAGTGGCGCTGGCGATTTCGGATCCCTCGGACATCAATACGATCGACACGCTCACGCACTTGCTCGGCGCGGAGATCGAGCCGCGTGTCGCTTCCGAGCCGGACATCGAAGCGGCGCTGAACAAATATTATGGCGGGTCGGAGAAAAAAGGCATTCAGGACGAGCGTTTCAAAGATGTTATCCAGGAACTGACCGAGGAACAGGTCAACGTGGGGGCGACGGATGATGATGGCCAGGCGGTGGACGCGGACGCGCCGTTGATCCGGCTGGTCAACCAGATCATCATTGAAGCGTTCAAGATGCGGGCTTCGGATATTCACCTGGAACCGCTGGCGAAACGATTCCGTTTGCGCTACCGCATTGACGGCGTGATGCACGAGATGAAAGCGCCGCCGAAACGCTTGCAGCCCTCCATCATCGCCCGGCTGAAGATCCAATCGGCCATGTCTATTTCCGAACATCGCATCCCGCAGGACGGACGCATCCAGACCAAGGTGGGGGCCAAGTTGATTGATTTGCGTGTTTCCTGCCTGCCGACCAACCACGGCGAAAGCATCGTCATGCGTATTTTGGACAAAGAAGGTCTTAAGCTCGGCTTGCCTGAACTGGGATTCTTCACCGACGACCAGCAATCGTTCGAAAAAGTCATCGGTCTCCCGGATGGCATTCTGCTGGTGACGGGGCCTACCGGTTCCGGCAAAACGACCACGCTTTATTCCTGCCTGCATTTCATCAATCGCCCCGACCGTAAGATCATCACGGTGGAAGACCCGGTGGAATATGTTCTGGCGGGCATCAACCAGGTGCAGGTCAGTGAACTGATCGGCCTGACGTTTGCCACGGCCTTGCGCTCCATCCTGCGCCAGGCGCCCAACGTGATAATGATCGGTGAAATTCGCGACCTGGAAACGGCGTCGATTGCCATCAACGCGTCGCTGACCGGCCATTTGGTTTTCTCCACGTTGCACACCAACGATGCGCCCAGCGCGGTGACGCGCTTGATCGATATCGGGGTGAAGCCGTTTTTGGTGGCCTCCTCCACCCGTTGCCTGATGGCCCAACGGCTCGTGCGAAAGATTTGCAAACAATGCGGCGAGCCTTATACCCCGACGGACCAGGAGATGCGCGCGTTGAGCATCACGCCGGATATGTTGAAATCCGCCACGCTGATGAAAGGGCGCGGCTGCGCCAACTGTTCGAATACCGGCAACCGCGGGCGCTTTGGTATTTTTGAGATATTTAACATCGACGACGAAGCGCGGAAATTGATCTATGAAAAAGTCTCGTCCTCTGTCCTGCGCGCGCGCGCGCGGGAAATGGGGATGCGTACTTTGCGCGAAGACGGCGTCCGCAAAGTGCTGGCCGGCTTGACGACCGCCGACGAAGTCATCCGCTCGAGCGTGGGAGATGATTAGCGCGTTAGCCGCCATTTAAAATTTTATGTCCTATTCGATGTCAGATCTGTTGCAGTTGACGGTCTCCGAGGGCGCCTCGGACCTGCATATCCGTGTTGGCACCGCGCCGGTCATCCGGGTGCATGGCATCCTGCATCGCGTGGAAGGCCCGGTATTGCGTCCGGAAGACGCGGAAGACCTAATGCGCAGCATCACGTCCGAAGAGCATATCCAAAGCGTCCGCGAGCGCGGCGGCGCGGACTTTGGCTTTGCGTTCGGCGACGCGGCGCGTTTCCGCGTGAGCGTTTTCAAAGAAAAAGGAAATTTCGCCCTGGTCCTCCGGCAGATCCCCAGCAAACTGCTGACGATGGAGCAGATCGGCATTCCGCCCACCGCCAGGGAGTTGCTTTATAAACCCCGCGGATTGGTTCTCGTCACCGGCCCGACGGGTTCGGGCAAAACAACCACGCTGGCCTCGATGCTCAACATCGTCAATGAGGAGCGCGACGAGGCGCACATCATCACCATCGAAGATCCGATCGAATATTATCATAAACACAAAAAAGCGCTGGTGACCCAGCGCGAGATCGGCGTGGATGTGCCGAATTTTGCCGAAGGTTTGCGCCGCGCTCTGCGCCAGGACCCGGACATTGTTCTCGTGGGTGAAATGCGCGACCTGGAAACCATTGAAGCGGCCATCACCGCCGCGGAAACGGGCCACTTGGTCTTCGGCACGCTGCACACGACCGGCGCGGCAAAAACCATCGACCGTATCACCAACGCGTTTCCGACCAACCAGCAGGAAATGGTGCGCATCCAGCTTTCAACCGTCATGCAGGCGGTCATCTCCCAGTTGTTGATCCCCCGCATCGACAAACCCGGCCGGGTGGCGGTTTTTGAGATCATGGTCAACACGCCGTCCATCGCCGCGCTCATCCGCGATAATAAAACGTTCCGTATCCAGTCCGACATCCAGACCGGCGCGAAATTCGGCATGGTGACGCTGGACGGATTCCTGGTCGAAAAATATCAGCAGGGCCTCATCGCACGTGAAGAAGTGGTGACCAAAGCGCAGGACCCCACTACCATCCTGGCCAAATTGCAGGAGCTGGAAATGGCGCAACAAAGCAAGACGAAAGGCTCGTAATCATTTCACATGGCCGAAGAAATCTCCAACCCGTTGCTGGCGCTCATCCGTGAGCGCGGCCTGATTGACGATCTGCAATACGAGGAAGTTGTCGGCGAGCTTAAACGCAGCAACGCGCCCGTCAGCCAGTTGTTGCAGGACTTCGGCATCATGAAGTTGGATGACATCCTGCATGTCATCAGCACGAATATCGGGGCAGAAGTGGTTTCCGTGAAGGACCGGGACATCCCGGCGGAACTGTTGCAACTCGTCCCCGCCAAAGTCGCCCGGATGTATCATTGCCTGCCGGTGGGAGTCAACGATAGCGCCGTGCTGATCGCGCTGGCCGATCCGTTGGACCCCGCCAAGCCCGACGAGATCCATTTCGCCATCAAGCGCGATGTGCAGATTGTTGTCGCCGACCCCGAAGAGATTGAAAAAGCGATAGAACGTCATTATGGACAGGACGACAGCGCCGGGAGTTTTTCTGAGATCCTCAAAGAGATCGATGCCGATAAAAATATCTCGCGAGAGGTGGTCGATGCCGACGTGGATGCCAAAGCCGTCGAAGCCCTGGCCAATGAGGTGCCCATCGTCAGATTTGTGAACCTGGTCCTGCAACAAGCCATCCAGGACCGCGCGAGTGACATTCACTTTGAACCTTTTGAGACCGAATTTCGCATCCGTTACCGTGTGGACGGAGCGCTCTACGAAATGGCCCCTCCTCCGAAGTATCTGGCTCTCCCGATGATTTCGCGTTTGAAAGTCATGGCGAACCTGAATATCTCCGAACGGCGTTTGCCGCAGGACGGACGCATCAATCTGAACATCGCCAACAAGCAGGTGGACTTGCGTATGTCCACCCTGCCCACGCAATTCGGCGAATCGGTGGTGCTCCGCGTCTTGGACCGTTCGGCGGTCAATCTCGAGATCGAATCGTTGGGTTTTCCGAAATATGTTTACGATTTCGTCACCGAAGTTATTTTGCGTCCGAACGGCATTTTCGTGGTGACCGGCCCGACCGGTTGCGGCAAGACCACTACCCTGTACTCGGCCTTGCGCCGGGTCAACACGATTGATTCAAAGTTGCTTACTGCCGAGGACCCGGTCGAGTATGACATTGAAGGCATCATGCAGGTGGGGATCAACGAGGGAGTGGGGATGACCTTTGGCAAAGCCTTGCGCTCATTTTTGCGCCAGGACCCGGACATCATCATGGTGGGTGAAATGCGTGACCTCGAAACGGCGCAGATCTCCATCCAGGCCTCGCTGACCGGCCATTTGGTTTTAAGCACGCTGCACACCAACGACGCATCCGGCGCCGTGACGCGTTTGGTGGATATGGGCGTGGAACCGTTCTTGATCTCCTCCACCCTGATGGCCGTGCTGGCGCAACGTCTCGTCCGCACGAGCTGCAAAAATTGCCGCACGCCCTTTGAACCGACCGAAGCTCAATTGGAGTTGCTCAACCTCTCGCCGCATGACCTGGGTGACAAGGTGTTTCATTATGGACGCGGCTGCTCCGTCTGCAATGACACCGGTTACAAAGGCCGGAAAGGAATTTTCGAGCTGCTGGTGATTTCTGACGCCATTCGCGCGATGATCAATGAACGCGCGCCTACCGTGGTCCTCCGTCAGAAGGCCGTGGAGCTTGGCATGGTGACCTTGCGCGAAGACGGCTTGCGAAGTATCTTCGAAGGTGATACAACTATAGAAGAAGTCGTCAAATACACCTGAGGTACTGTTATGCCTAAATTTGAATACGTAGCCCTGGATAACCGGGGGAAAGAAACCAAAGGCAGCATCGAAGTCGCCACTCAGAACGAGGCCATTGGGCGCGTCAAGGAAATGGGCCTCTTCCCCA
The DNA here is from genome assembly GCA_036502245.1 of Verrucomicrobiia bacterium. Classification (GTDB taxonomy): domain Bacteria; phylum Verrucomicrobiota; class Verrucomicrobiia; order Limisphaerales; family UBA11358; genus UBA11358. Next base: position 121,219 of record DASXYX010000026.1, read on the forward strand.
CCAAGATCATCGAAGCCGACAAGGTCGCGGACAAAGCCGCCGGAAAGAAGGCAAAGGCCAAGCCCGGCAAAGCCGGAAAGAAGGGCGGCTCGATGAACATTGAGTTGAAGATCCCCGGCATGGGCGGAAAGGTGAAGCCGAAGGTCTTGACCACGTTCACCCGGCAATTGGCGACCCTCGTGGATGCCGGTCTTCCGCTGCTGCGCGGATTGCGCGTGTTGGAAAAACAGGAACGTAACCTCACTCTCAAACGCATCCTTGGAGAATTGGCCCTGGCCATCGAGGGTGGCAGCACCTTTTCCGAGGCGCTCGCGCAACATCCCAAAGTCTTCAACCGGTTGTTCGTCAACATGGTGAAAGCCGGCGAACTGGGCGGTGTGCTCGAAGTGGTCTTGAAACGTCTGGCCGAATTTTCCGAAAAAGCGCAAAAGATCAAGAGCAAGGTCAAGGCTGCCCTCTTTTATCCCGTCGCCGTCATGATCGTGGCCGTCGGTATTTTGATCCTGCTGATGACCTTCGTCGTGCCGCGCTTCAAGGAAGTGTTCGCCGGCATGGGTTTCAAGCTGCCGTGGTTCACCACCTTTGTCCTCGCGATCAGTGATTTCATCCGGGGTCACATCCTGATAGCCGTGGGTGGCTCGGCAGTCTTTGTAGTCATTTTTCTGATGCTTATCAATAAAACCAAATCGGGCCGTTATATTTGGGACAAAATCAAATTGAAAATGCCCCCCACCGGCCCGGTCATCAGCAAAGTTTCCATCTCGCGTTTTTGCCGCACCTTGGGAACGCTGGTGAGCAGCGGCGTTCCTATTTTGCAGGCGCTGACCATCGTCAAAGAGACCGCCGGCAACGTCATCATCAGCAACGCGGTGGTGAAAGTCCATGAAAGCGTCAAGGAAGGTGAAACGATTACCGCGCCGCTGGAAGCTTCCGGCGTGTTTCCGCCCGTGGTCGTGAGCATGGTGGACGTCGGCGAACAGACCGGCGCTTTGCCCGAAATGCTTTTGAAGATCGCCGACAACTACGATGAAGAAGTGGACAACGCTGTGTCCGCCATGACGTCGTTGTTGGAGCCGATCATGATCGTTTTTCTTGCAGTTGTCGTGGGTAGTATCGTCATTGCCATGTTCCTCCCCTTGATCGCCATGATTCAACATATGAGTGGCGACGACAGCGGCGGCGGCGGTGGTGATTGATGACGGTTAATTGCTTGCCAAAAACGGCTTTTTTCTGCACAAAGGGAAAAGCGTCAAAGGGCCTAAAGTGTAGAAAAGGTTCCGAAACGCATTGGTGTTGATCCTGAAAAGCGTCTTGCAGGTGCAAGGCGTTTTACGCGTGGGAATGGTGTCTGAAACCGTCTTGATGTATCCGTCCGGGCGCGGATTTCATACGCGGCAGACTGTCTGCGCGTGGGGATTTTCGGGATACAGGACGGTTTGCGGGGATAAAACGCTTAAAACGGGTAAAAACGCTTAAAATCGCAAAAAACATTGACAAAAGCCGTGCTCACGCGTAAATACAAAGTAAAGACATTGCATGGGCGAATTATTTACAATTAGGTCTCTATGGAGTTTGATTGGAATAATTCACCCTTTGAAATGGATAGTTCTTTGACTCAACGAGAAATCGAAGAATCGTTTGAGGATCCGTTTGCCATACGGATATTGCCTGACTCGTCGCGGTTCAGTGTGCAGGCGCGGTTCTTCAACCTGGGGATGTCGGCGGGCGGCATCGGGGTGTTCAGCGTGTATCGCACGAACGGGAAATCGATCCGGGTGATGCTGTCGCGCGGGTTCGAACCCGAAGAAAGATTTTTTTACCAGCGAAAGATGGACCAGACGTTGAGCACGTAATGGGACGATGAGGATGAGGATGAGCGTGATTTTAGATGAGAACTTTTGCCAATTGGGAAGAAGTGCCGCTTTTCGACACCGAAGAGGCGGAGGCGAATTTCTGGTCGGAAAACCGGCCGGCGCTGCGGTTGATGGAAGGGGCCATGTCCGGGAGCAGCGAGGCCTCGGAATCGGTGACGATCACGCTGCGGATCGATCCGCGGATGCTGGCGCGGATCAAACGGCTGGCGCGGTCGCGGTATTTGAATTACCAGAGCATGATCAAGCAATGGTTGAGCGAGCGGATGGAAGACGAACTGGCTGACAAATGAAACCTAAACGATTTACGATTTACGATCTGCGATTTACGAGTGAGCGGCACACTCCAAGAGCTGGCGCAAAATTTGGCCGGGCTATTTCCGCTTTTACTTTGATCGAGTTGTTGGCGGTGATCGCGGTCATCGGGGTGCTGGCGGCGTTTCTATTGACGGTGATGGGCGGGGTGACGCGTACGAAGTATATCAATACGGCGACGGCGCAGATGCACCAGATCGAAACGGCGCTGGACAGTTACAAGGCCGCGTACGGAACTTATCCGCCGGCGGGAACGAATTGCCTCATGAATCCGCTTTACTACGAGCTGGTGGGGACGACGAACAGTTTTCCATCGGCCACTCCATCCATGGCGACCACCCTGGATGGCGCGGCCAACGGCGCTCCGGCGGGTTTTGGCATGAGCGGTTTCATCAATTGCAACAAGCCCGGCTCGGGCGGGGAAAATTCGGCGCAGGCGCGGGACTTCCTCCTGGACCTGAAAACCACTCAGCTCGGCAACATCACCAACAGTGTTTACACAAATTACTTTTTAGTGACCTCGATCGGCGGGCCGGACGCGGGATATGAGCCGGCCGGCATGCCCGCCGGGATGCAGGGAGTGAATCCCTGGCGTTATGCGTATCCGGGAACGAACAATCCCAACGGGTACGACCTGTGGATACAACTGGTGATCAACCGGAAGACGAATCTCGTGTGCAACTGGAGCGGCAAGGTGCAGCTCAATACGCAGTTCCCGTGAGCTTGAAAAGATTTATGATTTACGATTTACGATATACGAGTGAGCGCGGGAAAAGAGCGCTCACTAAAGAGAGTGGCGCTGCTGACGGGCGGCAAGGATGCCGCCCTCTACGTCAGGCAGGGATGCCTGACGCTACAGTGGTGCCGGTGAAATGGCAGGACTGCTCGTGGGAACCAGCGATATTTACGATTGATGATTTACGATTGATGATTGCGGAAAAAATCAGAGCCTCCTTGCATCGGCTCCTGCGAGATGAAAAAGTGGCGTCGCGCCCGGCTTGCCGCCGCACTCCAAAAGCTGGCGCAAAATTCGATTGCGCCAATGCCGTAATTTCAGGGACTCGTGAAACTCGTCCCTCCGAAACCAGAGGATTTCCCACCCAATTCAAAACTATGAAAACTTATCTTCCTTCATCGCGCCGGTCCCGTTCCGGTTTCACGCTGATCGAACTGCTGGTGGTCATCGCCATCATCGCCATATTGGCGGCGATGCTGTTGCCCGCGCTCACGGCTGCTCATAACCACGCGCTGGAGGTCGAAGCGCAAACGCAGGTCCATGACTTAGCCAATGCCATTGAGAAATATGATTCGGATTACGGGCGGTTCCCGGTCTCCACGAATGCCCAGGCCGCCGCCAATCCTGATTTTACATATGGCGGAACTTTTGTAGGGGGATCGGTATTCAATGCGAATTATCAAAGGACCAACGACGAAGTGATGTCTGTTTTGCTGGACCTGACGAATTATCCGAACACGAGCACGCCGACGCTCAACGTCAATTACCAAAAGAACCCGCAACAAACCATCTATCTGAATCTAAGTTTCAACAGCGATCCCAACCCGGATGCCGACCACGCGCCGGGACTGGGACATGACTTGGTGTATCGCGATCCATGGGGCTATCCGTATGTCATCACGATGGACTTGAATTATGACGATTTTTGTGAGGACGCATTTTACCGGTCAAATTCGATTTCATCGAATGGTTATCCCGGCCTGGTCCAGAACCCGGGCGACGCCGCCTATGCACCCAACAACTGGGCGTATCACGGCAAGGTGATGGTATGGTCGGCGGGGCCGAAGGGAGAAATTGATCCGCAAGATGTGGCGAACGATTGGGAGAACAAGGACAATGTGCTTAGCTGGAAGTAAGAAATGAATTGCCGATTGCAGATTGCCGATTATCGATTGCCTGATTTGAAGGGTGGCCCCCGAAAACCAGGCACGTCCGGTTGGTCGCGAGAAACGGGCGTTAAATCTGATTTGGCAGCCGCGAGCGCTTGCGTCCTGGAGTGCGGTGGCCGTGACACCGCTTTTGCCCATGAACCCATGGGAACATTCAACATTCAACCTTCAACATTCAACATCGAAGGTCTGACGCAAGCGTGGAAGGAAGTTCAGGAGAACACATCGTCTTCCGCCGGAGAAGGAGGCGCTTTAGTTAGAGCCGGCTCACGCCGGCTGCTACGAATTTCAGGGACTCGTGTAACTTGTCCCTCCGGAAACGGGTGGCAAGGATGCCGCGTTGCAACGCGCGCCTTCACGTTGATCGAGTTGCTGACGGTGATCTCGATTTTGGGGATCATCGCGGCGTTGACGGTGCCGGCGTTGAAACAGTTTGGCAAATCGGACGCGTCGGTCACAGCCACGCAACAGTTATTGCGGGACGTGGGACGGGCGCGCCAACTGGCCCTGGCTGATCGCACGACGGTTTATATGGTCTTTGTGCCGGCAAGTTTTTGGACGAATACGCTATGGACCAGCGAATTCCCGAATCTGACAGCATCACTGCAAACGGCTTCGTCCAACTTGTGCGATAACCAATTGACTGGTTACACCTTTATCGCGCAAGGGGCGTTGGGGGACCAGCCCGGGCAACATGCCTGGCATTATCTGGCTCCCTGGCAGAACCTGCCGCAGGGAACATTCATTGCACCATGGAAATTCTATCAGTCGCAATCCCCATTCTCGTTTGCGGATCCGGGTGGTTCCCATGCGTTCAATAAAATTTATCCGTTCGATTATGCCAACTTTCGGTTCCCTTCAGATACAGCATTGGCAACTAATTTTTTGCCATATATTGCTTTCAATTACCTGGGTCAACTGGTGCCGCCTGACAATGCGCCGTCGTTTGACCAGGACGATACTGGCAGCGGGGTGGACATCCCGCTGGTGAAAGGCGCCGTGATGGCGGCGATCGATCCCTCCACCAAAATATTCCAGTTCGGCTCGCCGCAACTGATCGAAACGCCGCCGGGCAACGGCACGAATATCACTTTTAACGTGTTGCATATCGACCCGCTGACGGGGCGGGCGACCGTGCTTTACCACCAGGTGCAATGAAATTTACGATTTACGATTTACGATTTACGAGCGAGCCGGTGATAAAAAATCACCGAAATGAAAATCGCTTTTTGTCGTTACTAAAACCGGTTGCATCCTATTTGTTTTCCTCTCCTTGCGCTTGGCGCGGGGAGAGGACCAAGGAGAGGGGTTTTGATCTCTTTTCCAGCTTGAGCAGAAAATTGAATAGAGAAGCGTTAATCCCTAAAGTAGATTTTTTAAACGCCTCCTCTCCTCGTTCCTCTCCTCCAACCAGGTTGGAGGAGAGGATGAGCCTGCGGGCGGCATCTTCATGCAGCGGTTTTACCATGGTGGAGATCGCGATCAGCCTGGCGATCATCGGGATCGCGCTGGTGGCCATCCTCGGGGTGCTGCCGCTGGGGATGCGCACGCAAAAGGACGTGCGTGAGGAGACGATCATCAACCAGGACGCGACAGTTTTGATGGAAGACATCCGCAACGGCGCGAAAGGCGCGAATGACCTGACCAATTATATCTATGCTATCACGAATACGTGGGAGATAATCAATCCAAAGGACCCTGGTGCGGTCATTCGCCGCGGCACATACGGTTATACCTATTCAGGTTTTTATCCCAATCCAACGTTGTCTCCACCGCCAATCTATTCAACGCACGCTATCGATTCGGGAACCAATATCATCGGATTATTGACGACGCCGGAGTTGCAGAATCTGAACGGCACGCCAAATCCGGTCGGGGACGCCGAGTATTACAGCAATCATATCGTAGCCTATGTCCGTTCCATCAGCGGCCCGGCGGTGGAGAAGCCGCCGCAGGACAGCGGCGGGGTGATGCAGCAATCATCGTTTGCGTACCGTCTAATTGTCCAGAACGTGCCGGTGCCGATGGCGCCGCCGGGTAATACCGCGGGTGTGGATTATAACTATAATGTGCAGGCGAATCTGTACGAGTTGCGGTTGTATTTCCGCTGGCCGCAACAGCCCAACGGCAGCCTGGGGCCGGGCGCGCACAGTTTTCGGACGATGGTCGCGGGCCAATTGGCGACCGACGGCTGGCAGACCAATTTGTATTTCTTCCAATCGCAGGCATTCACGGGCAATACGGATATCACGGCGGAAGGGGGTGGGCCGTGAGATTTACGATTTACGATTTACGATTTACGAGCAAGCGGGAAGCGGAAGCAATTGCGGTTCTCACCCCTCACCGTGGATCCATGGGAACACTCAACATTCAACATTCAACATTCAACATCCAACACCCAGGAAAAATTGAAAGCGCCAGAGGGCTGGCGCACTCCAGGACGCAAGCGAGGAAGGACGTATCCAGCGCATTCACCCTGGTCGAAGTGATGGTGGCGATGGGAATACTGGGGTTGATCGTGCTGGTGTTGATGACGGTGTTCTCGAACACGCAGGCGGCGTTCCGGGCAAGCGTGACCTCGAGCGACATTCTGGAGAACGGGCGGGCGACGATGGAGTTGATGACGGCGGACTTGCGCAGCATGGCGCCCTCGGACGGATTTTCCCAGGGCAATAACAATGCTTTGGGTGCCAATGGAATGGCCTTCAACAATGAACCGGTGAATTTTTTTGTGACGAATAATTCGGCGTTTTACCAGCCGCTGGTGCAACCGCTGATCGGCAGCGCCAATGGCGCTACGCGCACGAACCTGTTGGAATACTTTTTCATGCTGGGCCGCCAGAACACGAGCTGGGTGGGCATCGGCTATATCGTGAACACCCACACGTCTCCCAGCCTTTCGCTCTATCCGCTCTACCGTTTTTCGGCCCAGACCAACATTCAAAGCAGCCCCTCGACGCTGTTCAATCTGTTCCAAAGCGAGATCCTTTCGGACCAATGGACCAACATGAGCCATCTGATGGATGGGGTGGTGGGTTTGACGGTGCGGGCGTATGATACGAATGGGGTATGGCTGACGAACGGATATTATTCGCTGACCAATCTCACCTTGAGAAACACCTGGTTCACGCCGCAGTATCCGGCGCCGCCGTTGCCTGGCGGCCAGGTGGGGTATGCTTTTTTCAGCAACGCGCTGCCGGCGAGCGTGGAGATCGAGATGGCCACGCTGGAAGACCGCTCGATGCAACGAGCGGAATCGCTGGGCGTGCCCGGCGGGCCGCAACCGTATTATAATATGACGGCGGAATGGAATTATCTCAGCAGCCGCGCGGGTGCGGTGCATATTTTCCGCCAGCGGGTCACGATCCCGCAGGTGGATCCATCCGCCTACCAATAAAACGATTTATGATTTACGATATGCGATTTACGAATGTAGGAGACGACGTAAGGAGTCTCATTTCTTTCGCGTTTCGGAGAAATATTAGAGACTCGTCACCTCGTCTCCTACACCAACAAAAAGATCAAGTGACGAATCGCGGCGCCGGGAAATATTTTGGATCGGTTTATTAATGAAGATAAAAAATACAATTTGCGATCTGCGAACTGCGATTGGAAAACAATCGGCGCCGGCGCCTGCTGTCGTTCGTCAATCGTATATCGTCAATCGTAAATCACAAAAGGGCATCGCCCTGGTCATCACGCTGCTTATGTTGTCGGTGACGCTGATCATGGCGCTGGCCTTCCTGGCCATCAGCCGGCGCGAGCGGGCGTCGGTGACGACGACGACGGACGCGGCGAATGCGCGGCTGGCCACGGACGCGGCCCTGGCCAGCGCCGAGGCGCAAGTCGTGGCCAATCTCACTGCGGGAGGCGTTAATGCAGCCGGATCGCCCGCGGCCAACGCGTTCAATTTCGGGCTGCTGGTTTCGACGAATTATATTGAGCAAGGCGGGTTCGTGAACACGGTCACCAGCCCCCAATATACAAATTTACAGAACGTTAATTATTATTATCCGAACGGCGCGCCGGTCGGCAGCACAGGCAACACCGAAGATTTTCTCCAGCTTCTGGCCAATCTTTATTACAGCCCGCGCCTGCCGGTGTATATCCCGCAAAACGGGACGAACGATTTTCGGTTTTACCTGGACCTGAACCGCAATGGAACGTTTGAAGACAGTGGGTTGGTGCCGAACGTGCAACTGTCCAACGGCCAGTTGCAGACGAATGGGAACATTTACGCGATCGGCGACCCGCAATGGATCGGGTTGTTGGAGCATCCGGACCAGCCTTACGGTCCGAACAATAAAGCGATCGCGCGGTTTGCGTTCATCGCGGTGCCGATCGGGAATGGATTGGATCTGAATGCGATTCATAATCAGAGCCTGGTCCCTGATTATGGCAACCCGTTGAGTTTGACCAGCGACAGCTACTACCGGAACCAGGGAGCCGGCACCTGGGAAATCAACCTGGCGGCCTTTCTCGCCGACCTGAACACCAATCAATGGGACCCGCCATCAACCACGTTGGAAGATTATAGATATGAACAAGGGTTCCCGGGCAATCCTCCCAACACTGTTAACAAAGGATACGCCTTTGCCGACGCCTTCTCGCTATTGGATTACCGATATGCCGCCAATTACAACACGTTGAATTCTGTCAGCAAATTGTTCAATCCGAACAGTCCCAATTACGTGAACTTTTTTACTATTGGTGGGGTTGATTATTTTGGCGGCGGCGGGTTGCAAACCAATTTTGATACCAATTATCTTTATAATGCCACCGCGCTGAACATCCCCTGGGCGGGCGCGGACAATACCAACCATTTCTATGACCTGCCCTCTGACTTGTTTAATCCGGCGGAGACCACGAACGGCGTATCCGGGGCAAGTGCTTTGGCGGGAAACGATTTCCCTGGTCGTTTAGCCGCTGCGGGCACGAACAATTCCACCTATGACCGCTATACATACTACCGGTTGCTCTCGCAGTTGGGCACGGATTCCAATCCGGACGCGGGGAAGATGAACCTGAACTACGACAATATCGATTACACCAACAATGCGGCCAACGCGACGAATTTTATGCCGTGGACCTCGATCGCCTTTTTCACGAACGCCGCCGACCGGATGTTGAAGATGTACACGGCAAACTGGTCAACGGCTTATACCAACCTGGTCGTCGCCGGGGTGGCGACCAATCTCATGCCAACGTTGTACACCAATTTTGCGACGACGTACAACGTGAACAATTCCTTCGGTATTTCGGACATTCCTGTGTACGTGAGTAATCGGTTTGTTTATACACCGGCAGTGAACCGGGTATTGCAAATGGCGGCCAATCTATATGAATCGACCGTCACCAATTATTATCCATCGGTGTACCGGCCGTTGTTCACCGTGACCAATCAAAATGGTTTTCCGAATATTTATATCACCGGTTATACCAATGTTCCGAATGTCATCGGAACAAATGATTTGCAATTGTCTCCACCGATGGATGTTGGAATGCTCGCGGCATCGTTTAGTTCTGGTTCGCCACAAAATTACGTCAACCTGGCCACGAATATTTACGGAGTGCCATGGGTCATTGGCGCGAGGAAAGGATTCCCTACCTTCAATGAATTGGTAATGGAGCATCTTGTTGGCGTAACGCGCCGGCTTCGGTTCACTCGTGATCTTAATAGTACGGGAACTCCCGTGACGGGGACTAACCAGATGTACATGTTCAGCATCAATACAATGGGTGGATTGGATTTTTGGAATTCATATAGCCCTAATTTTAATGACAACGTCACGATTTACTACCGCCTTATCCCATGGTTGTCGTTGACGAACAGCGATGCCAATGGGCCGGTGACGAGTCTGCCTTTGCCATCGCCAATGGGATACGGATACTTCGGTTCACGGCAAGTCTCGGGGTGGACGGGCAGCGCACCGTGGTCAGGAAACGGGCCAAATACCAGTTCATTTGTAATCCCTTTGTATTCTCCGAACTTTTTGGAACTGCCAAATTCCGTTTATCGCTCGCCAAATGCGGGTCAAACGCCAGGCACAATTCCATCTGACGATCAATATTCAGCTCCCACTCTGGTTCCAACAAATTATTGGGCTAATGAGCAGTTAATCAATTTTGAAACGAATTGGCCGGGGCCGACGCCGTTTTACATACCACAATGGAACCTGTTATCAACGAATCAACTACAGGTTTATATTCTCGATCAGGACGCCGGTGGCACCAATCACGTAATTGACTATGTCCAGGTAGAGCAAGCGGCCAGCGAAAATTTAAATAATGAAATCTTTGTCGATGATCCTCCGGGCAGCGGTACCTACAGCAGCCCGACAGGCATTTGGAATACGAATATCAATCCAAAATACAACATACCCTGGGGAATATATAATCAAATCGCGATTTCAACTGGTTTGAAGCCACTCAATACAGCACAGGACGGTACTTGGGAAGGCGATCCGGAAGCTGTGGCATACAGCAGTTCAACACAAGTGCAACAGGCTGATTTTGCCGCATTCTTTTTACCCTACGGACAAATATCGCATATTAATATTAATGGGACCACATATGCAGGGTCAAATTACGAAGCGGCTGTTCAAGCTCCCTATTCACCTACGCGCTATGCGTTTGGATATACGTTATTGCAAGCGAATGATCCACTGGTGCATTACCTGGCCAGCGATATGACTCCTTCTTTTACTACAACTCTTCAGACTGAATATGACCAATCTCTAACAAATCTTCTGCTGCGTCTGGCGCCTGCGGCTCAGCCTTTTACGCTTGGCCAGCTCAATTACAATTTTCAACCATGGGGAGGAAATCCCTATAACACGAATAACACCAGTGCGGCAACATTGCCAGCCATCGACGTACTGGCGCATAGTTTGGAGGAGCGTGATCCGGGCATGTATGGGCCGGATGATTGGGATTTTCCAACGAACAAGTTGCCGAACGTCGGTTGGATCGGGCGGGTCCATCGCGGCACACCATGGCAGACGGTGTACATGAAATCCACAGACATGATGGGAAAATCATATCAGCTTGGTGGCGGAAATGCACAGACACCTGGGATCAATGTCTGGGCGCAATGGACGGGAGACCAGGAAGCCACCTATAACCAATTTTTTGACGCCGCCAATTCCGCGCCGAACCAGGACCGGCTGTTGTTCGACCTGTTCACGACGGGAATCAATGACAATGCCACTCGCGGGCAGCTTTCGGTGAACTCGGGGGCTGACCAATTCGACGCGACAGCCAATCCCGGCGCCGGGTTGGCGGGCTGGTCGGCGGTTTTGAGCGGGGTGGTGGTTCCGCCGGTGCCGGGAACAACCAACAGTTATACGGTTATTAGTCCGGCGGGAGCAGCGGGCATCAGCACGAATTCGGCCATGGGCATGGTGGTGTCGAATATCAATTTCACGCGCGCTAATTACCCCAATCTGGATGGGACAATCGGTACATTTGAGCATAAGGGCGATATTTTGGGTACACCGATGCTCACGGTAAGCTCGCCATTCCTGAATCTGTCGCAAAGCAATGGGTTCAATGATGAGATGTATGAATGGGTTCCGCAACAGATCATGGGATTGCTGCGTGGACGTTCGATGCCGCGCTATGTGATTTATTGCTACGGCCAGACGCTGCAACCGGCGCCCAACGGATATTACACGGGCGGTACTACTTTGCCGGACGGCGAATCGGTTTTCGGCATGGTGACAAATTACCAGGTCACGGCGGAATCAGCCACAAAGGTGGTGCTTCGGATTGACGGATTGACCGATGCGAGCGGGAACCCGTTGCCGGCAAGCCAGCAACATCCGCATGCGGTCATTGAGAGCATCAATACGCTGCCGCCCGACTAAGGCGGAATGGATTATTGGATAAATGGATAAATGGATGAATGGATGGGTGGAATGCTGATTGGTGATTGCCGAATGTCGATCGTGTAGGGCAGGCATCGTGCCTGCCGGTAAAGCGGGCTTCCAGCCCGGCCGGATTTTGAATTTTTTGAAGAGCAGATGGAAGAACGTGGCGATGGCGGCCTGTAGCCGCCACGGCAACGCTAAAAGAGCGGTGTTGCGTCACTTCCATCTGGCGTTAGAGTGAAGTTGTGATATAATGATGACTCGTTTGCGTATGCGTTTGCGTCCTGCCATAAGGGTTGTGCTCAGCTTGCTGTGCGCTACGGGTCTTTGGTTGCTCTGGCGGGCGGAAAGCCGTCATTCGCGCGCTCACCTTCAGAATTTAGGGCAACCGGCATTTACCTCAATCCGTTCCACCTCCAGCGTGCTTGCCTTTGCAGGGAAAGCCCTTTCCCAAAAGGCCGCGCTGGTAGCTGCGGCAAAGACCAACCAGATGACTTACCGCTTGAGCAATACGGGTAAGACCCTGGAGCAGTTGATGCATGATCGCCATGCGATCCTGCTGGAGAATGCGCTGATCGACGTGAGCAAGCCGGTGAACCTGGCGTTCCCAAAACAGTTGCAGGCCAAAGGCGATCCGGGGGCGTATATCGTGCAATCGCGGGGAATGAGCAGCGCGACGTTTCGCGCAATGCTGACGGGGTCGGGTGCGCGCATCATCTCGTACATTCCCAATAACGCTTATCTGGTAGAGGCGTCGTCGAGTATTGCCAGCGCAGTGGCAACCAGCCCGGCGGTGCAATCAGTGCTGCCGTATGAACCCTATTACAAGATCCAATATACGCTGCTGGGCGCGGCGGTGAACCAGACGGCATTGCCGCCGGACGCAAAGCTGACGTTGGGATTGTTCTCCGATACCGCGGCACAGACGATCACGCAGATCCAAAGCATGGGCGCACAGATCGTGGGGCAGGACAGCTCGCCATTCGGGCCGGTTGTGCGGGTGACGGCGCCGGCGAATTGGACGGCGCTGGCGGACCTGCCGGGCATTGCGGTGGTGGAACCATATTATAAGCGCGAGACGATGAACGATTTGAGCCGTGTGATCACCGGTGTGGCAACGAACACTCTGGTACCAACCAATTACATGGATTTGACCGGGCAGAACGTGACAGTGGAAGTGAATGACACGGGTATTGACGCGCAGCATCCAGATTTCAGTGTGACCGGGAGCGCCGAAAGTCCCGGGAGCGTGCCTCCGAGTCGCATTACTGGTGTTTCGACGGACACGGATGGGCATGGGACGTTTGTCGCGGGTGAAATCGCGGGCAATGGCAGCGAGAGTTATCCGCCGGGAGGAAATAACGTGGGTTTGACACTTTTCACGAACAACTTTGGTTCGGTTTCCAACGCGGATTTCCGTGGAAAAGCACCGGCGGCGTTGCTGGTTTCCGTAATCTACAACAATAGCAGCGACAGCAATTTGCAGGCATCGGCGGCGCTGACGAATGCGTTGATCTCCAACAACAGTTGGGATTACGGTGGCGACCAGACATACGATCTGGCGGCGGCCAGCTATGACGCGGCGACGCGTGACGCGCTGCCGTACACCACCGGTTCGCAGCCGGTATTGTTTGTGTTTGCGGCGGGCAATGACGGTTTTGGGGGTATAAACGCTGACGGCAATACAGCAGACACGATCGACTCACCAGGTACCGCCAAGGACGTGATCACGGTGGGTGCGCTGGAACAACCTCGGAATATCACGAATATTGTGGTTTATGCCGACGGAACTTCGAACGAACCATGGATAGGGATCACGGAGAACAATTATGAAGTGGCGGATTTTTCGAGTTGCGGCAACGTGGGCATCGGGATAGAGGGTCAGTATGGACGTTTCAAACCAGACGTGGTTGCACCGGGGGCATTCGTCGTATCGACGCGTTCGACGGAATGGGAAGACAGCGGATATTACAATCCGACGAATTATACAGATGAACTTTTCACGAACCTGACTTTGGATACGGATAGCCTCGACTATTTCACTTTAAACGTTCCTCCAAATGCCATAAGCGTGGAGATTGACGCGAACTCGATCGGTTCGTCAGCGAACCTGGAAATTGGCGTCAATCCGAATTTCGTTACGGGCACGTATGACTTCGTAAAAACGAACCAAGTGTTGATTCCGTCCGATGGGGGATCGACCTATTTGAGTCAAATTCAGGGGACTTTTTTGAACTATGCGATCATCAATTCGAATGCATCGCCGGTGAGTTATGACTTATTCACGCAAGTCGCCACGACGAATGATCTGGGGAATTATTATCTCGTTTTGTCGAACTTGAACCAAAGCATCGGGCCGTGGTACCGGTTTGAATCGGGCACCAGCATGGCGGCGGCGGACGTTTCGGGCGTACTGGCGCTGATGGAAGATTATTTTACGAACCACATAGGCATAGCACCCAGCCCGGCATTGCTCAAGGCGATGCTCCTCAATGGCGCGCGGTTGAGTGATGCGGAGTTGTATAATCTGCAGGTCAATAACGCCATTAATTATGAGGGGTGGGGACTGGTGAACCTGCCGAATTCGTTGCCGCCGACGATTGCGACGAACGGTTACAACGGCAGCACGGCATCGTCGATCTTTTTTGTGGACCAAAGCCCGACGAACGCGCTGCCGACAGGCGCGAGCCAAACGTACCAAATTGCGATGCAGACGAACACGTCGTCGTTGCACGTGACGCTGGCGTGGACAGATCCGCCGGGCAATCCGGTGGCGGCGATCAAGTTGGTGAACAGCCTGGAGTTGATCGTGAGCAACCTCGACAATGTAGGGGCGACAAATCAGGTGGTTTATTATGGCAATGACATTCCGCAGGCGGGTGCATCTAATACGGCGGAAAGCCCGACGAACAACGTGCCAGTGGATACGATCAATAACGTGCAGACAGTGATCGTTAAAGCAGTAGGCACGAATTATTTGATCACAGTGAAGGGTTATGAGGTGAACGTGAACGCGGTGGTGGAGCAGACGAACAACGTGGTGCAGGATTACGCGCTGGTGGTGAGCGCGGGCGATGGGACTGCGCCGGGGTCGTTCACAGTGACGAACCTGGGGATGGTTTACAATGCGACCAGCGACCAGGATGTGGCATTTGTGGCAGCGACTAATACTCCGCTCTACAACCAGACGGTCGGATCAAGCACGCCGTTGCTGGGCACGAACCAGATCACGGTGGGCACGAATTCGCTGTGGGCCACGAATGGATTGATCACGCTGGGGATGACGAACCAATGGCATTTTTACATCGTGACGAATGAGGCGGAGGACGCCAGCGGCTCGACCAGCGACGTGACGAACGCGGCGTTTGTGACGTTCAACGCGAACACGCTGGCCCTGCCGCGCACGGGGGTCTTCGCGAACAATGATGCCAATTCGACGCGCACGGAGGCGGACCTGAATATTTTTGCGACGACGGTTTCGAGTATAACAAATCTGGATCCGGTGGCATTGTCGAATTGCGTAGCGGGAGGCCAGGTGGGAGCCACGGCAGCGAATACGTTCAATGGCGCGGCGCTGGGCCGGGGCGGTGAGGAAGTGATCGTGGACACCAATTCGCATAACGGAGAGATCTATTACATCGGCGTGCAATCGGAGGACCGGGAGGGCGCCGAATATAATTTCATCCCGATCTTCACAAGCATTCCATTCAGCACTATGAACAATTCGAACGGCATCGAGACGGTCAACTGCACGCCGATTCCGTCAACCATTCCGTCCGGGTCGCCGCAGTTACCGGGATACAATGATGTCGTGGGCATCTCCCTACAGTCGATGCAAATCCAAACAGTGATCGTCACGAATATTTTTTCGCAAGCAAATGTAGGTGATCTGGTCAGTTCACTGACACTGGATTCGGGTATTAATGGATACACGACGGCGGTGCTGATGAACCATACCGCACCAAACACAAACGGAACATTTTATTATGTTTATGATGACAGCGGGGCAGTGACCACAGTGCCAAATCCTTATACTCTGCATCATTCGGATGGGCCGGGGAGCTTGTTGGGTTTCGCGGGCAAGACGGTTGGGATCGCCACGTTATGGAATTATCACATTGCCAACAGCGTTTCGCCGTTCAGCGGGAGTGTGGACAGTTTGCAGTTGATGATCATTCCGCACCAGAACCCGCAGAAGGGCATCGTGGTGAGCATTCCGCCAGGCGCGTGGTACTACAATTTTGTGCAGGTGGGGCCGGGCTTCACGAACCTGACGGTCGCGGCTACAAATCTGCCGCCTACGATTGGCCCGCCGCCATTGGAACTTTATTTGAATCACAACACCGAGCCGACGGCATCCAATTTTCTCTTTGAAGCGGATTTGACGAACTATCCGCCGGGGTTGGGATTGACGTATCCAACGGGCCTGAACCCTGGCAATGCGATCTCCTACGGCCCGCCGCTGGCGCCGGGGACATATTGGATCGGTATCACTAACCCGAGCGCCACTACGACTGCGAGCGTATATTTGATCGCGACGTTGGGCGGGCTTCAAGGCGTGATCCCGCCGTCGAACACGGCGTCCAATGGGCCGTCGCTGACGCCGGAAGCGGTGACGAGCACGAATATTTTCATTAATAACAGCAATGCGACGATCGCGTCGGTGAACGTGGGCATTGTGGCGACGTACCCGCGGATCTCGGATTTGACATTCACGCTGGTCAGCCCGAGCGGCCAGGAGGTTCTGCTGATGGAAAACCGCGGGGGCATCACGACCTCCAATGCCGGCGTGGAGACGTTGTTCTCGAACGTCGTGAATTCGACGGCTACAGGCGGGGCGGCGGCGCAGACAAATTATCTGACGGCAAATCCGGCGGGCGGCGTGTTGCCGATCTCTTACAACTTCTACAGTGTGCCGGACGAGATGACGGTGTATGACACGACGAACCCGGCGAATTTAAATTCGACCACGTTGCTCCTGGATACCGGATTTATTAGCAATCCACCGACAGGCCCCGGGGCGCAACAGACCCAGATAGAAACCACAAACGTAACTTATCCGCCCAATTCGCCGGGTCTGACGATCATCATGAACCAGTTCGGCAATCCCTTTGCCAGCGGCAATGGGGATGCGTGGACGTACACGGCCGGTTCGTCGCAAACGAATTTCGAGTACCTCATGTTCACGGAGGACACGAACCTGACGGATACGCCGATCATGTTCGCGGTGCCACCGTTTGGGTTCGACGGCGGGGCGACGAATTACTCGTTCTCGTTCGAGCAGGCGACCAATGTGGATTATCACGGCCAGACGAATATTTTCGATCCGTTAGGCGGCTGGACCGTGCCGACCAATATCACGACGGTCAGCACCTTCTTCAACCTTGTTACGAGCAACACGGAGACCATCACCAACACGGTGATTTTGTCCAATAATTTTGTGACCGTGGAGACGGACCCGGCGAATTCGCTCGGCGACAACTTCGACAGCAATTACCTGGCGCTGGCCGACGGCACCATCACGCGTAGCATCCCGACGGTTCAGGGCGACCAGTATAACATCACGTTCTGGTATCGTGGCCCGGGCATCGCGGGATGGTGGCGCGGCGAGGGCAATGCCCTGGATAGCGCGAATCCCGAGAACGACGGCCAGAACGGCTCGCTGATCGGGCGATTTGATTTCCCGCTGGGCGAAGTCGGCCAGGCGTTTGAGATGGAGTACAACGGCCAACCGTTCGATTTTGCGGGCACCAACAGTTATGTGCAGATCCATCCGCAGTATTCGTACACGGCCAACACGAACGGCGCCTTCACGGAAACTTCGGCGCTGGACGTGGGCGCGGACGGCGGGCTTACGGTGGAGGGCTGGATCAACCCGACGAACACGTTGGCGCAGCAACCGCTGGTGGAATGGCTGGCGGGCGTGCCGACGAATTATCCCAACATCACGGACACGAATTTCAACATCGTGGCGGGACCGTTCCTCGACCGGGCCACGAGCCATTATTATTATTTGCTCGGCGCCACGAACTGGACCGTCTCGGAGAATTGGGCGCAGATGCTCGGCGGCCACCTGGCGGAGGTGAACAGCGCGGACGAAGAAAACTGGATCTACGACGCATTCGAATACTTCGTCGGCACCAATCGTAATTTCTGGATCGGCCTGACGAATAGCGGCACGGGCACGCCCTTCGTCTTCGCCTACTCGACCGGCCTGACGAACATCACGTACACCGACTGGGGGACCAACCAGCCGGATAACAACTGCTTCGCCAACCAGAACTACGTCGGCATCTTTACCGCCACCAACGCCCTCTCGGGCCTGTGGGAGATGGCGAATGACGCCGGCAGCACATGCGTGTCCACCAACTTGATTTATGGTGTGGTCGAAGTGCCTCTCCTTCAGACCAACGGCGTGCAATTCTGGATCTCGGTGACCAACATCCCCGGCACGACCAATACCATTGTCAGCAGCAACGGCTGCCTGTACGCGAACCTGATGGACATCTCGAACAACTCGCACATCATCTTCTCCGCGCCGGGCCTGGTGCAGTCCAACATCTTCCAGCACGTGGCGCTGACGTATAACACCAATTCGGGCATCGCGAACCTGTTCTACGACGGCACCAACGTGGCCTCGACGAACTTCGGCTATTTCATTCCCAAGACCACCGGCGACGTCTTGCTGGGCAAGGACATGAGCCTGCTCACGAACAATTATTACGGCGGGTTGATGGACGAGATGAGCATCTACACCCGGCCGCTGTCCGACGCGGAGATCTGGACCATTTACAATGTGTCAGCGTCCCTGACCAACGGGCAAGCGGGCAAATTTGACCCAAGCGTGACACCGGCCTCGGGCCTGGCGGAAGCGGGCATCACCCTCGGCGGATACACCAACGTCCTGTATGGCGTCAACGACCGGTGGAGCCAGTTCACTTACACGTTCATCGCGGTTTCGAACTCGTTGCCGATCTCGATCACGGGGCTGGAACCCGGGATGTTGCTGAATCAATTCAACGTCACGCAATCGCCGGTGACCAATTTCTACTATCTGCCGGAACAATCGCTCGACGAACTTGTGGGCGATGATCCGTACGGCAACTGGAGCCTGCAGATCTGGGATAACCGCACTGATTCGCTGGTGACGCAGCCTGGAGTGCTGAACAGTTGGATCCTGCAAATGGTGTTGCAGACGAACGCGCCGTCCACCGTGGACCTGAACCCGAACACGCCCACGACCATCACCGTGCCGCCGGGCCAGATTGTGCCGCTGTATATCGTGGTGCCGGATTGGGCATCGGAAGCGACGAATGTTTTGGATTCGGCTACTGGACCGATCGGTTTACTGTTCAATTCGACGCTGGTGCCGACCGGCAACAATACCACACCGCCGGATTATACTTTCCTGGCCAATTCGACCGCCGGCTCTCGCCTTTTGACTGACACGGGCACGCCACCCGGATCAGGTATCCTGCCGCTGCTGCCGACCTCGCCGACAAATTACTATTATCTCGGCCTTTCAAATGCCGGTCCGCACGCGGTGAACGCCACCGTGGAAGTGGATTTCAATATCGTCGGCCTGACGAACGATGTGCCGTACACGGGAACGGTGAACACGAATCAGTCCGAAAATTATTTCTACTTCAATGTCACGAACGGATACGAGGCGACGTTCCAGTTGTTGAAACTTAGCGGCGAGGCCGACCTGGTGGTGCGCAAAGGGCCGCCGCTGCCGACCCTGCTCGGTTCCGATTACGGCAGTTTCAACGAGAGCAATGCCGCCCAGAACATTTATGTGCTGACGAATTCGACGCCGGTTCCCTTGACCAACGGCACGTGGTATATCGGCGTGATGAAGCGCGACAGCGGGGCGTTGCGTTATACCGTGCTCGCCAAGGAATTGGGCACCAACTCCGCGCCATTCATGACCGTCATCCCGCTCACCAATAACGTGCCGTACACCTTCACCAACGAGGACCTGGGCGCGGCGCTGACGAATTTCTTCATCTTTGACCCGACCAACAACCCGGCGTTGACGAACGCGATGGGCGTGCGCTTCGAAGTGTACGACATGACCGGCAACGGCGACCTGACGGTGCAGACGAACCTCGAGCCGTTTGCGCCGCCGTTCTACCAGAGCAGCCAGCAGCCCGGGACCATCCCTGAGTCCATCCTCATCCAGACGAACAGCGTTTTGACGAACCTGAACGCGAGCTGGTATCTCGGCGTGCCGAATAACGAGACCAACCCGATCAACTTCACCATCATCGCGGAGATTGAGACAAACGGCGTGTTCCCGGCGTTCCCCGGCGCGCAGGGCGCGGGCGCGGGCACGACCGGCGGCGGCGGCCTGCAAAATACCAACATCCAGGTGTACCACGTCACCAGCCTGAATGACGATGGCAGCTATGGCACGTTGCGCGATGCCGTCACGCGCACGAACCGGACGATTGTGTTCGATATTTCCGGCGTCATCTTCCTGCAAACGCCGCTGGTCATCACGAATTCATTCCTGACCATCGCCGGCCAGACCGCCCCCGGCGCAGGCATCACCGTCGCCGGCCAAATGACGGAACTAAGCACGAATCATGATGTGATTATCAGGGATGTGAGGTTTAGGGCGGGGGGTGAACCATTGACGGGTTTTGAGTATGCCACTGCGGGAGATTATACGAATAGTCAGTTAGTTGGAACCTGGAGAGTGTTATCGAATGAGGTAAGCGTCATTACAGATACGCCCAATGCAAAAGAAGGCAGTAATTTCGTGGCATTGGCCAATGGGACTATATATACCAATCTGTCAACGATTCCCGGCCAAGCTTATTCAGTGACCTTTTCATATCGCGGTCCAGACCTGGTGCATTGGTGGAGGGCTGAAACAAATTCAACTTCGACTACGGCGATAGATTCAATAGGGACGAATAATGGCACCTTGCACAGTGTTATTTATACCAATGGCATGGTGGGTCGCGCATTCTATTTGAATGGCGCATCTTATATTAGCGTTCCATATGTGCCATCGCTCGAATATACCAATAGCTTCACTTTGGAGATGTGGTTTAAAAACTTTGGGGCCTCCAACTACGGCCTTATGGGTAATCGGAATGATCCAGGGGCTTGTAATTATGGCATCAATATTGTTACGGGTGGTGGTGATGTGGGAGTCGGCATAACCTATTACGATCCAACCGATCCCGGGTATCCAGCCAACAACAGCGATGATCCAAACTATTTGGACGTTTCAAGAGACCAGATGGTCCCGACAATAGGCGTATATCACCATCTGGCCGCCAGTCTTCAACAGATCGCGTCTGATTCCATTCAGATCAAAACATATTACGATGGCCAGTTGGTAAAGACTAAAGTGATGCCAGGAAATTTTGTTAATACTCTAAATACTTTGCCACTAACAATTGGCGCCACTGATCCAGGTGGAGAGTTTTTAAATGGAATGCTGGATGAGGTTTCGTTGTATAACCGTTGCCTTTCATTGTCCGAGGCCAATGCAATTTATCAAAACGGCACGAATGGCAAATTTGACTCTGTGGAATATAATCTTTCACCGGCGACGAGCGTGGCCAAAGCCCAAATCCTGGTGAATGGAAAATCCGTAAAAACCTTCTTTGGAAATGATACCAATTGGCAATCGCAAACATTTACATTCACTGCCGTTACTAACAAGACGTTGTTAGCTATATCGGGATTGGAGCCGGGGATACTCCTGGATGGTTTGAATGTAATCCCAGGGGATTCACTTCAGTTCATTGCCGTCTCAAATGTCATTGCCGACCATATTTCTGCGGAGTGGAGTACAAATAATAACATATCGGTGTTAGGTTCAACGAATATGACGGTGCAATGGTCCATCATTGCCGATAGTGTGCATAGCGTATCGACAAATGGGTATGGTTCGCTACTTCGCGGCGGTTACGGCACGTTAAGCTTTCATCACAATTTATACGCTGATAATGCCTATGGGAATCCACGGCTCGGCGATAACATCAACCTCGATTTTGAGAACAATGTCATCTATGACTGGGGAACCAATTCCGGCTTTACAGGGAATGATACCCTGTCCAATCCGAATGGCTTCACCAATGTGATGAATTACATCGGCAATTATCTCATCGCCAGCACAAATTCCCTGACCAATACCATCGCGTTCTGGCCTGGCGCCACCAATACTTGGATTTACCAGACGAACAACTTTATCCAGAGCACTAACAACGCGACCAACGCTTTGACCCGTTTGGCGCTGGCAGGCGAGAATATAGGCTGGAACATGTTCACGACGAACGGCACCAGATTTGACCGAGAATTCCCCTTCCCGCCGATAACGGTTGATGAAGCATATATGGCTTATGAAAAAGTTATGGATTTTGCCGGTCCTGACATGGCCCTACGCGATGCGGTGGACACCAATATCGTTGGGAATGTCCGCACACAGACCGGTGCTATTCTTAATGCAACCCAGATATTGCCTACGCCGAATTCTTTATTCCCCTATTTGGACACCGACCAGGATGGCATCCCGGATTTCTGGGACGACACATTCGGTGGCAGTCCGTTTGTGCCGCATCCCTATGCCGTTGTGGATGGATCGGGCTACACTGAACTGGAAGAATATCTCGACTGGTTGGCTGCGCCTCATGCGTTGACCGTCACCACCAACCAGGTTGGAGTTGACTTGCAACAGATGTTTGGCGAAGTCGGCAATCTGAGCTTCTTCCTGACCAATGCTGTCAATGGCACTGTTTATCTGACCAATGTCCTGAATTATACCAATGTGGCTGGCGCTATCAGTGCTATTACCAATTCCAGCACGTACAGCAATACCTTCGCCATCTTTACGCCCACGAACGATTTTGGCGGCGGCACAAATTACGGCGCTGCCTTATTCGATGTGTATGTCACGAACAATACAACGCTCGGATACTTTGGGCCGGTAACAGTCAGTGTGGTGGCCAGCAAGGTGCCGATCGTCATCAATTCGAATATCCCGCCGGTCATCACCATCCTGACGAATGGTGTGCTTGACCCAACAAACAATTCCGGGTCCGATTATTATGGATTTTCCGTTGGTCCCAATGCTTCGGGTGTCCTGTTCACCGTGACGAATATTTCCGTGCCCAATGCCCTCGATATGGTGGTGGCTTACAACCGGACGCCGTCGCTTTCAGATTATGATTACATCAGCACCAATACCGCCAACGAAAGCGTCGTCGTTTGGACCAATTCGAGACCTGTGCCTTTGACGAGCGGCAACTGGTACGTGGCCGTGGTGAATGTCAATCCGACGAATGGGCCTGTTAGCTACGATATCAGTGCCACGGCATACGGAGTATCTCCGGGGCCGCCCATATTCACTTATCCGACCAACACCACCGTTTTTACCAACATTGAAACGACGCTGTTTACAGTCACCTGCCAGGCGGTTGACACGAATATCCCGGCTGCTCCGTTGACCTTTGCGCTCGACAACCAACCGGCTAATGTTGCGGGGGCAACGAATATCATGACCATTAATCCCAATACCGGGGTGATCAATTGGACGCCAAACGAGGCCCAGGGACCGTCCACCAACGCGATTTCAGTGAGCGTTAACAATGGCGCCTTTAGCGTTACGAACACATTTAAGATCATTGTCGAAGAGTCCAACCAGCCGCCGGTGTTTGTGTACACCAATTTCCCGGCTCAATTGGTGATCGTGCCGGGAGGCATGTTGGATGTCACCGATGCGGCAGTGAACCCGAATATACCTAATTATCCGCTGACCTATTCGCTTCTCAATACGCCGGCTGGAGCAGTCATTGACGCCAACGGTGTTATCACCTGGTCACCGACGCTGTCGGATGCGGGAAGCAACTATCTTTTCACCGTCGTCGCCACGGATACCGATCCGCCAGCCATCAACGCCACCTCATTGAGCACCACAAATGAATTTTATGTCACCGTGACCAGTCAGGGTGGCGGATCGCCCCAGACGAATACCGTGCCGCCCGGCGGCATCAGTTGGATCGCTGTCACGGTGCCGACTGGCGCTATTTCGGCGACAAATGATCTGATCATCGCCACCCCTGCGGTGAACGTGTGGTTCAGCACCAACCTGCCGCCCAGCACCAATGGCACTGGTGACCAGATCATCATTCCGGGTTCCACAGGCGGGATCAGTGTTTTGACCACGAATTCATTCCCAACGAATATTGTGCCGGGCAGAACCTACTTTCTCGGGGTACAGAATCCCAATGCTGTCCCGGCCAGCTACGACCTGGTCGTGAATTTTGGCTATCCCGTAATCACCAATTCGATCCGTATCTCCAGCATCGTTCACACAAATATTGCCGGGACTAACGGGTATTTGCTGACGTGGTTCGCGCCGAGCAATTTCCTGTTCCAGGTGCAATGGACGGCCGACCTGTTGCCGGCAGATTGGGCAACGTTCACGAACATCGTTGGCTACAACACCAATAAATTCACCAGCCCTGCGCATACGCAATTCAACTTCTTCGACGACGGCTCGCAGACCAGTAACAGCTTCGGGGCAATGCGGTTCTATCAGTTGCTCCTGCTGCAGGCAAGTACACTGACCCTGCCACCGCAGACCAACATAGTTGTCCAGGCCGGTAGTCCGGTC
Organism: Verrucomicrobiia bacterium; assembly: GCA_036502245.1. Lineage (GTDB taxonomy): Bacteria > Verrucomicrobiota > Verrucomicrobiia > Limisphaerales > UBA11358 > UBA11358. The sequence goes on from DASXYX010000026.1 coordinate 145,818, forward strand.
ACAGTCACCAATACGGCGACGGATTCGAACCCGAGTGCCACCCTGACTTACAACTTGGTCAACCCGCCCGCGGGCGCTTCAATTGATACCAACGGCGTTATTACCTGGACGAACGCCACGCCTTCGGGCCTCGCCGCCCTCTTTACCACCGTTGTCAGCGATAATGAAGTGCCACAGGCCCAGACCTCAAACCAGTTCACGGTGTTCGTCGCGCCCTTCCCGACCATCACGAATGTGGCCGTCACGAGCAGCAATGTCACCTTAAGCTGGCTTGCTCCGAGTAATGATCAATTCGAGGTGCAATATACGACGAACCTGGCATCGCCGATCACGTGGGATTTGCTGTCGGGGATTATCACTACGAACAGCAATGTCTTCTCCTATACGGACACCAATGCTCTGCTGACGATGAAGTTCTACGAGTTGATCCTGTTGCCTTAATATTTAGGCAAATTGCAACCTGTTAACACAGTTTCGCCGTGACTCGGCATTTCGTTTCATTTATGGTTCATGGCCAGTAATCAATGAACGAGAAGTACTATCACGCAATACGCCACAGCATGGCCAGCTTATCCGGTTGGTTGCGTTTGAATTCAAAATCTCCCGGATTTGCATGCGAATTATTCGGACGTCGTTGGCGTTATTTTTCCAAAAGGCAGTTTGAACCATTTGTTGCACCTGATGGCTTTGTTTTCTCAACACCCGATTCATTGGTTGGTTACTGGACAATGTTTGTTGAACGTGAACTAAGCCACAAAGAATGGGTGGGTGCGTTGAAGACAGCGCAGCAACCATTGGTCGTAGATGTCGGTGCCAACGCCGGATTATTTTCTCATTTTGTTTTTTGTCTTAATCCGAAAACGGAAATCATTGCCTTTGAACCTTTGCCAAAAATGCAGGAACATTTAAAAGTACTGCATCAACGAACAAATATGAATTTTCGATGCATTCCAAAGGCTGCTGGAAGGACACCCGGCACTGCAATATTGGAAAGTCTGCATGGTTACGATGGCACATCAAGGATTTCTACAGATGTCCAACCTACGGGCAAAACGTTTCAAGTGGAAGTGACCACAGTGGACAATGAATTGGCCAATCGTCAGGTCCTTGTAATGAAAATTGACGTAGAGGGATTTGAGGAAGAGGTGATTGCGGGTGCCCAGGCCACATTATCGCGAACGAAATTTGTAATCATTGAAGCACACGATATTCCTCGCCGGGATTTATTGACGCAGTTGTTGGGTCCGTCGTGGATAAGACATAGGTTGGGGGTTAGCGATTATCTTTTTAGCCGAATTTAAAGTAGCATATTAGGTGGTTTTGGGTTGCAACGGGTCATTTGGTGTTACTCACAGCGTCTAGCAGCATGCCCGGCTCTAATCCGACGATGGCTATACTTGTGGAGAAGCCGGTAGCCGTAAACGTGATGGTCTGCGATTGCCAATTGGTATTGCTGCCATAAAACACCATATCAGTCCTGCCATTCACCAGGACCTGGGCTTTGGCCAGACTTAATGATGGAGAAACATTGTATTCAACAGAATCGAATTTTCCATTAGTGCCGGCTTGATAAATGGCTTTTGTTTCTGAAACGGAAAGACCACGATTATATATGGAAACTTCATCCATCATCAAATCTTCACCACCGTAGGCAGACCCAATAGTGACCTCTTCTTCATTCAAGGTGTTAGTAAAATTCCCAGGCATTACTTTAGTTCTTACCAATTCACCATCATAAAAAGTTCTGATTTGAATCTTGTCCGGTGCGATTTGTTGAAGTGTAGCCGCCAAATGATGAAATACGCCTGAAGTAGGAAGAGTCGCATACCTTGATACATCCAAAAAGTTTGGATCGTCACTACCACTTTCTGGATAACTCGGATCCGTTGGATCGTGATAGGTAATACCGATGCCCTCGTCTCCATTATTGTTCACAATATTAATGCAGAAATTAACAGGTTCCGGATCGTGGTCCCGGTCGGAAATAAGCTCGTAACCCGGTGGAATGGCTGAACCCAAGTCTTCAAACCACGTTTCCAAAGTAAAACTATTGGTAAATTGAAGTGTAGGGCTATAAGGCACTCCCAGATACGCACGGCCCATGAACAAAAACCCCTTACCCACCTCTGCATCGGAATAAACAACGCTGCCGCCATCAGGCTCTGAAAAATGACCGTTAATTCCCTCGATGGCATCTACCGTGTTCGATTCACCGCGCCACCAATGGACCAGTCCTGGGCCGCGATAAGCCAACTTTAAGGCGTACGTTCTGCCGGGGAAAGTCCGCAAATTTGTTGAAATGGTTCCATTGGCCAAAGCCAAATAGTTATTGCCATTCATTGCATTGAACGGATCCGTAATGACGCTTACCTGATTGGACGTGACCCTCCATGTCCCAATCGTTTGGCCAATGGTATAATCTGTTGCGGTTAACGCTTCAAAATTTATCGGCGCAATCATCACCGGCGGCAACATTAATTTGCATCCCGTAATACAAAAGAATGTGGCCAAGAGAACATAAAATACACATCGAGTAATGTGAAATGATCTGGTATTTCCCATATGATAATTGGTGTTGGCTGTTTTTCGCGATTTTCTGCCTGCTCCGAAGTATTGCAAGCCTTTTCGCGCCTGTTTTCATCTTCCATTAGCTCCGATTTTTAACTTGATTATAATTTAAGTTGCCTCTTATATGATGAATGGCTCGAGCAGGCAGACAATTAAATCGGCTATGAAATCAATTATAAAACGGCATGGGAAAGCTAATGTTAATCATTGGTTATTGGCTTTTTGGACAGTCTTCTATTTAGCGACATTCGGTTTTACTCCCTCAGTGTGTGCGGTCAAATTGCCGACCAACTTTTTATTGAACCTTGATCTCGGATCTGACAATGGCCTGGGACAGGGGAGCCAGAAGACGGGATTTGCAGCGGTTGGCGTGACGACCAACGATTTTTGGAATTTTTATGATGCGGATGTGTCGTCAACACAAGTGCGCAATTCTGGAACGGTGACGAATCTGGAGCTATCGGATGGGACGCACAGCCCGACAGGAGTAAATGTTTCGGATGCTCCGGGGGTGTGGGGGGATAACTCGACGGACCCGATGTACCATATATATGTATATCCATTGGATGGCGGGAACGATGTAGTGACATTCACGAACTTGCCGACGGGTCAATATGATGTGCTGGCATACTCGCCGGACGGTAATTTTGACCTGACTGCGGGTGGGACAAATTATGGGGTGAATACCTCGGCAGATTTGAATGTCAGCACAATTCCGGTTTGGACTGAAGGAGTACAATATGCGCGGTGGCGCAATGTGTCGGTACAGAACGGCCAGCCATTGGTTTTAACGGTTATGAATGGGGCTCTGAGTGGAAACGCATTGTTATGCGGCGTACAGATCATCAACAGCAGCAATACGCCGGCTGGTCCGCAGATTATAAATCAGCCAACGAATGAAACCGTTCTGGAAGGTTCCCAGGCGACCTTTGGTGTCACGGCTAGCGGCAGCAATTTGAGCTACCAATGGATGTTTGATGCAACAAATCTTCTTGTTGGAGATACCAATGTGACGTTGACACTGACCAATGTACAGTTCGCTCAGGCTGGCACTTATGCGATTGTGGTCAGTAATGCTGGTGGATCGGTGCTTAGTTCCAATGCTGTGTTGACGGTGCTGACGACTAACTCTCCAACGAATGGATTTTTATTGAATCTGGATCTAGGATTTGACAATGGCCACGGACAGCCGAGTCAGAAAGAAGGATATGCGGCAGTAGGTTTAACGACCAACGATTTTTGGAATTTTTATGACTGTGACGTGTCGCAAGGAGTGGCACGGCATTCTGGGACAGTGACGAACTTGGAGCTGTATGATAAGACACCGACTTCGGTCGGAGTGAATGTTTCAGATGCGCCGGGACTGTGGGGAGATAACTCGACGGACCCGATGTATGAGTATTATGTGTATCCGTTGGACGGTGGGAACAATGTGGTGACGTTCACGAACCTGCCGACCGGGCAATATGATGTGCTGGCGTATTCACCTGGGAGTAGTTTTGACTTGGCGGCGGGTGGGACGGATTACGGGGTGAAAAGCTCGTCAGATCCGAATGTAACATCGATCCCGGTATGGACCGAAGGAGTGCAATATGCGCGGTGGCGCAGTGTGGCGGTTACGAACGGCCAACCGCTGGTATTAACAGTACGGGTTGGATCAAGTGGAAATGCTTTATTGTGTGGGGTGCAGATCATCAGTAGTAGCCCTGTCAGCAATGCGCCGCCAGAGATTATAGACCAACCGACCAATGAAACTGTGCTGCAAGGTTCACAAGCGACATTTAATGTCACGGCGAGCGGCAACAATTTGAGTTACCAATGGACTTTTGACACGACAAACCTTGTCGGAGCGACGAACGTGACATTAACACTCACGAATGTGCAAATGGATCAGGCTGGCAACTATGCAGTAGAGGTCACCAATGTTGAAGGGGCTATGCTAAGTTCCAATGCGGTCCTGACAGTACTGACGACTAATTATCCAGCAAACGGGTTTTTATTGGACGTGGACCTTGGATATGACAATGGCCATGGACAACCGAGTCAGAAGACCGGATTTGCGGCAGTGGGTCTAACAGTGAATGATTTCTGGAATTTTTATGACTGCGATGTATCACAAGGGGTGGCGCGCTATTCCGGGACAGTGACGAACCTGGATCTGTCTGATAGGACACCGACTCCAATCGGAGTAAATGTCTCCGATGCGCCGGGGCTATGGACAGATAACTCCACGGATCCAATGTATCACAAATATGTGTATCCACTGGATGGAGGGAATGACTTGGTGACGATCACGAACCTGCCCGCGGGGCAGTATGATGTATTGGCATATTCGCCGGGCAGTATTTTTGATCTGGCGGCAGGCGGGGCAGATTATGGGGTGAAGAGTTCGTCAGACCCGAATGTCACCTCTATCCCGGTTTGGACGGAAGGAGTGCAATACGCGCGGTGGCGTAATATTTCGGTGCAAAACGGCCAGCCGTTGGTATTAACGGTGCAGGATGGAACGAGTGGAAATGCGTTATTGTGCGGCATACAGATTATCAGCACCGAACTGGTCGAGTCCAACTTGGATCATTTCACTTGGGGATCATTACCGTCGAGTGGATTCGTAAATACGCCTATCCCGGCGACAATCCAGGCAATGAACGAACTCGGCGGAGTTGTGAGTAATTTCGATGGTACGGTTGATTTGAGTGCAACCAATGACCTTCCGATTCAACCTCAACTGCCGATCACCTTCACAAATGGTTTATGGTCAGGCCTTGTGACAGTCAGCGAACCGGCAACGAATGTGGTATTGCAGGCTGACGACTTGAATGGACACCTCGGTGACTCAGGCGCAATCACGATAGCTCCCCTCCCCATGCTGGGATTATCGACTTATGAAAGCTATTTGCTGATTTACTGGCCGAACTCGGCGTCGACCAATTTTATCTTGGAAGCTTCGACGACTTTTTCACCGCCCGATTGGATTCCAGTGACAACCCCGCCATTTGTTTTTGAGGGTCAAAACCTGGAAATAATGCCAATGACCAGCACGAACGAGTATTATCGCCTCGAATATACAGTGCCGTAACAGGGGGCATTGGAACATTTTTTTGCGGCCAATAATTCGTGTGTTTATCCATGGTTGTTTTCAACAGCGCCAGAGGACTGGCGCACTCCACAAGCTGGCGCAAAACTCAGCTTGGCCTTCCATAACGCTTGCCGTCTTGGACTGCGGTCCCGATACATCGGGACCGCTTTCACATTTGATTAGCGTCCGTTAGCGTGAATTAGCGGTTAAAAACCTTTGTTCTCTTCTGTTCAAAAACCTCTCTTGTGTTCCTTGCGTTCTTTCGCGGCGAAAATCCGTGTTCATCTATGTTCATTCGTGGTTAAAAATCATCCTCATCCTTCACTTGTTTATCCTTTCTCGCCTTTTTTACGATTTTTTGCGGGAGCAATTTTACTTTTGCCAGCCTTTCTGTTAATCTTACCGGTTATTTGAATCAAAAGATTTGGCAGAATGAGCAAAGAATTTATTCGTATTGGTGGAGCGCGTGAACACAACCTCAAGGATCTTACCTTGCAGATCCCGCGCGACAAGTTGGTGGTGATCACCGGCTTGAGCGGCAGCGGCAAATCGTCGCTGGCCTTTGACACGATCTATGCCGAGGGGCAGCGCAAGTACGTGGAGTCGCTTTCAGCCTACGCGCGCCAGTTCCTGGACCAGATGCAAAAGCCGGATGTGGATTTCATCGAGGGTCTTTCGCCGGCGATCGCCATCGAGCAGAGAAGTTCCGGGAGCAGCCCGCGCTCGATCATCGCCACGACGACGGAGATTTACGATTACCTGCGTTTGCTGTACGCGCATATCGGTCAGGCGCATTGTCCCGAGACCGGCGTGCCAATCGTGCCGCAAAGCACGAGTGACGTCGTGGACAAGATCCTGGCATTGCCGGCCAAAACGAAAGTGATGTTGCTGGCGCCAGTGGTGCGCCGGCAGAAGGGCGAATTCCGCGATGTCTTTGAGCGTTTGGCGCGGGAAGGTTTTGTCCGTGCGCGCGTGGACGGCGAATTGGTTGAACTTGGGGACACGAATCGTCCGGTCAAATTGGACAAGAAGAAGTTCCATAACATTGAGGCGGTGGTGGACCGGTTGGTGATCGATGACAAGATCCGCGTGCGCCTGGGAGATTCGGTGGAAACGGCTTTGCGCTGGGGGGATGGTGTGCTGCTGGCGTTGCATCAATCGCCCGGCGCGGCTGCGGATAGTTGGATCGAGACGTTGCATTCGAACAAGATGTGTTCGCCGGCGACGGGAAAGAGTTTTGATCCGCCGACGCCGAAACATTTTTCGTTCAACGCGCCCGCAGGGGCTTGTCCGGTGTGTCATGGCCTGGGGCAAAAGATGATTTTTGACGAACATCTGGTGGTCCCCGATCCGGAGCAGCCGTTGGAGAGCGCCATCCAGCCGTGGCGGCGTTCGGGCAAGCGGATGAACATTTATTACAAGGCATTGCTGCGGTCGATCGCGGGGCATTTCAATATCGGCCTGGACACCGCATACAAAGATTTGCCGGAAGATTTCAAGAAGGTTTTGATGCACGGTTCGGGCGAGGAGGAGATGGATTTTTCATTCTGGCGCGCGGGCAAAGTGAGCAAGATCTCGCGACCGTTTGAGGGCGTGCTGCCTAATTTGGAGCGTCATGCCACGGAAAGTGAAAGCGAGTTCATCCGCAACCGGCTCAAGCAGTATATGAGCCCGCAATTTTGCGACGCATGCAAGGGGCGACGGCTGAAGCCGGAAATCCTGGCAGTCACGCTGGGGGACGAGGCGTTTGCGTCCCGGTTCAAGCCGGCGTCACGAGGAAAATTGAAGATCCCGGGTTTGTCGATCATGGATGTTTGTAATCTTTCTGTGGAGAAGGCGGACGAGTTTTTCTCCACGTTGAGGCTTTCGGAATTTCAGCTAAAGATCGCCGGTGAAGTGATTAAAGAGATTCGCGAGCGGCTTGGCTTTTTGAAGAATGTCGGACTTGGGTACCTGACGCTGGACCGGGAGAGCGGCACATTGAGCGGGGGCGAGGCGCAACGCATCCGGCTGGCCACGCAAATCGGGGCGGCGCTGGTGGGGGTGCTCTATGTGTTGGACGAACCGAGCATCGGCCTGCACCAGCGCGACAACGACCGATTACTGGCGACACTCAAGGGGCTGCGGGACCTTGGGAACACGGTGCTGGTGGTTGAGCATGACGCCGACACCATTCGCCATGCGGATTATATCCTGGATCTGGGGCCGGGCGCGGGTGTTCATGGCGGTGAATTGGTGGCATCTGGACCACTGTCGGACATTCTCGCGAACAAAAGTTCTCTCACAGGGAAATATCTGACCGGCGAGTTGCAGATTCCCGTTCCCAAAAAGCGAAATGCTCCATCGGAGGACAAAGGCTGGCTGGAACTGTTGGGTGCTGCCGAGAACAATCTCCAAAAAATAGACGTACGCATTCCACTGGGGACTTTGACATGTGTAACCGGTGTGAGCGGATCGGGGAAAAGCACATTGGTGAACGATATTTTGCAGCGGGCACTGTTCCGAAAATTTTACGGGTCGAAAGAGATCCCGGGAGCGCATAAATCGCTAAAAGGATTCGAGAATCTCGACAAGGTCATTGTCATTGACCAGACGCCGATCGGGCGGACGCCGCGGAGCAATCCAGCGACGTACACGGGTATGTTCAATCATATCCGCGACCTATTCGCGCGGTTGCCAGCGGCCAAGGTGCGCGGGTACGAGCCAGGCCGATTCAGCTTCAACGTCAAGGGTGGTCGTTGCGAGAAGTGCGAGGGCGACGGCGTGTTGAAGATTGAAATGAACTTTTTGCCGGCGGTGTATGTGACCTGCGAAGCCTGCGGCGGGAAACGGTACAATCGCGAGACGCTGGAGATTTCATATAAAGGGAAAAATATCGCAGACGTCCTGGACATGACGGTGGATGAGGGCGTGGATTTTTTCCGCGCGGTGCCTAAAATTTATGATCCATTGCTGACGCTGGCGGAGGTCGGTTTGGGCTATATACATTTGGGGCAGCAGGCCACGACTTTGAGCGGCGGCGAAGCTCAACGGGTGAAGCTGGCCAGCGAGTTGTGCCGCAAGGCAACGGGTAAAACACTTTATATTTTGGACGAGCCGACTACGGGGTTGCATTTTCATGACGTAGCGAAGTTGTTGGAGGTTCTGTTCAAATTACGCGAAACGGGGAATACCCTGCTGATCATCGAGCACAACCTGGATGTGATAAAGACAGCGGATTGGATCATCGATTTGGGGCCGGAAGGCGGCGCGCGGGGCGGCAGAATCATTGCCGAAGGTCCGCCGGAAAAGATCATAGGGTGCAATGAAAGCTACACTGGACAATATTTGAAAAGCGTTCTGCCGAAGACGAGAAGCCAGTCATTGGTAAAAGCCTGAAAATATTCAGGCTTTTCGCGGTCGAATAGAATTGTCTAGAATCAAGCCGTGATATTACGGCGGCAATCCACATTAATTTTGTTCGCGCTGCTTTTGAGTGCGGGACAGCTCTTTGCCGCCGCCGATGGGAAAAGGTCGCAGCGCGTTTACAATGCCGCGGTGGTCGCGTATCAGGACGGGAATTATCCGCTGGCCGAGACTGGATTTGCGCAGTTCATCCAACGGTTTCCCGATTCCACGAACGTGCCGGAGTCGGTGCTGATGGAAGCCCAGTCGGCCTACAAACAAAACGACTTCACTAATGCCATCGTTTTGCTCAGGCAAAATATGGATAAGGCCGGGGCATTGGCCGACCAGTATGTCTATTGGATCGGGGAGGTTGAATTTGCCGGGCATGATTTTACGGCGGCGGCGGAAACTTTTGGCTCGCTCGTGCAGAATTATCCCAATTCATCATTGCGCCTTCAAGCGACGGACGATCAGGCCGATTCGCTTAGATGGGCCAATCAATGGCCGGAGGCCATCTCATTATTTGAGCAGACGAACGGGGTTTTTGAACACGCGGCGCAGTTGGACCCAGGCAACAATCTGATCTCGTGGGGCCGCGAGTTGTGGGCCCAGGGATTATCCGTCGAAGGCAAAAACACGAATGCGTTGATGGTATTGAAATCCATCAATTCAAAAATCCTCACGCCCGACCTCTACGCCGGATTGGAACGGCTGTTTTATCAGTTGAACCTGGCAACGAGCAATTTGCCGGTGGCGTTTGAAGCATCGAGCAATCTGTATCAAGCGGCAAAAATTTTGGGCAACAATGATCTGATGGCGGAAAGCGTCGTGATGCGCGCGAATGTGCTGGAGCAGATGGGGCAAATGGCGGGCGCCATCGCCGCGTATTCAGAAAACCTGGCGACGAATACGCCGGAGGAACGCCTGCGGCAGGCCATTTTACAAATCACCCGCCTGGCGATCCAGGAACAACAATACGCCCCGGCGGAAAACAGTATCAGTCCGTTGACCAATTCGCCGGAGGCAGACGCAGCTTTACTGGCACTGGGTGAATTGCAATTGAGGGATTATGCGGGTCGGACGACCGACACGAATCTTTTGGCCGCGGCGCAGGCAAATCTTGGGCAGTTTATTTCCGGTTATCCCAACAGCCCAATGGCCGGGGAGGCGCGTCTGAATCGTGGGTGGTGTTTTTGGCTGGAAAAGGATTACGCTGACAGTTTGCCTGATTTCCAGGCGGCGACGAACCTGTTGCCGGAAGATCTGGCCGTAGCAAAGTTCAAGGCCGGCGACGTGGAATTTGCGGCGCATGATTTCACCAATGCGCTTAACAACTATTTATCCGTAGAAAATGATTTTACGAATGCCACGGTGGTCCAGATGCTTGGCGAGCCGGTGGAGTATCAAATTTTGCGGACCAGCCTCGCGTTGACCAACCTGACGGTTGCCAGCAATGCGATGGCGCAAATTTTGACCAACTACCCATCAAGCGAGGCGGATAGCGGCAGCGAGCTGCTTTTCGGAGAAAGCCTGGCGGAGGCGAGCCAGCCGGCGGCGGCGCTGCAACAATTCCTGAAGTTCGAAAAGGAGTTCACCAATTCGCCTTTGCGCCCGCAGGTGGACTTTTCCATCGCGCGCAGTTACGAACTGGAGAACGACTGGACCAAAACGATCGTAGCTTATACGAACTGGCTGGGAAATTTTCCCACCAATGACCTTCGGTCGCAGGTGACATACTTGCTGGCGCTGGCCAACTCGGAGGCCGGCAATGAATCCAATGCGTTTGCGCTGTTCACCAATTTCATTGCCCAATATCCGACCAGTGAATTCGCCCCCCAGGCGCAATGGTGGGTCGCTGAGCATTTCTTCCGCCAGGGCGGCACCAATTACCTGGATGCTGAAAAGAATTACGAGTTCGTTTACCAGAATTTTCCTACCAACAAGGACCTGGATTACGCAGCGCGATTGATGGCCGGCCGGTCCGCGGCGGAGCGCCAGGATTTTACCGAGGCGATCAATGGCTATTTCACTCAGCTAAAGACCGACCTTGAAGCCGACACCAATTATCCGGACCTGCTGAACCAAACGTTACTGGCCTATGGCAAAACGCTGATGCAGATGCCATCGACTGACACCAATAATTTGACCGCGAATTTTCCCCTCGCAACGAATGTGTTCTATGAGCTTTACCAAAGGAACCCGACCAATGAATTTGGCGCATTGGCATGCAATTACATCGGCGATTGTTCCGTGCAACTCACAAATTACGATGTCGCCACCAATTATTACACACTGCCGTTGAATCCAGATATGACTGCGGCAGTTTCCACACGCAGTATGGCGCAAGTGGGATTGGGAGCAGCGCTCGAGCAAAAGGCCGCGCTGGCCACGGGGACGAACCAGGCGGCATTGCTTCACCAGGCGCTCGCCAACTATCTCGATGTTTTTTATGAGAACAATTTGCGCGACGGCGAAACCGCGGACCCGTTTTGGACGAAGAAGGCGGGGTTGCAGGCGTTGTCCCTGATCGAGACGTTGGACGTGGCGGATCCGAATAAATTCATCAACCGAATGGAATACTGGCTGCCGCAGTTGAAGGATTCGCTTGAAAAAATGCGGGCTTCGCTGCCATCACCAAAAAGTTAGCTGATAATATCCAAATTTCTGATGTCAGCACTCATCCCGGCGCAAAATCTTGTTTTCCCCTTTATCCCTCATCCGTCCTGCGGACACCTTCTCCCGCTCCCGCGAGAGAAGGAACTGCGCCAAAAAGTTGACCGCAGCATTTGACACCCGCGCCACACGGGATTAGCTTGCACCAGAAAATGAGTGAAACAGCGACAAAGGAGCCAGCGATCAACCTGACCGGAGATGCCCTCGCCGAGGTGAGAGCGCTCCTGGCCAAACCGGAAAATGCCGGGAAAAACCTGCGCCTCTATATTGAAGAAGGCGGTTGTTCCGGCATGCAGTACGGCATGGTGTTTGATGAGCAGCGAGATGGAGACCTGATTTCTGAAGAGAGTGGAGTAAGTGTTTTGGTGGATCCTGTCAGCGCGAATTTTTTGCGCGGTTGCCAGGTGGATTTCAGCGATTCGCTGACCGCCGGTGGGTTCAAGATCACCAATCCCAATGCCAAACACAGTTGTGGCTGCGGAAAATCATTTGAGGCTTGAGCAACAGTTGATCACCTTGCTCGTGCCTAATAACGCCGTTCCGTGTGATGCGGAACGGCTTTTTATTTAATCACAGGAGGTTTAATGAAGTTGAACAGGAGTGAACGGAGATAACAGAGAATAAAAATGGGAACATTCAACTTTCAACTTCGAGGGGACAGACCATAAAACACGCGTGACCCGAAAAGTGTGACGCACATGGAAGCGATGAGAAGGGCCAGGCGCGCAAGCTTGATTCAGAGCCGGCTCACGCCGGCTGCTACGGGATGGAGATGTGAGGATGAAGCTGGAGCGGTTTAAAAAATACTGTAGCCATTCGGGGGGGAGAGATGAGAAGCGGTCTTTTTTGGTTTTGGCGTCGTTTCAGCTCAGTCACAGGGTTTTCAAACATGCTCCTTCGGCGAAGCCTCGCCAAAACCCCAAAAATCCTCGCTCCGAACGGCCACATTATTTTTTAAAACGCTCTATTGCGTCAGATCCAGCCTTTGCGCACCAACCACACTTTGATGATCTGGGTCAGGCCGAGGTAGCAAAGCAGGGTAGCGGCCAAAATCGGCCAGAACTGCCAGGGCAACGGCACAAAGCCCAGCGGAGCGGCCAGAGGTGAAAACGGCAGCGCTGCGCCAACTAACATGATAGCAATGGTGGTCATGGTCAATTGCCAGCTCGCCCGGGATTGGACGAAAGGCAGTAAATTGGTGCGGATGACATGAATGATGAGGGTTTGGGTCATCAACGATTCGACGAACCAGGCAGTGTTGAACAACGCAGCCGCATAGGTATGGTTCGCGTCACCGGAGGTGTTGGCGAAACGAGCGGCCAGTTCTGGCGGCGGCATCAGATTGAGATTGCTGCATTTGAAATAAAACCACATCACACAAAAGGTGGTGTAGTCGAAAATCGAGCTGATGGGCCCGATAAAGACAATGAATTTAGTGAGTTCGCCAAAGTGCCACGGACGGGGTTTGGCGGTGAACTGTTCACCGACGTTGTCGGTGGGGATGGGCACCTGCGAGAAATCGTAAAGCAGGTTGTTGGTCAGGATCTGGATGGGCTGCATGGGCAGGAAGGGAAACCAGGCGCTGGCGCCCAACATACTGAACATATTCCCGAAATTGGAACTGGCGCCCATGCGAATGTATTTCAGGATGTTGGCGAAAATTTTTCGGCCTTCAATCACGCCTTCTTCCAGGACCATCAAATTTTTCTCCAGCAGGATCATGTCGGCGGATTCCTTAGCGATGTCCACGGCGTTATCCACGGAGATGCCGACGTCGGCGGCGCGCAGGGCCGGGGCGTCGTTGATGCCGTCGCCCATGAAACCGACGACGTGTTTCTTTTTTTGGAGAGCCTGGACGACTCGTTTTTTATGCGCTGGCGATAGGCGGGCGTAGATGTCCACGCGATCCACCACCTCGGCCAATTCTTCGTCGGACATCTTTTCCACGTCGTTGCCGAGGACGATTTTTTCAGAATGGATGCCGACTTCACTGCAAACTTTGCGGGTGACGAGGTCATTGTCGCCGGTGAGGACTTTTACGGCCACACCATGTTGCCGGAGGGCTTCAATCGCTTTGGCAGCGGTGTCCTTGGGTGGATCGAGAAAGGCGAGGTAGCCGGTCAAAACGAGGTCTTCTTCATCCATTTTGGAATAGGCAGCTTTGGAATCCACTTTTTTATTGGCGATGGCGAGGACGCGGAAGCCGTCTTCGCTCAAGGAATTGACCTGCTCGATGAGGTTGCCGACGAGGATCGGTTCCATCTCAAAGATTTCGCCGTCGCTCTGGAAATGGGTGCATTTGCGGAAGACGGATTCGGGCGCGCCTTTAGTGAGGAGTTGCCGCTGGCCATCGGGGCCTTCCACCACCACGGACATCATGCGGCGGGAAAAATCGAACGGGATCTCGTCCACTTTATTGATTTTATCGACGCTGAGTTCGCGATGCAGTTCGGTGTATTTGAGGACGGCGCGGTCGAGGACGTTCTTCAAACCGGTCTGGAAATGGCTGATGAGGAAAGCATCGCGCAGGACCGCTTCGCTTTCATTTTTGAAGACGTCGCAGTGGATTTCGAGGATGACATGGTCGATGGTAAGGGTGCCGGTCTTGTCGGTGCAGAGGACGTTCATGGCGCCGAAGTTCTGGATGGAGTTCAGGCGTTTGACGATGACCTTTTTCTTCGACATGGCGAGAGCACCCTTGGAAAGGCAGACGGAAACGATCATCGGGAGCATTTCGGGCGTCAACCCGACGGCGATGACGAGGGCAAAGAGGAAGGTGTCCTTGCCCCAGCTATGCTTGGTGAATCCGTTGATGAAGAACACAGCCGGGGCCATGACCGCCATAAAGCTGATCATGAGCCAGACGAACTTTTTGATTCCCTTATCGAAGGCAGTCTCGACCTGTTGGGCGGCCAGACTGGTGGCCATCTTGCCGAAATAACTCTGTGAACCCGTGGCCACGATGACGGCGGTGGCGGAGCCGCTTTCCACGCTGGTACCCAGGAAACAAAGATTGGTGTGTTCGATGGGTTGGATGTCGGGGCGGGGGTCGCGCGCGTCATTTTTTTCGACCGGCAACGATTCGCCGGTGAGCGTGGCCTGGATGATGAACAGATCTTTGGCGGAGAGCAGGCGGACATCGCCGGGGATCATGTCGCCGGCGGAGAGTTTCACGACGTCGCCGGGCACGAGATCTTTCAAAGGGACTTCCTTTGGCTGGCCGTCGCGAAGGACGGTAGCCGTGACTTTGATCATGGCTTTGAGCTTGGCCGCGGCGTTGTCGGCTTTGGTTTCCTGGATGAGACGCAGTGAGACGGCGAGCACGATCATGCCCACCATGACACCGCCACCGATATAATCGCTGGCGCTTCCGGCCGTGGCCAGGGTGATGCAGGCGATGACAGCCAGCAGGATGACGAGAGGGTTGCGGACCGCGACCCAAAGGCGGTGCAGCCAGCCGTGCTGTTTTTCCTGGCCGACCTCGTTCGGGCCGAACACTTCCAGGCGTTCGGCGGCTTCCTCTTCCTTTAGGCCGTTGGGCGTGGAGTTGAGCCGTTGCAGCACTTCGGGGATCTCCTGGGTGGCCGCGTCGCGGATCAAGTCGGCGGCGCGCTGTCCATTTAATATTTTTTCGGCTGGCATAAATTTTATCCGATATAACGTTCCAACATCGTCAATACTGAACGAAGATCCTGCCGGCCTTCGGATTTGCGGGCGGAATGCTCGATGAATTCGTGCAGGCGGGATTCGATGACCTCTTCGCTGAAGGATTTAAGGGCCCCGCGCACGGAAACGACCTGCATGAGGACGTCGGATGAATCGGTGTCGGCCTCGACCATCTTCTCGATGCCCTCGATCTGGCCTTTGATACGGCGGAGGCGGACGGTGAGAGCGCGTTTTTCCAGACCAGGGCGGACATACTTGGCTTTCATAAAATGATTCGGTGCGGAATCCACAGCGCGCCATTCCAAAACGCGCTTGACGTTGTATAGGGGATAGGGGTATATGCTGGCGCGGTTTTTGTCAACCTTCAGCCTATAAAATTATTCAGACAAGATATGTCATTTTAGCGACGGTGATCCTGTTGCCGCAATTGGCCCGGGCCGTGGCGCCATTGACCACGGACGATGCGGATCCGGTGGACTATCGACAATTGCAATTGAATTCGGGCTGGCAGTTCAACCGTGCGGGTTCCACGGACCTGAACACGTATTATTTCAACCTGGTCATCGGTATCACGCATCGCGAGGAAATGGGTGTGGTGTTCGGTTATCAATGGCAGGACGGCGGCATGGACGCCAATGGCATCACTGACTTGACTGCCGAGACCAAAATCCGGCTGTTAGGCGATGGCAACGACAAGTTCCGTTTGACCGCGCGGCTGGACGTAAAAGCGCCCACGGCTTCGCCTGCGGTTAGACTGGGGACGGGCAAACCGGACGCGGATATTTTTTTGATTGCGACATATTCGCGTGGAAAAACGTCGGTGGATTCGGATGTTGGCTACATCAAGGCTGACGCCACACATGCTGTTTTCAACGCGGATCGGTGGTTCGTGGGGCAAACCATCCGACAGCAATTGAATGACACATGGACGCTCGTGGGCGAGGCGTATGCCACCATCCCAAACAGCGATGCCGGCGTGCCGGCAAATCTAAATTTTGATGGCGGTGTGCAGTATTCCGTGAAACAGAACATTGTATTATCTCTGCTGGCCGGTTCGGCTGTAGGCCGGGACAGCTCAGAAGTGACGGCCAACTTTTGCCTGACATGGAACTTTGGGCCGTTTGGCCGGCGGTGACGCTTGACGCTACGGGCAATTCAACTTAGCTTTTATCGTGTTCGGGGAGCCAACCGGCGTTGCATGATGCGGCGCAAGGCTGAGAGTTTCGCGCGGAACGCGAAAGACCCGTGAACCTGATCCAGGTAATGCTGGCGTAGGAAAGTGAAACTGCTTTTCTCCCCTCATTCCCGGCGCATATAAGAAGATTATGATCGCATCCAAAGATTCATTCGAGCCGCATAGCAGCGAGCAGTTGCCCGCCAGCAAACGCATTTACGTCCAGGGCCGCACTCATTCCGATGTGCGGGTGCCGATGCGCGAGATCGAGCTTTCGCCCACCAAAGGTTTCAACGGTGAGACCGAAGCGAACGAACCCGTACGCGTATATGATTGCAGTGGACCGTGGGGCGATCCGGATTTTAATGGCACCGTCGAAGAGGGTTTGCCCGCTTTGCGCGCGCGCTGGACCCGCGAACGTGGTGATGTGGAGGAATATGACGGCCGCGAAGTGAAACCCATCGATGACGGTTATCTTTCAGAAAAGCATCGCGGTTTGAGTCATGCCAAACGGCAGGATGAGACGCCCCTGCGTTTGGAGGGTTTGACTGCGCCACGCCGCAAGACGTTGCGGGCCAAGGCGGGAAAAACGGTCACGCAATTGGCCTACGCCCGCGCGGGCATCATCACGCCGGAGATGGAATATATCGCGATACGCGAGAACACGAAAATTGCTGAGTGCGAAATGCGGATTGCGGAATTAAGCAATGATACCGTGCGAAATGAGTTGAATAAGCAACATGCGGGATCGTCACAGAATCCTGAGACAGGATTTACCCCGGGCGTTTTCCGCCGTTTCCCGCAACGCATTCCCAAAGAGATCACACCGGAATTTGTTCGCAGTGAAGTGGCGGCAGGCCGGGCCATCATTCCCTCGAACATCAATCATCCTGAGTTGGAGCCGATGATTATCGGGCGCAATTTTCTCGTGAAGATCAATGCGAACATCGGCAACAGCGCGGTGGCGTCGTCCATTGAGGAGGAAGTGGAGAAGATGCGCTGGGCCACCAAATGGGGCGCGGACACGGTGATGGATCTTTCCACGGGCAAAAACATCCACGCTACGCGCGAATGGATCCTGCGCAATTCACCCGTACCCATCGGGACGGTGCCCATTTACCAGGCGCTCGAAAAAGTCGGCGGCAAAGCCGAAGACCTCACGTGGGAAATTTTCCGCGACACGTTGATTGAGCAAGCCGAGCAGGGCGTGGATTATTTCACCATCCACGCGGGCGTGCTGTTGCGGTTCGTTCCGCTCACCGCTTCGCGCATGACGGGCATCGTTTCGCGCGGCGGCAGCATCATGGCCAAGTGGTGCCTGGCGCATCACAAAGAAAATTTCCTCTACACCCACTGGGACGATATCTGCGATATCATGGCTGCGTACGATGTGAGCTTCAGCATCGGCGACGGTTTGCGTCCCGGCTCGATCGCAGACGCGAACGACCAGGCGCAATTCGGCGAACTTAAGGTGCAGGGCGAATTGACCGAGCGCGCGTGGGCCAAGGGCGTGCAGGTGATGAACGAAGGTCCCGGCCACGTGCCCATGCACATGATCGAAGAAAACATGGCCAAGCAATTGGAATGGTGCCATGAAGCGCCGTTTTACACGCTGGGGCCGCTCACCACGGATATCGCGCCGGGATACGATCACATCACCAGCGGCATCGGCGCGGCGATGATCGGTTGGTACGGCTGCGCGATGCTTTGTTACGTCACGCCCAAAGAACATCTCGGCCTGCCGAACAAGAAGGACGTGAAAGACGGGGTGATCGCCTACAAGATCGCAGCGCATGCCGCCGACCTGGCCAAGGGCCATCCCGGCGCGCAATATCGCGACAACGCTTTGAGCAAGGCGCGGTTTGAATTCCGCTGGGAGGATCAGTTCAACCTGAGCCTGGACCCGGTGACGGCGCGGGAGTTCCACGATGCCACGCTGCCACAGGACGGCGCCAAGAGCGCGCATTTCTGCTCCATGTGCGGCCCGCATTTCTGTTCGATGAAGATCACCGAGGACGTGCGCAAATACGCCGCGGAACAGGGCGTTAACGAAGAGGAAGCGCTTAAACGCGGGATGGAATCGAAATCAAAGGAGTTTGTGGAGAAGGGCGCGGAGGTTTATTCGAAGGCGTGATGGGGATGCCTCAAAAGTCTTTCTGGACGCGAATAAGTACTTATGCCAACGATTTACCTGATTGCTGGTTGCAATGGCGCAGGTAAAACGACATTCGCAAAGGAGTTTCTCCCCAAAGAAGTAAAATGTCTTCGTTTTCTAAACGCGGATGAAATAGCTCGCGGACTTTATCCATTGAAACCGAGCGCCGGAGCTTTGCCTGCCGGACGGTTGCTGCTTGCACAAATTGAAGAATGTCTGGAACAACGAGACACATTCGCTTTGGAAAGCACGCTGAGCGGCAAGACGTATATTCAACTTCTCCAACGAGCACGGAAGCTCGGATACGAAATTGAATTGCACTATCTTTGGTTGTCCAATCCATCACAGGCCATAGCGCGTGTGCGTCAACGCGTCCGGTTGGGTGGGCATAATGTTCCGGCCGCCGATATTCGTCGTCGCTTTAGGCGCAGTCTTATCCATTTGATAAATGATTATCTACATCTATCTACTCGTTGGGCGATTTGGGACAATCGCAATATGCCGGCAAAACGGATCGCTCTTTCCTCTTTGAATAATATTGAAAATGTGCGACAAATAATCGGCATATGAAGAACAGATCTATCGGCAAAAAACACGCAAAAACACCAGCATTTGTCTTACGGGCCGAACGTGCTTTACGCCGTGTGGCCAGGAATGTTCGTGCTGAAAATCGCGCCCTCAATCTTCCGATCATTGGCTGGGAGAATGGTAAATTGGCAAAAAAATCGGCTTAAGTGCGCAGTTGAGGATGAACAGATCAGAGCCGTACCGAAATAAATCAAGTAGAGCAGGTATTTTCACAGCGCATTCACCGAACCGCCATTTCACGGCGAACTCAACCTGTAATAACGCTCCGGATAATTCGTCCATTGGGGATCACTGAAATAAACACTACCGTTGGTCACAAGGCAGGATTGTAACGGAGTCCAGACGCCGTTTGACAGGTTTGTGTTTGCCTCCACTACAATGGGAATGTTTGTTGTGCCGGTGATGTTGAATCCAAACTGATTGTTCTGCACGCCAAAGCGGCCATCGCCGGTTTGTGCCTGTGGATTCCAGAGCATTGCCGGACTCAACCCGCTGTTTGCATTGAAGGTGGCCCAACCAGTGGCTCCCGGCAAATAATAAGCCGTCGGGGCTGTGGCGTAGAACACGCTTGAACCAAGGACGGGGGCATTACCCGCGAAAAAGATCCAATCCAGATTGCAGGACTCGAATGTCTGGTCTCCGATGTTGGTAACGCTGCCGGGAATCACGATGTTGGTCAAACTCGTGCAACCATAGAATGCCTGAGGGCTGATGATGGCGACGTTTGTGCCGATCATGACGCTGGACAAGTTAGAGCAATTGCCAAACGCACTGCCTCCAATATTAGTGATATTATTGGGAATTATAATGCTGGTAAGATTAGTGCAAGCCGCGAACAAACCGCTTCCGATGCTAGTCAGGCCGTGGCCGATCACAACATTGGTCAGGCCAACGCAGCCTTCGAACGGAAATTGTCCCATGGTGATGACGCTGTCAGGAATTGTAAGGCTGGCGAGGCTGGTACAGTACTCGAATGCCAGAAATCCGATGCTGGTGACGTTGGTGCCGATCGTGACGCTGGCCAGGCTGCCGCAATCCTGAAACGCGTAGTCTGCGATATTGGTCACACCATTGCCAATCGTAGCGCTGACCAGGCCGCTACTTTCGAATGTTCCCTGTCCAATGCTAAGAAGACTATCAGGCAGAGTGATATTGGTCAGCGCGCGGCAACCGGCGAACATATCCTGCCCAAGGGCCACGAGATTGGTATTGAATGTGACATTTTGAAGGGACGGGAAACCACCGAACAGGCCTACCCCCGGGGGAGCCTGCGGTTCGCCGATGGTTGTGACCGGCAATCCATTGGTCATGGACGGAATGACCAGCGAGACAAGGGTGTTCGGGCCGGTATAATCGTAAATATTGAGCGAACCGTCGGTATTGGTGGTGAATGTGAATTGGGCATTCACCACGGCGGGCAACACCAATACCAGCAGTGTCATTAGTAGTTTCATGGCCTATACCTTTCATATTCGTTCTTCCGTCCAAATCCAAGCCGGAATTTTAAAAATATTATGACTGGATACCTATTCGCGCTCTTCCAGTTCATTCACAATCTTCTCTATCCGCCGATCGGGGATGAGCCACATCAGCGCCACGACAAAAAAGATCACGCAGGAAAGCCATGGACGGAAAAACGCCAGCGCAATTCCTGTGGCATAAAAGACCGGCGAGAGTTTGCCTTTCCGGTCGTTGCCGATGGACCGGGCCAGTTTTGAATCGCAATCATGTTGCGCGAGGATGGTTGACTGGAGAATGAAATAAGCCACGGCGGCCAGCAACAGCACCGCGCCGTAGGTTGCGGTGGGCGCGATGGTGAAATGGTTCTCACCCATCCAGCCCGTGACGAAGGGAAAGAGCGAAAGCCAGAAGAGCAGGTGCAGGTTGGCCCACATCATCCCGCCATTTACGCGATGCGCCGCTTTGAGGAGGTGATGATGATTGTTCCAATAAATGCCCACGTAAACAAAGCTCAAGGCATACGTCAGAAAAACGGGCAGCAGCGGCTTCAGCGCGGCGATATCCGCATGGTCGGGAACTTTCAGGTCCAACACCATGATGGTGATGATGATGGCAAATACACCGTCGCTGAATGCCTCAATCCGGTTCTTTTCCATGCGAAGAAGATAATAGAATCGTGCAGGAAACAGAATTCGAATAATTTTTATCTTCAGTTATAATAGTGCGCATGAAAACCGAGGCGCCGGGAAATCTTGATCTGTCCGTTGTCCCTGTTGGTCATGTCGAGTGCGCTCGCCAAACAGTGGAAGATGATTTTTGGGGTGGTGCGGAATCGCGGATTGTCTTATCGGATTCGATGGAGACAGACGCTTTGGACGGTATCGAGGATTTTTCCCATGCTGAGATCATTTTTGTGTTTCATCAGGTTGAGCCGGGAAAAATCGTTCATGGAGCGCGGCATCCCCGCAATAATTCCGCCTGGCCAAAGGTCGGAATCTTTGCCCAACGCGGAAAGAACCGGCCAAATCGCCTGGGCAGCACGATTGCCCGAATCGTGCGGCGCGAGGGCAAGTCGCTGATCGTTGCCGAATTGGATGCCGTGGATGGCACCCCCGTGCTGGACATCAAACCGGTAATGGTGGAATTTCTGCCACGCACCAAAGTATATCAACCGGAATGGTCACAGGAATTGATGAAAGATTATTGGAAACGACGAATTGACTGATTTTTACCTATGACAACGAAATTACTTGGAAATTCTGACCTGAACATCACGCCCATCGGTTTCGGCGCGTGGGCCATTGGCGGCGATTGGGAATTTGGCTGGGGCGCGCAGGATGATAAAGACTCCATCGCAGCCATTCATCGCGCTCTCGAATTGGGCATCAACTGGATCGACACCGCGGCTATCTATGGCCTGGGACATTCGGAGGAAATTGTGGCGCGGGCGTTGCAAGGCTGGAAAGGCGCGCGGCCTTATGTTTTCACCAAGTGCGGCATGTTGTGGAACGACAAGAAGGAGATTTATTATTCATTGCGCGCGGATTCAGTGCGACGCGAATGTGAGGCCAGTCTGCGGCGGCTTCAGGTGGACACTATTGATCTGTATCAGATCCATTGGACGGCGGATGAACTGAACGAGACGATTGAAGGCTGGGAGACACTGGCCGCACTACAAAAAGAGGGCAAGTTACGCTGGATCGGTCTCTCGAATGCCACCGTGGAGGAAATGGAAAAGCTGAAAACCATCGCGCCCATCACCTCATTGCAGCCGCCATACTCGCTCATCCGGCGGGATGTGGAAGCGGCGCAGTTGCCGTGGTGCAAAAATAACAATGTGGGCACGATCGTGTATTCGCCGATGGCGTCTGGATTACTTACTGGCGCGATGACACGCGAGCGCCTGGCGGCATTGCCCAAAACCGATTGGCGCAATCGCAATGACAATTTCAAGGAGCCAAAGCTTTCCCATCATCTCCAGGCTGTTGAGCGGCTTCGCGCCGTGGGTCAGCGGCATGGGCGGACGCCGGGCGAAACGGCGATTGCGTGGGTGTTGAATAATCCGGCGGTGACCGGCGCGATCGTGGGGGCACGGAATGCGAAGCAGTTGGATGGCATCATTGGGGCGATGGATTTCCGGCTGACGGCGGCGGAAGTGAAGGAAGTGGAAGGGAAATAGTTAGCGGCGGCGGCGGGGCTAATTGCTGGAGGGGTTGCTATCATAAATTTTGCACTTATTAGTGCTGCATTTGAAGCGGGAGTTTTTCTGGGCTCTGCCGTTGATGCCGCGGGCGATTGCCTTGTTCTTTATATTGAAGAATGAAAGAGTAAAATGAATTATAATAAAAAGCGAATTGGCTTATTGTATCTTCGAAATGCTCCTCTTTTTAGCAGGAAGAAATTTCTATTTATCATGGCTTGTTTTTGGATTTATACTATAGTATGGATTTTTGCATTGATCTATGTGTCTATTTTATGGGGCGTAAGTTGGCAAAAAAGGATCATACCATTTTTATTACTCGTCATGGGCACACCGGCAATTGAAGATTTATTAATTAGTTACAACGGTTACAAAAAGATGTGGGAAGACCATAATAAGGCTTTGAATAAAGATTTACTCTAATGTAAGTGTTACACATAGTGCCTTCCTGACAAGGCCAGTATAGCGGGTCGTACGAGCGATGCTTATTCATAGTATGGCTTATATGAGATGATAGGCCCTTGAGCTTGCAGCGATGCTTTATTCCACGCCTTGGGAGTGACTTCGGGGATTGCCAGTTAGTCAGATTGAGCGAATATGAATATCTGCACCATTCAAAGGCATCTGAAAATCAAGTGTTTATGGAATTTTCCGAATGCGCATGTTGGTTTTCATCCTCACAGGAACAAGGGGTAGGGTGAGGGAGAGCTATTAAATTCTATATCCATTTAAAACAAAAATTCCTGTTGACAGAAAATTTTTTTGCGCTAACATTTAACCATATGGTTAAATGTTCATCGCGATTGCTGGACCGGACGTTTGGGGCGCTGGCGGACCCGACGCGTCGGCGCATCCTGGAGCATCTCACCCATGGCGACCGCTGTGTCACCGACCTGGCGCGGCCGTACTCGATGTCGTTGCCGGCGATCTCGAAGCATTTGCGCGTGTTGGAACGTGCCGGCCTGGTGCGTCGCCGTCGTGATGGCCGGGTGCATCGTTTGAAATTGGACGCCAGCCCGATGAAGGATGCGCAGCAATGGATCGAAGAATATCGTCGGTTCTGGGAAGAGCGCCTAGACCGATTGGACCAATATTTACAAAAACTGCAAAAGGAGAACAAAAATGAGCACAACAGATAAGACCTCAACATCGGAACTGAAATTGACCGTCTCACGGGTATTGAATGCGCCCTGCGCGATGGTGTATCGCGCCTGGGCCGAACCTAAACAATTGTCGCAATGGTTCAGCCCGCAGGAGGTTGAATGCAAGGGGCTCACCGCCGAGGTAAAACCGGGCGGAGCCTTCCGCATCCACATGCTTTCGCCGACGAAGGGCGAGCACATCGCCGTTGGCAAATACACGGAAGTGGTCCCGAACAAGCGGCTGCGGTTCACGTGGTCGTGGGAGCATTACGCCATGCCGGAGAGCGTGGTGACGGTGGATTTTGAGGATTTGGGCAAGACGACGCGCGTCACATTGACGCACACAGGCCTGCCGGACCAGGAAGATGTGGACCAGCACACGCACGGCTGGACGTCGCTGGTGGAAAAATTTGTGAAATTGATGGAGCAAAACAAGATCAAGGCCTAACGCTATGACGACCAAAACCAAAGATTACCTGGGACATGAATTTGTCATCACGCGCGAATTTGACGCACCGCGCGAACTGGTGTTCAAGGCGTGGACGGATCCGAAACAACTGGCCGAGTGGTGGGGGCCGAAGGGCTTCACCAATCCCGTTTGCGAATGGGACGTGCGTCCCGGCGGCAAGATCTATGACGTGATGCGCGCGCCGAACGGCGATGATTATCCGATGGGCGGTGTGTTCCGCGAGATCAAACCGCCCGAACGCCTGGTGATCTCCTGTGGCGCCCTCGATAAAAAAGGCAAGCTGCTGTTCGAGTTCGTGCATGACGCGACGTTTACGGAGAAAAAGGGCAAAACGAAATTGACGTTGCGCTCGAAGGTGACGATGACCACGCCGGACGCGAACCGGTATATCGGCGGGTTCACCAAGGGCATGACCTCGAGCCTGGAACGGCTGGCGGGAATGATGAAGACGAAACCGTTCGTGATCGAGCGTATCCTGGACGCGCCGACGAATCTGGTCTGGCGCGCGTTGACCTCGCCGGAGGACATGAAGCGCTGGTATTTCGACATGCAACAGTTCAAGCCGGAGGTGGGCTGCGATTTCCGGTTTGTGGTGGTGCACGATGGAAAAACGCACGACCACCGCTGCCACATCACAGACGTGGTGCCGCAGAAAAAGATCGCCTACACGTGGCGGTTTGAGGGGCGCGAAGGGCTTTCACTGGTGACATTCGAGTTGTCGGGCCGGGGCCGCAAGACGCGGCTGCGGTTGACGCACGCAGGGTTGGAGTCATTCGGAGCATCGCCGATGCTGGCGCGGAAAAATTTTGTGAAGGGCTGGACGCGGATCATCGGCTTTTGGCTCAAGGATTTTGTGGAGAACCTGGATCGCGAGATTTATATCGTGCGCGAAGTCAATGCGCCGCGTGAGCTGGTGTGGGAGGCGATGACCAATCCGAAGCACGTGGTGAACTGGTGGGGGCCGCGCGGATTCACAACCACCGTCGAGAAAATGGATGTGCGTCCGGGTGGCGTGTGGAAACACGTGATGCAGGGACCGGACGGAACAAAGTACCCCAACCAAAGCGTCTTCAAGAAGGTGGAAAAGCCCGATTGTCTGGTGTTCTCGCACGGCGGGCATCGGGAAGGAGGGCCTGGAATAAGTTTCCTCGCGACTTGGTCGTTCGATGCATTGGGGCCGGACAAAACACGGGTCTCCATCCATATGGTGTTCCCGTCCACCGCCAAACGCGATTTTGTCGTGAAAGAATTCGGAGCGGTCGAAGGCGGCAAACAGACGCTGGCGCGGCTGGAAGAGTTTTTGCAGAAGATGCGTACAAAGAAAAAGTCACGCGCCGCCGCTTGACACCATGGCCGCACGGGTAAACTATCAACCAACACATAAGGAGAGAAAATTATGAGCAAATCGAAAAAAACGCCGGGCAGCCTGGTCTGGTTTGAGATCCCCGCAAAAGACACCGCGCGAGCGACGAAATTCTACGGCAAGCTGTTCGGCTGGAAGATCAATCCCCTGCCCCACATGCCGGAATATTTTTACCTGGATACGGGAGGCAAGGACGGCACGCCGGACGGCGCGGTGATGAAACGCATGTGCCCGGAACAACCGGTGACGATCTATATCAGCGTGGCATCGGTGACCGCGGCGGCGACGAAGATCAAGAAACTTGGCGGCGCGGTCTGCAAACCAAAAACAACCGTGCCCGGCATGGGCTATTTTGCCATCTGCCAGGACCCGGAAAAGAATGTGTTCGCGATCTGGGAAATGAATCCCAAGGCGAAATAGTTTTAAACCAAAAAGAGAAATTATGTACGACACCGCTATCATCCAACCCTACCTGTTCTTCGACGGCAAATGCGAGGAAGCCATCGAGTTTTACCAACGCGCGCTGGGCGCCAAAGTGCTCATGCTGATGCGTTACAAAGACGCTCCGCCGGAAGCGCAGCAGAATATGCCGCCGGGCAACAAGGACAAAGTGATGCACGCGAACTTGCGGATCGGCGCGGCCACGGTGCTGGTTTCGGACGGGCACTGCAAGGGCAACCCGAAGTTCGAAGGCTTCGGAGTCTCATTGACTTTGAAAACGCCGGCAGAAGTGGATAAGGCTTTCCAGGCATTGTCCGAAGGCGGCCAGGCAGCAATGCCGGTGGGAGAGACGTTTTTCTCCAAACGCTTCGGAATGGTGACCGATAAATTCGGCGTCATGTGGATGGTGCTCGTGCAGCCGCATTAAAGGAACTTTATGGCCAAACTAACTCTCATCGCGAGGCTGCTCCTGGGACTGACCTTTTTCGTCTTCGGTCTCAACGGTTTCCTGCATTTCATTCCGCAACCCAAGGATATGCCGGCGGGCGCCGCTGATTTCTTCGGCGCATTGATGAAGACCGGCTATATGATCCAGCTCATTTTTGCGACGCAGGTTTTGGGCGGAGCGTTATTGTTGCTGAATTGTTTCGTGCCGCTGGCGCTGGCCCTGCTCGCACCGGTCATCGTCAACATCATCCTGCTCCATATCTTCCTCGCGCCATCGGGCATTCCGGTGGCATGCGTGGTGGTAGCGTTGGAATTATACCTGGCGTGGTCGTACCGGAAATGCTTTGCGCCGATGCTGGTGTGCCGGGCCAAACCTTGAAATTTACTTTTTCAACTTCAAGGCGAACTGCGCCACGCGTTTGCCGAGAAGTTCGCCGGTTTTTTTATCGTTCTCATTAGGGGACTCTTCCGGGGCTTTCTCACCCTGGGCCATCGCGCCACTGAAGCTGCCCAGGCGGTTGATGCCATTGGGCTGCATCGGCATCTCGCCCAGCCCGATCCAAACCATGCCGTGTTGCATGGCCAGTGTAAAAAAGTATTGCAGCGTGTTAAACTTGTCGCCGCTTGGACTGCCCGAAACACTGAAACCGGAAGCGATCTTGTCGCGCCAGGCCGAGGCAAACCATTTGCCGGCGGTCGCATCGGCGAAAGTCTTGAACTGTCCCGCCGGACCGCCCATATAGGTGGCGCTGCCGAAAATGATCGCATCGCTCGCGTCCAGTTGCGCAAAGACCTCGTCGTTTTTATAACGGCCGTTCGTGATGTCCTCTCCCCGGATAGCAATGAGATTGGTTTTGACGCCGTCCACGGAGGCCGCGCCTTTGTGGACCGCCTCGGCAAGTTTCGTGGTGTGGCCGGAGCCGGAGAAATAGATGACAGAGATAGTAGGCATAGTTTTGGTGGATTGTTATTTGATCAGGAAATTTTTTGGTCTTTCTCTTTTTTTGCGGTGATGGCGTCGGTGAACCAGAGTAATTCATCGAAGAACCCGGCGGCGCGTTTTTCGTATGAGGCATCCGCGGGCGTGCCATCGTCCTTGAAACTATCGTTCACGCGGGAGACGGTGAAATTCTCCGGGATGGGCACCGCGCCCATGCCGATGGCGACCAACCGCAATTGCGCCAGGCAGGTGATGCCTCCATGGCCGCCGGCGGAAACCGTTACGATGCCCACGGGTTTGCGCTCATATTCGGGCAGCAGATAATCGAGCGCATTTTTCAAAACGCCGGGATAGCCGTTATTGTATTCCGGCGAGACGATGATGAACGAATCCGCGCAGCCAATCTTTTCGCCAAATTCTTTCAAACCCGGCGGCGGATCGTCGCGGCGATGCAACCGCTCTTCCATGATGGGGAAATTATATTCGAGCAGGTCGAGCAATTCGGTCTCGACGCCGGCGCGCTCTTGCAATTTTTTCAGGACGAACCGCGCCACCTTGATGCTCTGCCGGTCGCGCCGCGTGCTGCCGACGATGATTGGGATATAAAACGTCCTTGCCATAGCTAAACATTGCACGCGCAAGCCATTCGCGCGAGAAAATGATACATACTTTTTAAGAATAATTCTTCTCACCCCCGTAAGGGCTTTGTCTGGTTCACTGATTAAAATATAAGATTCTGAGTCAGTCGGAGAGCATTTCCTAAAATAGAGAAGCGTTCTCGCGCTGTTCCTTCTCCTGGAGGAGAAGGTCAGGATGAGGTCGGGCTTTAAAAATGTTATTACTTTCAAATCCAAATTAGTTTTTTAGTTCGCCCTCACCCAACCCTCTCCCCCAGGAGAGGGCTTTTACCAAGTCTGCCTTTTGGGCATTAACATGACTGGATTCACGAACGGCTTTTTCGTGAAACAAGAAATCTTCAATACTTGTCTTTTCTCATATTGGAGAAGGTCGGGCTAAATCTTTCACCATCGACGGTTGATTTCATTTCAATTCATTGAGCAACGATTCCAGGTCCAGCGGTTGCGTGGTCATAGCCACCTGGCCGTCAGCACTGCGCGGCCATTGTTCCGGCGGACGGTCGCAATAAAGTTCCACGCCATTGCCATCGGGATCGCGCAGATAGATGGCCTCGCTGACGCCATGATCGGATGCGCCTTCTAGCTGGATGCCTGCGGCGACAAGGCGGCGCAAGGCGTCCGCCAGCGCTACGCGTGTGGGATAGAGGATGGCAACATGATAGAGGCCCGTGGTACCGGGCGGCGGCGGTGAACCGCCCGCGCTCTCCCAGGTGTTCAGGCCGATGTGATGATGGTAACCGCCCGCCGAAAGAAACACCGCCTGCCGCCCGTAACGTTGCGTGACCTCAAAGCCCAGGACATCGCGATAAAATTTCAGCGCGCGTTCGAGGTCGGCCACCTTCAGGTGAACGTGGCCGATGCGGGTCCCTGCATCCACAGGTTTTGAAAACGGGTCGGTGTTCATAGTTGTCTAATAATTTATCGGTTAAGAAAAGTTAGATGCATTGACAGGCGCGATAGCGTCTTGGACTGCGGCAGCCCTCTGCCGCTTTCGAATGCCTTTTGTTTTCCAAAAGCGCCAGAGGACTGGCGCACTCCAAAACCTCGCGGAAATTCGGCAGCAGTTAATGAAACGGAATCAAAGGTAACTGTTCGAATTAGCATATTGTTGATCAATAATTGAGGCGGCGGCGGCCGATTGGCCGCCGCCGAGTTAATTATTAGTTCAGGTCGAATAACAACACCTGCGACGGTTTGTTGGCCGACAGTTCCAACTTCGTTTCTTCACTCACCGCCGCGGCATCGCCGGTGACCAATGTCTTGCCGTTCAAGACCACTTCGCCTTCGGCCACGTGCACCCAGGCATTGCGGCCGGCGGCCAGCGCATGACTGGTCTTCTGGCCGGGTTCCAGTTTCGCGAGCCACAGGTCCACGTCCTGCCGGATGGCAATGGAGCCGTCGCGTCCGGTCTTGCTGGTCATAAGATGCAGTTGGCCGGTCGCCGCGTCGCTCAACGCCTTTTCGGCATAGCGCGGCTTCTGGCCCTTGGCATCCGGCTGGATCCAGATCTGCAACAGGCGCACGGCTTCATCCTTTGACGGATTGAATTCGCTGTGCGTCACGCCGCTGCCGGCGGACATGTACTGGAGGTTGCCGGGACGGATCACGCTGCCGTTGCCCATGGAATCCTTGTGCTCCAGCGCGCCGCGTAACACGTAGGTGATGATCTCCATGTCGCGATGCGGATGCGGGGCAAAGCCGCCGCCGGGCATCACCAGGTCGTCGTTGATCACGCGCAAGCTGCGGAACCCCATCCATTGCGGATCATAATAGTCCGCGAAGCTGAAGGTGTGATATGTGTCCAGCCAGCCGTGTTCGGCGTGGCCCCGTTCATTTGCTTTTCGAATTGTCATCATGGGAAGACAATAGCGCGGGCCAACCAAACTGTGAAATATCATGTTTTTTGGGTGAGCATAACTAAAAGGCATAAGGCGTTCGGGCTTGCTGTTTTCTCCATCCTGAGTCAGCTTTAGTTCATTAGGCCACTCAACCCTATGAGTAAAGTCAATGTCTTGAAGTTGGTTTATCTTTGGCGGCATTTATCTCATGCACTGGATGTGGCGCGCCGTTTTACCCCTCGCAGCCCTTTCCAGACCATACGAATGCAGTATGTATAGCACTCTATCAGCCCCCACCCATGCTGTCCGTTACGAACATTCAATGCCCCGATAAGCTCATCACAGATGATTTCCGAAGTTATATTCAGTCTAATCAGTTAATGAATTCGATTATTTTCATATATTTCTACGACGATAAGACAGGTTGGCGTGCGATACAGATAACGCAGTTAGGACAGCCCAAAAAAACTTACATCGAGCACCTTCTCGAATACGACAAAGATGGGACAAGAACGAGGCTGAGAAAGGTTAAATAGATGGATCATGCTTGGTAAATAAAGACGGCCGAATACCTCACCGTGGCCATGTTAAATTCGGCAATCACCCCACTACATTTCAGACTTGCCGTTTATTCGGTCGCAGTCTTAGCTTTTCTCATCAAATAGCATGTTCGCATTCTCAATCACTTTTAAGGTGCTGGCGTGGTATCTCATAATACGGGCTGGCGATAGTGCTCCCCGTTCACGGCCCTGGGTTTTAGGCGCGCTCATGGCCTTCATCTTTGGTGGATTTGATGTTTGCACCAGCGGTCGAACTCCTTTGAATGATGCCATCCTTGCTGCTGCTTATCTGGTTTCGGCCCTATTATTGATGAACTTTTATTACCGGATCCATAACCTGCCCCTCTCGCTACTGGTTGGCGGCGCAAGTCTGTTCATTTTGCTTCTTGTTGTCCCATATTTTGCCGATGTGATTTATGATGCCAGCCAACATTCCGAAACCTATATCCACCCCTAGAGTGTGATAAGAGTTCGAGGACGCCGCGTGGGGGCACACGGCCTACATTTGTGATTGCGCATTCGTCTTGTAGGCCGGTTGCCCTCAACCGGCGAAATCCGGCTCCCTCACCCTTTATTTTTTTGTTTCCGGGAAACATTACACTCCATTCTTTTCCTGCTTAAATCGTAGGTGAATGGAAAAGATAATTGATATTGCACGGGCCAAGTTGGAGGCCAACCGCCAAAAAGCGGATGAAAGTTGCTTCCATAGTAGCCGAGGGCAACGCCCTCGGGGAAAGTCCATGGAATTGTCATCGCCCTGTCAGGGCATTCCATTAAAACCCAAAAATGAGAAAACGAAGCCAAATTATTTCAGACCATTTTTGATCGCAAATGACTCATCAATAACCACTAACCAAACTCATGCTCTCAAAGTGTCCTTGCAAAAACGAAGCCAAATCAGGCCGGAAAGGAAGAAGTCAGAATGCAGAATGAAGAAAAAAGCCAGTTTTTGACAATAATTAGCGTTTATTCGTGTAATTCGCGTAAAACTCTGCGCCTTTGTGCCTTTGCGTTGGTTTTATTTCGCTCAAACGCTATTCTCATTCGCGGGATGAAATTCACGCGCGCCATCAAATTGCTCTTTTTTGCTTTGCTGGCGTTGACGGTGCAATTGCCTTCCGCCAAAGCAGGCTGGATCCATCTCTTCAACGGCAAGAATCTCTCAGGTTGGACGGTAAAGACCGGCGACGCCAAATTTTATGTGGATCACGGGTGCATCGTGGGCGAGGCGGTTTCGGAGAGCGACACCAATAGCGTGCTGGCCACGACGAACGCGTACGACAATTTCATCCTCGAACTCGATTTCAAGGCGGACCATCAGTTGTTCTCCGGCGTCCATATCCGCGGCCAATTCGCGGCGAAGGACACGCAATGGGTTTGGGGCGGCCGCTCGCTGACTATTCCCGCGGGTCGCGCTTACGGATATATGGTGCTGATCGACCCAAGCCCGAATCATCGTTGGTGGACGGCGTCGCTCTACGACCAGCGCTGGTGGAGCGGCGGCATCTATGATGAGTCGCGGCGGCTATGGTTGTATCCCGGCCAGGAAGGCGGTGACCCGGATGTGTTTTCCCAACAGGGAAAGAAAATTTTCCACACGAATGACTGGAACCATCTCCGCATCGAGGCAGTGGGCGATTCAATCAAGACATATCTCAACGGCGTGGCCTGCGCGCAGATCCACGATCCGATGGATGCGAAGGGATTCATTGGCTTACAGGTGCGTGACTGGATCAGCGACGATGATCCGGACACATTGTCGGGGGCGAAGGTGCGCTTCAAAAATATCCGGCTCAAGCCGGTCGCTGTAAAACCTGCTCCACCGAACGCCGCCGCGCGGCACGGCGGAAAAATTTAATGGACATGAGTCAAATATATGGGAGCGTTAAACAACGGTTTCTGACAAGCAGGCATTACATGAAATCCGAATCAAAATTTTCCGCAGGCCGCCGGTCAAAATCGGGGAGCAGGCCTGATTGTTTTCTCACCCCTCACCCTCAATCCCTCCCCATGAACCCTCACCTCTCCCTGACCCTCTCCCCTCCCATCAGAATGGGAGCGGAGAGGGAATTGACATGGATCGGGTATGTCTCGAATCGGGTTCAGGGGTTCAATGCGCGAATTCTTCAGGGAATTCTTTCCCTGTTGAGGGGAGAGGTAGGAAGCAGATGGATGGACTTTTTTGTAAGTCGGTGTGTGGCCCCAATGCGCAGTCAAACACGGACGTCGAAGCCCTCCATGAACCGGACTGGCTATATTCCGTTCACGCTCATTTTTCTGGCTATGACATTCTGGCTGCCGCAGGCCCTCGCAGTGAATGTGATCATGCAGCACAACGATTTTTCCCGGACGGGTGCCAACACGACGGAAGTCATCCTGAGCCTCTCTAATGTCACGAACAACTTCGGCAAATTATTTACGGACACAGTGGACGGCCAGGTTTATGCCCAGCCGTTGTATGTCCAAAACCTGACTCTCTCCGGCGGGACGCACAATGTTGTGTTCGTCTGCACGGAGAGCAACAGCGTGTACGCCTTTGACGCGGATTCGGGCGGTGTCACGTATTGGCACGACAAGCTTGGCACGCCTTTTACTCCCAGTTGCAGCGACCTGACGCCGATTGTTGGCATCACGGGCACGCCGGTGATCGACCCGGCCAGCGGGACGCTCTATGTGGACACGAAGCTGGTGGCCAATTCGGCGACGAACCATGAATTGCATGCGCTGGACATCACGACGGGCAACGAGAAATTCGGCGGGCCGGTGATCATCACGGGCGGGTCCCAATTCAATCCCATCTTGGAACATCAGCGTCCCGGATTGGTGTTGTATAACGGCGTGGTGTACCTGGCGTTTGGCTCGCATTGCGACCAGGGTGCTTATCACGGTTTTGTGCTCGGCTATAACGCGACCAACTTGACGCAGATGTATTCCTTCAACACCACTCCGACCGGCAGCCAGGGCGCGATCTGGTCCGGCGGCATGGCGCCGGCGGTGGATACGAACGGAAATATTTATGTCATGACGGGCAACGGGACTTTTGACGGCACGACCAATTACGGCGAATCCATCATCAAGCTCAGCACCAACCTGGTGGTGCAGGGTTACACCACGCCAACCAATTGGTCTTCGCTCAATTCGGGCGACACGGACTTTGGCTCGGGTGGACCGGTGTTGCTGCCGACACATTATGTTGTCGGGATGGGCAAGGACGGGGTCTTGAGCCTCGCGGATATCAACAACATGGGAGGAGTGGGCGGGTTCGTGCAATCCTTCAGCGCTCAATCCCGCGGCGACACGCTGGGCAAATCGCCGGTCTATTGGCAGGGGCCGTCCATGCAGTATCTCTATTTCATGCATGCCAACAGCACGACCAAATCTTTCCAGTTCACCGGTACCAATATCAACACCACTAACCTGGGCACGGCATCCTTCACGGAAAGCGACCGCAGCGGCGGTCTCTCGCTCTCGGCCAACGGGACGGCCAATGGCATCCTTTGGGAGATTGACAGCGACAGCAACCTGCGCGCGTACGACGCCGTGAATTTTCCCAAGCTGCTCTGGACCGGCAGCGTGGGGTCGTATGTAAAAATGAATTGTCCGACCATCGCCAACGGCAAAGTTTATATAGGCACGACGAGCGGCCTGGGCGTCTGGGGCCTGACCAATTATCTCTACCTGCAATCCGGCGTGCAAAACCCGGTGCTGGATTGGGGAACCGGAAAGCTCCTGCAGGCAACGAATGTGCTCGGACCATGGACGACCAATACTACCGCCACTTCGCCATTTACAGTCTTCCCCACTAACGGGCAGACGTTCTATCGCGTGCTCAACAGCCCGTAAGGACGGCCATGGAACTGCGGCATCTTCGATATTTCATCGCGGCAGCGGAACAGGAAAATGTTTCGCGCGCGGCGTTGAAACTGCATGTCTCGCAGCCGGGCATCAGCCGCCAGATCCGTGACCTGGAAGACGAGATCGGTTTCAAGTTGTTTGAGCGCAGCGCGAAGTCGCTCAAGCTGACCAAGGCTGGGAAAGTTTTTCTCACGGAAGCACGCGCCGTGTTGCAACGCGCGGACGATGCCGTGAAGACCGCACGAGCGGTGGCGAACAAGGTTGGCGGCGAATTGCACGTGGGGTACGCGCCGTCGCTCACGGTACGCATCCTGCCGCAGGCGCTGCGGGTGTTTCAGGAGAAGTACCCGGAAGTGCGCATCGCGCTGCACGATATGTCCACGGAAGAGATGCTCGCCGGTGTGCGCGAGGGAAAGTTGCAAGTCGCGCTCACGGTGCAGCCGCGGGCGAAATTGTTACGCGAACTGGAGTTTAAGTTGCTGGCGCGTTACACCATGAGCATCGCCGTGGCGCCGAAGCACAAACTGGCGAAGCTGAAATCGGTCACGCTGGCGCAATTGGTGGACGAGCCGCTTATCGGTTATACGCGCGAGGATTATCCAGATTATCACGCACATCTGAGTACACTCTTCGCGCCGGTGGGACGCATCCCGGAAGTTGTGGAAGAACACGATGGCATTGCCAGTATCATTGCGGCGGTGGAATCCGGGCGCGGTTATGCGCTGGTGCCGGATTCATTTGCGTGCATGGCCGGGCCGCGGTTGACGATTGTGCCGTTAAATCCACGCGGAGATTTGATTCCGGTGGGAGCCGTTTGGAAAAAGAACAGTAAGATGGCGTTGATTGAAAAATTTATCGAAGCAGCGGGAGGAGAAGATGTTTAACGCAAAGACGCAAAGAGGCTAAGACGCGAGGATGGAAGATAGAAAATAGATGATGGGAAACAAAGGCAGATTCGTGGTCAACTAAATGATTGGACAACTGCGGGCTTCGACTTAAATTCAGGAGAACAAAACAAGGTTATGAATTATCGACTTCTGGGAAAATCCGGTCTGCGCGTCTCTGAATTGTGCCTGGGCACGATGACCTTTGGCGAGGAGTGGGGCTGGGGCGCCAACAAAGAACAATCCAAATCCGTTTTCGACGCTTACGTCAACGCAGGCGGCAATTTTTTGGATACCGCCGACGGTTACACTTTGGGCACAAGCGAGAAATACGTGGGCGATTTCGTGCGCGGCCGGCGCGATGAATTTGTCATCGCCACCAAATTTTCCTTCAACCAGCGCCGCGGCGATCCGAACGCGGGCGGCAACCATCGCAAGAACATGGCGCAGGCGTTGCACGGTTCGCTCAAGCGATTGGGCGCCGATCACGTGGACTTGTACTGGATGCACGCGTGGGACGAGATGACGCCGGTCGAGGAAGTGATGCGGGCGTTCGACGATTTTGTGCGCGCGGGCAAGGTGCTGTATATCGGCATCTCGGACGCGCCCGCGTGGTGGGTGGCGCGCGCGAACATGCTGGCGGAGTTGCGCGGCTGGACGCAGTTCGTGGGCCTGCAGATCGAATATAATCTCATTGAGCGCACACCGGAACGTGAGTTGTTGCCCATGGCGGAAGCGTTGGGCCTCACTCTCACGCCGTGGTCACCGCTGGCGAGCGGTTGGCTTACCGGAAAATATATTGGCAAAGCGAAGGAAGAACGGCGTCTTGACAAGACTCCGGCATTCGCGCGGCGCACGGAGCGGAATGAGGCTATTGCGAAAACGGTCGTGAAGATTGCCAAAGCGGCGGGCAAATCGCCCGCACAAGTGGCGCTGAACTGGTTGCGCGCGCGGCGCAATACCATTCCGATCATCGGCGCACGCAAGCTTGATCAGTTGGTGGATAATTTGAATTGCGTGAAATGGTCGTTGAACGCCAAACAACTGGCGCAGTTGGAAGAAGTGAGCAAAATTGAACAAGGCTTCCCGAAAGATTTCCTGGCCAAGCCATTCGTGCGGGACTTTTTGCACGGCGGAATGTATGACCGGATAGCGCGGTAAGAGGCTTGCGCTGGCTATGGCATTCCCCTACTGTTCGCGGCGTTGAAAAAGAATGGAAGGCCTGAGATTCCTCGCAAGACGATCTATCGTCTCTCCATCTATTTGCGCTGCCTGGCGCGATTGGGCGAGAACGGCATCGGCACGGTGAGCAGTGAGGCATTGGCCAAAGCCGCGGGCGTCAAGCCCACGCAATTGCGCAAAGACCTTGCGTACTTCGGCACGTTCGGCACGCGCGGCCTCGGTTATGAGGTGGCGGACCTTTCCCAGAAAATTTCTGAAGAGTTGGGCACGTCCCGCCTGCAGCCGGTCATCCTCGTCGGCGTGGGCAACCTGGGGTTGGCGCTGCTCTCGTATCGCGGATTTGAAAAAGAAGGATTCGAGATCGTGGCGGCCTTCGATGCTCATCCCCAGCGCGAACGCGACAAGGCGGTTAAGCAGCCCATTTACGGTATGTCCGAATTGTCCGCCTTCGCGAAGCAGCAGGGCATTAAGATGGCCATTCTCACTGTGCCTGCGTCTGCCGCGCAGGAGGTAGCCAACTATCTCATCGACACCGGCATCACGGGCATCCTGAATTTTTCCCCGATCGTGCTTTCTGTTCCGGAAGAAGTGATGGTCAACAATGTCAACCTGGCCATCGAATTGGAAAACTTGAGTTACTTCACGCAGGAATAGGAATAAATCAAAAGAGCGCGCCGGGTGGATGGGTCAGGATGTGCCGCAAATAAAGGTACATGATGGGCGCATTGAAGAGCAGGCTGTCCAGCAGGTCGAGGATGCCGCCGATCCCCGGGAAAAATCTACCTGAATCCTTCACACCGGCTTCACGCTTGAACAGCGACTCGATCAAATCGCCGACGACCGCGGTAAGGCTCAGGATGACGCCCAGAATGGTCGCGTGCAGCCAATTCATGCGATACATGTGGTCATGGAAAAAATGGACGAAGACGAGGCTCGCCGCGGTGGAAACCAAAATCGCCCCGCCGAAACCTTCCCAGGTCTTGCCGGGGCTGATGCGGGGGATCATTTTGTGCCGGCCGATGAGCGAGCCGACCAGATACGCGCCCATGTCGCTGAATTTGGTCACCAGCACGAAATAGAGCAGGAAATATTTACCTTCGACGTTCGGGAAGAAATTGATCTTCTGGATGAAGTTCAGCAGCCACGGCACGTACATGAGGCCAAACAACGTGACGGCAATCGCGGTCAGGCCCGCGGGATTTGTTTTGGCAACTAGTTGCCGCACGCAGAGGCCCAGGACGAACAGGATGATGAAGCTGGTCTCGAAGTCGTTCACGCGGGCTGGCGAACCCTGCGTGCCGATATGGCCGGTCAGTTCGAGAAACGTCCCGACCGTGAGCAGGATCGCGCCGATGAGTCCGCAGTATTTGAAGCAGGCCAGACCGCGTTTTTCAGCAATGCCATAAAATTCTGCCAGCCCGGCCAGCGCCAGAAGGACGATGATAACGATGAAGACGCCTTCAGAGATGAGTTGATGCGAGGAAAAAAGAGCGGTCAGGATGATGGTCCAGAGGATGACCGTGGAGATGAGCCGGCGAAAAAAGGTCCTGGCTTTGGATGAAGTTTGGGATTGCTCGGCTTGCATGCGAGGGCAATTCGTTATGCCTTTTGAAAAACGTTAAGACTTCTCGGGAAGGAAAGCGAGTGCTTTTGAATGGCGAGAGCATCTTGTTCGAATCCGTAGCCCGGAACCGATGAGTCGTCCTCCTTCGCTAAAGCTATGGAGGACACCATCCTTCGCCCGGCGCCGCTTCGCGTCGGCGCCGGGCGAAGGATGGTGGAGCCGAGGGGATTCGAACCCCTGACCTTCTCATTGCGAACGAGACGCTCTAC
Source organism: Verrucomicrobiia bacterium (assembly GCA_036502245.1). Lineage (GTDB taxonomy): Bacteria > Verrucomicrobiota > Verrucomicrobiia > Limisphaerales > UBA11358 > UBA11358. The sequence goes on from DASXYX010000026.1 coordinate 184,361, forward strand.
CAACTGAGCTACGACCCCAGCCGATTCAAGCATTGTAAGGGAAATTCACGTCCACGCAACCTTTTCAGATGCCTTTGTTCGCGCGCCAGAGCAGAACGGCGCCCACGGCCTGGAAAATGAAGTTCGGAAGCCAGAAAATGAGGTGTGGAAAGAATTCCGGGCGCGAGGACAAGGACATGCCTACGATATCAAAGGTATAATAAATCATGACGAGAGCGAGTCCCATAAGAATGCCGATATTTGTCTCGCGGCGATGGACGCGGATGCCCAAGGGGATGCCCACTAACGCAAAGCCGAAACAGGCAAAAGAGAAGGCAATCTGTTCGTGCATCTGCGAGCGCACTTTTTGGATGATACCCTGGGTCTCCTTGATCTGCGCCCTCCATTGAGTGGCGGAGTTGGTCGAAGCCGGCAGAAAATCCAGGAGCTTTTCACGTTCGCGCAATTCGACCTGGAGTTGGGAGAAAGTCATGTCGCTGATCTTTGGTTTTCCATTTGCGGAAGATTTAGCATTGAGATTTACGGCGATAGGCATCGTGCCGAAAGAGGAAAAAATCGGGGTGCCGTTGGTGAGACGGGTGACGCTCTGGGCATTGAATAATTTAATGGTGAGCACACGATTGGTTTTGTCCAATTCAGTTTGTCCGCCGGGCGCCTGGAGGGTGGTGTTTTGCGCGATGTTATAGACCAGCACGTCTTTCAAGGCGCCATTGTCATTTTTTGCGGTATAAAAGATATATCCCGGAAAATCATAGATGAGCCGGCCCGCGGGCAACTGGAGGTCGGCCAGTTGGCCGCCGGCTTCGGCAATCAGGTTCACATATTGCGCGCGGGCGCGCGGCCCCAGATCCATGTTGATCCATGCGCTCAAGGCACAACAGCAAAGGCTCAAAAAGAGGATTGGGGTCGTGAGCGAGATCAGGCTGATGCCGCTCGCGCGGGCGGCGGTCAATTCCTGGTCGGCGCTGAACCGTCCAAAGGCCAGCAACGTGGCAGTGAGCAGCCCCATCGGCAGCGAATAGACAAACGCGAATGGGATGAGCACACCTACGGCGTGGATCATCACGCCAAACCCAATTTGTCCTTCGACCAGCAGTTTGAGGACTTGCTGCAGCACATTCCCCAATAATACTACAAAGGTGAATACCGCCACGGTGAGCAGCAGCGAAGCAAGCACCTGGCGGGCCAGATATTTGTGAAGTGTTTTCAATTCTGCGGTTATTTAATTCCGCAATTGAGGCGAAATTGCCTGATTTGGCCGGACAATCCAAGTTGAATCAGGGCAAATGAAAAAGCGGAAGACTCATTAAAGCACAAACTCGGGAATATCTTTCAGACTTTCAAATTTTAAACAGCGTTCTTCTTCAGTGATGGGAAACAAATCGAGAGCTTTATAGTTTAGCTGGATGGCTTCATCGAATGTCATGCCTGGTCTGATATGTGACTTGAACCATTTCTGGCGTTGTCTTCCACTTTCAGTCGGTGGTATGTATTCGGTTTTCATATTTCACAGCGGCTTGTGAAAAATATTCTGGTGCGCGGCGGCGATGAAGCCTTTGAACAGTGGGTGCGGTTGATGCGGTTTGCTCATGAATTCCGGATGGAATTGGCTGGCCACATAGAAAGGATGGTCCTTCAACTCGATGATCTCCACCAGCTTGCCATCCGGTGACGTGCCACTGAAAACGAATCCTGCCTTCTCAAATTTCTCGCGGTACGCGTTATTGAATTCGTATCGGTGCCGATGCCGTTCGTTGATGACAAACGAGCCATACAACTCCGCTGCTTTTGTGCCCAACACCAATTGGCATGGCTGCGAACCCAACCGCATGGTGCCGCCCTTTTTGGTCACACGTTTTTGCTCGTCCAGCATAGCAATAACTGGATTGGACGTGTTCAGGTCGAACTCCGTGGAGTGAGCTTTGGCCAATTTCAAAACATCGCGCGCAAATTCGATCGTGGCGATCTGCATCCCCAGGCACAGGCCCAGGTAGGGGATTTTATTTTCGCGCGCGTACTGCGCTGCCAGGATTTTTCCTTCCACGCCGCGTTCGCCAAAGCCGCCGGGCACCAGGATGCCGCCCAGCCCGTGCAACTTTTTATCCGCGCCATCCTTCTCGATCTCTTCGGCGTCCACCTGCACGATCTCCACGCCGCAATCATTCGCAATGCCGCCGTGAATGATCGCTTCATAGACCGATTTGTACGCGTCCTGCAGGCCGATATATTTGCCGACCACCCCCACGCGCACACGATGCGCCGGCGCGATGAGCTTGCGGATGATCTCCTGCCAGTGCGCCATGTTTGGCGCGGAGGTATGCAGATTGAGCAGGCGGCAGACGATGTCATCCACGCGCTCGCGTTGCAGCATCAGGGGCACTTCATAGATCGAATGGTCCACGTCCTTTTCTTCGATGACCGCTTCAACCGGCACATTGCAGAACATCGAAATTTTCTGGCGCAATTCTTTGTCCAGCGTCTGTTCGCAACGGCAGACGATCAGGTGCGGCATGATGCCGATCTCGCGTAGTTTGGCGACGGATTGCTGCGTCGGTTTCGTCTTCAATTCACCCGCCGCCTTGATGAATGGCACATATGTGATGTGCATGAAGATCGCGTTGTTATAGCCCACCTCCAAGGCGAACTCGCGGATAGCTTCCAGGAACGGCAGGCCCTCAATGTCGCCCGTCGTGCCACCGATCTCGGTGATGATGACGTCTGCCTTGGTCTTTTCTGCAAGCGAATGGATGCGGTTCTTGATCTCGTCCGTGACGTGCGGAATGACCTGCACGGTTTTGCCGAGATATTTTCCTTCGCGCTCGTTGTTGAGCACGGTCTGGTACACCTGGCCGCTGGTGAGATTGTTCATCCGCGTGAGCTTGGTGCTGGTGAAGCGCTCGTAATGGCCCAGGTCCAGGTCGGTCTCCGCGCCGTCGTCGAGCACATACACCTCGCCATGCTGGTAAGGGTTCATGGTGCCCGGGTCCACGTTCAGGTAAGGGTCAAATTTCTGGAGCGCGACCTTGAGTCCGCGATTTTCGAGAAGGGTGCCGAGAGCGGCGGCCGTCAGGCCTTTGCCCAACGAACTCACAACGCCACCGGTTACAAAAATGAATTTCATCGCACGAGTAAATCCAGGTGCTGATGACCCGGACGGACTTGGAGTTTAACGACGGAAGAAGGCGAAAGCAATAAAACAAAATTTAACCACAGATGGATACAGATAAACACGGATTTAAAAAAGACTTTGATGCGAATCGCGCGCGAATTTTCACAAATCACACAGTCGCGCCTTTCTGTTTGTCTCACCCCTCTTCCTAACCTCCTCCCCGTTTAGGGGAGGAGGAACAGCAAAAGCACGTCTTCGAATCAGCGGTGAGGCTATTCGACCGATACCGCCATTGGTTTGAGTTGAACGACAGATGGACACAGATAAACCCGGATTCATTATCCGCGGCCCACTAGGTTTGTCCGTTTAAAATCTTTTCCACGCGCGCGACGTCTTCGGGACTGTCCACGCCGATGCTGTCGTAATCCACTTTCACGACGGCGATCTGAATCCCGTTTTCCAGCGCGCGCAATTGCTCCAGTTTCTCCGTGTTTTCCAGCGGCGACACGGGGAATTTCACCAGCCGCAGCAGCGTTTCACGCCGGTATCCATAGATGCCCAGATGTTTAAGAAAGGGGAAGGCCGCCAACTGTTCGGGCCTGGAGCTGTTGACAGCCTCGCGCAGATACGGAATCGTTCGTCTCGAGAAATACAACGCCCGTCCCGCAGCATTGACCACCACTTTCACCACATTGGGATTTTCCAATTCGGTCGTGTCTTTGATATGCGCCGCCGCCGTGGACATCTCGCAATCGTTCAACGCTCCGGCGACTGCGTCGATCACTGCCGGCTCGATCATTGGTTCATCCCCCTGGATGTTCACCACGCCGTCGCAAGAAATTTTTGCCGCCACCTCCGCAATGCGATCCGATCCGCTGGGATGGCTCGGCGCGGTCATTTCGACGCGGCAGAATTGTTTGGCGACGGCGGCGATGCGCGCGTCATCCGTGGCCACGATCACTTCCACGAGCGATTTGGTTTTTTTGCATTGCTCGATGACCCGTTGGACGAGCGGTTTGCCCGCGATGAGCGCGAGCGACTTGCCAGGGAACCGCGTGGAGGCATAGCGCGCGGGGATGATGCCAACAATTTTCACGGGGTTTGATTAAGCCATAATTCGGCCATCGGAAGCAAGCAACGAAGAAAAGCCTGAAATCCTTTTCAGGACCGATCGCAAATTCTGATTCCCGACTCAGTTACCGCATCTCGCCGCGCATTGTCATAAAAGCAAAGACAGCGGCAACCCCAAGTGGTACAGCGAATATCAATTCACTCATGTCCTGAAAATAATACGTTTTACCGACAGTGCAACAATTTAGTTACGAAAATGTTACGAAAGCGTTACGAAAAGAGGGGGGGTGAATCGTGGATCATTATCCAAGCTATTTGGCATAGCTCGCCAAAACGGTTCGCAACAATCAGAAGGAGTGACTTGCGGACTCGTGCCGGTGAAGTGAACTATGGGTATCACTCATCTGTAACACATTTAGCCAATTCTCCAGATTGTTGACATTGGGTGACGCCAGCATGGTATTTAGGCGGATTTTAAGCCTGTCCAAATTTTTGGCGATTGACGCATGAATTGACCCGTCGTTTGACACATTTTCTAATCTCATGTGAATTTCCCTGTGGTAGTGAGGGTGATTTAGCGTGAAAAATTAGATGGCCTAATTCATGCTTTATAGAGAAATGTTCGTGGCAGGGTCAGAACCACAACTATGAAAAAAGCAACAAAACAGATACTTTTTGTCGAAGACGAGCCGATTGCCCAAACGATCTATGGGAACCGGTTGAAACGGGAAGGCTTCGACGTTTTATTCGCCCAGGACGGGCAGGCGGCGCTTGAGACCCTTTCACAAGTGCGGCCCGACCTGGTGGTGCTCGATTTGATGCTGCCCAAGGTTCCCGGCGCCGAGGTCCTCAAACGGATCCGTTCGGACGAGGGCCTTAAGAACATCCCGGTGCTCATTCTTTCCAACGCCTATATATCCGAACTGACGCAGAAAGCCATGGAATCGGGGGCCACGACCGGCATGTTGAAATCAGAATGCACACCGGCCAGTCTTATCGAAACCGTCCGGAAGATGCTCGGTTACACGTCCGCTTTTGAACTTTCGGAAACACCGCAATCGGCCGAAGAGCAAATAGAAGCGTTTACGGCTGCCGCGGAAAACGCCCTGGAGGATGAAATAGTGCTCAAGAAAACCCGCGAGGAATTCATCGAAAAGACTCCAGCCGAGGTCGCCAAATTTCGTGAGCTTTCCCAGTCCTATATCAAGGCAGCGGGTACCTCCGCCGGACAGGAGCCGCTGAACCGCTTGCATGAGTCGGTGAGGTTTTTTGCCACGCGCGCCGGAATGGCCGGTTGCACCAGCCTGGCGATACTGGCCAGCGCTTTTGAAGCGCTGCTTTATGAATGCCTCCACAAACCTGGCCGGGCGACTCCTTCCACGTCCCAAACGATTGCCCAGGCCATAGATTGCCTGGAACGCCTGTTCCAAAATACCAGCATCGAGGAGGGAAAACTCAATCTCCAGGCCAAAATCCTGGTCGTGGACGACGATCCCGTCTGCAATTTGGCCATGGTGTCGGCGCTGAAACGCGCCAACTTTCACGCTGACTGTGTTCAGGATCCTGTAAATGCCCTGGAAATGGCCTCGAACGATATTTACGACATCATGTTGCTGGACATTAATATGCCGGGCATGGATGGTTTTCAGTTGTGCGAGAAAATTCGGCAGATGGCCATGTATCAGGTGACGCCCATCATCTTTGTGACCTCCACCTCGGATTTTCAGAGCCGAACGCGTGGCATTCTCAGCGGTGGCAACGATCTTATTCCTAAACCCGTTTCACCGGTCGAGTTGATCCTTAAGATCACCCTCCATTTGTTGCGGCCATCCGGCGCCTGGGCAGAAACTTCCGCGCTGGCATCCGTGCTCAAAACCAGCATGCGTTTGTTGCAGGGCGAAGCCCGAGAAACACAAGCATCGGTCCCGGCGCGGGATGCGTCCCTGCCGGAGAAAAAATCCCCGGCGACGAAAAGCACGGAAGCGCCGATACCGTTCACAATAAAACCCCCGCTCATGCCCGAAATGCCTGTTGCGGCAAGCGTGATGAAACAACCGGTGGAAAGCACACAACCCGTTCAGCCTGCTGCTGTGGCAGCTTCTATCAAAACTCCTGAAAAATTGGCGACTGCTCCTGTCGTTGATGAGCCGGTGATTCGTGCTCCGGAAAAACCCACGACTGTTGAAGTTAAAGCTGAAGCCAAAGTTGAAGAGCCGAAGATGGAGACGCCTGCCGTTGCGACCGATATTGTGCCACCACTGGCTGCCAAAACAGCCAAGCCGGCGACGGACGTCATCAAAGATGTGGTGGAAAAAACCGAAGCAGCGAAAGCAAAAGAAGCCGCGAAGACGGAAGTCCCGGCGGCAAAAGATGTCATGCCATTGGCTGAATCGCTGGGCTTGCCCAACGTCATACCTTTCCCAACCGATTCCAAACCCAAACAACATACTATTAATATGGAAACAAAACAAAAACCAACCTTCGAGGAAGCGACACGCGGTGTGGCGCGAATCATCTTCGGAGACGAAAACATCAACGACATGAACGTGAGACTCACGCGCATCGCCCTGGAACGTTATAATGTTCCGGGAACGCAAAGCACTGACGAGATCTCGCGCGGCGTCGCGCGGATCATTTTCGGCGATGACAAACTCTCCGACATGAACGTGAGGCTCACGCGCATTGCCCTGGAAAGCTATAACATCACCGAAGTGCTCGGCGCCAACGGCCATAAGAAGCCCGTCGAGAACGGTGTTGCCCACGCCGCCAACTCGTAAGTTGTCCACCGCTTCAACACAACGCGCCGGCTAACAACACCGGCGCGGATTCGTGATACGCCAGCGGTGTGGACACGGGCCAGGTTTGTGATTACTTATTAGGGAAATCTTTTAACGAACAAACTTATGGAACGAATTGGAATTGTCGGAGTTGGCCGCATGGGCGCGAACATGGCGCGCCGCTTGAAGGATACCGGGCATCCGGTCACCGCCGTTTATGACGTGCGGAATGACACCGCCCAAACCCTGGCCACGGAGATCGGCGCGGAAGCCTGCGCGGAACTTGCCCGCGTCACGAAATTGGCTGATGTCATCATCACCGTCGTGAGTGACGACGCGGCCATGAAGAAAATCTTCGCTTCCGGCGGCGATACGCTGTTGAAAGGCGCCAAAGGAAAAATCTTCATCAATTGCGCGACGGTTTCTCCTGAGGCGCATCAGCGTGTCGAAGAACTGGCGGCGAAGCGCGGAGCGCAATCGCTGGAGGCCTGCATGGCCTCGAGCATCACGCAGGCGCGCGAAGGGTCGCTTTATCTGATGCTCGGCGGCACGCCGGCGGCGTTCGAGCGCGCGAAACCGATCCTGGAAAAATTGAGCGCCTCCATGCGCTATGTTGGCAAGGCGGGTGAAGCGGCCAGGGTCAAAGCCCTGGTCAACATGGTCATGAACATCAATACCGCCGGCCTCGCGGAAGGGCTGGGCCTGGGCGCGGCGTTGGGGCTGGACCTCACGATGTTGCGAGAAGTCTTTTCGCAGACCGGCGCCAATTCACGGGTATTGCAAACCGATGGCGAAGACATGCAGAACCGCGAGCATTCCTGTTTTTTCAGCGCCGCTCACGCCGCGAAAGATTCCGGCATAGCGCTCAAACTGGCAAAACAGGCGGAACTGAATCTGCCGCTCGCCGCCGCGACGTTCAAACAATATCGCCGCATGATCGACGAAGGCCTCGGCGAATTGGACAAATCCGGTGTGGCGGAATTGACTTTCAAAGGCAGGCATCAAGTAAAAACTAGGTGAGCAATTATGTCGCGCGTCACATACTTTCCTCGTTATACAACTGCGGAGAACGTCGTAACCAACACTACTCTTCACTTATTTTCTCAAATTAACCAACACTCAACAGATACTTTTCGAGCGGTATTAAGCGAACTATTGGGAGATGTGGAAATGCCGCTTGGCATCAATTTCCAACAGCAAACCCGATCAACGACATCTGTTCCGGATGGCAGCATTTATCAAGAACCTGTTCATATCATTCTTGAAACCAAAGTGAACGCGGGGGTGAATGTGGACCAACTCACTCGCCATTGTGAAAGTTTCGATAAAAGAAGAAAGGGAAATTTTCTAGTGCTTTTGACCAAAGAAACAGTTGATGACAAAATACTCGATCCGATTCGTAAGAAAGCAAGAGGAATTGGCATAGCTTTCTTGAATGTTACTTTTGAGAAATTATGCAACGTCCTAAAAGATGTGGCTAAAGAACACGAAACGCACTTATTAAGTGTCATTGAAGATTATGTGGCGTACTGCAACGACATGAATCTTTTACCAGATCGTCGTAAATGGCTGAGAATCGTTCCTTGCGGTGACACCTTTAAGCTCAACGAAAAATGGAATTTGTATTATCAACCAACTGAACGTGGATATTCAGCCCATGAGTATTTGGGAATTTATCACGGAAAAGCTGTTCGGCTCATCGGCAAAATTGCTGCAATTTACGACAATAAAACCGACTCGAAAGGGAAAATGCAACTACAACTCGTTTCGGACAGTGGTAGAGACCGTCATGAATTTCAAGAGCGCATTAAAGGCATGGTTGAGGATTCATTAAAGCACATCGGTTGGGAAGTTAAGACTGACTATCGTTTTTTCTGTGTCGAACAATTCCAGCCAACGGAATTCCAAAAGAGTACACCGGGTGGAATTCAGGGTCCCCGTTTTTGGGACATATCTGAATATCTCGTCAATAATCAATCAGATGCTGATCTCGCCAAATTACTTAACAGTAAAGTGTGGGGATGATTTACCACTACGGCCTGTGGCATTTTTCGATTGGTCGTCGCAACCTCACTCCACCGTCACACTCTTCGCCAGATTCCTGGGCTTGTCCACGTCACAACCGCGCGCCACGGCGATGTAGTATGCGAACAGTTGCAAGGGCACGGCAGCAAGGATGGGATAGAGCGGTTCCAAAGTCTTCGGCAGATAAATCACGTCGTCAGCAACTTTCTTGATGGCCTTGTCACCTTCGGTGGCCAGCGCGATGATTGGGCCTTTGCGCGCGCGGATCATCGCCAGGTTCGCCATTGTTTTGTCATACATCGAATCATGTGGCACCAGGAACACTGTTGGCGTCTTTTTATCGATCAACGCAATCGGACCATGCTTCATTTCCGCCGCGGAATATCCTTCGGCATGGATATATGAGATTTCCTTGAGCTTGAGCGCGCCTTCGAGCGCGATGGGGAAGGTATAACCGCGTCCCAGGAAGAAGAAGTCATCAGCCTTAACGTATTTCTTCGCGACTTTTTTCAGGCCTTTGGCCTGCGACAGGATTTTCTCCACCTGTTTGGGCAATGCTTCCAGCGCTTTCAATGCCGGCAACGCATGGGCGGCGGTGAGTTTGCGCATCCGGCCCAGGTGGATGGCCAACAACGAGAGGACTGTCAGCGTCGAAACGAATGCTTTTGTGGAGGCCACGCCGATCTCCGGGCCGGCGTGCATATAAATACCGCCGTCCACTTCGCGCGCGATGGTGCTGCCCACCACATTCACGATGGCCAGCGCCTTATGGCCGCGCTTTTTGGCTTCGCGTAACGCCGCTAGCGTATCCGCGGTCTCGCCGGATTGCGAAAGCACCAGCAACACGGTGTTCTTCTCCAACGGCGCGTTCCGGTAACAAAACTCGTGCGCAAATTCCACTTCCACCGGGATGCCTGCAAATTTTTCGATCAAATATTCGCCTACAAGCGCCGCGTGCCAACTCGTGCCGCTGGCTGCGATGATAATACGGTCGATCGCGCGCAATTCCGTCTCGCTCAGGTTCAGTCCGCCAAATTTTGCCGTCCCGTTCTTTCGATCCACGCGCCCGCGCAAGGCATTCTCGATTGTGCGCGGTTGCTCAAGGATTTCCTTGAGCATGAAATGCGCGTGCTCACCACGCACGGCGTCCTCCAGGTCATATTCGAGGCGGCTGATCTGGATCTTGGCCGTGTCCGTGCCGAGGTTCTGCACACTGAACCGTTTGGCGGTCAGCGTGGCCACGTCATAGTCCCGCAGATAAACCACCTTTTTGGTATGCGCGACGATGGCGTTGGCGTCGCTGGCTAGAAAATTCTCGCCCCTACCGATGCCGATGATGAGCGGCGAACCGCGTCGTGCGCCTACAATTGTGCCGGGTTCGTCCGCACAGGCGACCGCCAGGCCATAGGCTCCGATGACCTGCCGCAGCGCGTCGCACACCGCGCGGGTAAGATTTTTTGTCCGTTGTTTTTCGTAAAACTCGCCGATTAGGTGGGCGAGCACTTCTGTGTCTGTGTCCGACTTGAAGGTGTGTCCTTTTGCCAGGAGTTTTTGTTTGAGGGCGTCGTAGTTTTCGATGACACCGTTGTGGACTACGGCGATACGTCCTGCCTGATCAAAGTGCGGATGGCAATTCGCGTCCGAAGGGATCCCGTGGGTGGCCCAGCGGGTGTGGCCGATGCCGAGGTTCCCGGAGATGGGATCGGATTGCAGGACGGTGGCCAGGCCGCTATCGATGCGTCCGAGTTTTTTGCGTATCAACAGGTTCGCTTCCTGGAGAATCGCTACACCCGCACTGTCGTAGCCGCGATACTCCAGCCGCCGCAGTCCTTCCAGAAGGATGGGCTCCGCTGCTTTCTTTCCGACATATCCGATGATTCCACACATACTTTCGAATTTAAGATTTTAGATTTACGATTTTCAATCAGAGTCCCGATATATCGGGACTGAGACTGAAAGGCGGCGACGTAGCGCCGCCCTACTCCGGCACGACGATGTCTTTTAAAATCCAGTCTGCCGCGCCGGCCAGATCATTCGCAACGACTGCCCGCGAAATTTTCGCCGGCTCTTTGCGTTCCACGTCCGCGCCGTAACCGGTGCGCACCAGGATACTTTTTTTGACACCGGCATTCCAGCCGCATTCCAGATCGATGAGTTTATCACCAATGATGAAACTTTGCGAGAGGTCCAGGCCAAATTCATCGCGCGCATCGAACAGGAACTGAGGCAATGGTTTACGTCCCTGGCTCGGCTGGTCCGGCGCTTCGGGCGCGATATAAATCTTTTCCAACCGGATGCCGTCACGCGCGAGTTCGTTCGCCAGATGCCGGTTCACATTCTCGACGTCAGCCATTGTGAAATACCCGCGCCCAACGCCGGATTGGTTCGATACAATGAACAGTTTGTATCCGGCGGCGCAAAGTTTTTTCAATCCGTTTCGCGTCGCCGGGAATATCTGCACCTGGTCGGGACGGTGCAAATAATTCGCTTCGGCGATCATGGTTCCGTCCCGGTCAAGAAAAACAGCCCGGTTCATTCGGAAATTGTGGTGTGATTTCGGCAAGAATGGAATTGAATTTTTTTCCGCCGTGGCGCATCCTGATACTGTGTCCGTTTTTTAACCATCACAAATCATTCAAATGAGCAAAGGCAGATTAGGAATTTTAGTTGGCGGCGGCCCCGCGCCGGGTATCAACGGCGTTATCGCGGCAGCCACCATCGAAGGCATCAACAACGGTTTTGAAGTCATCGGTTTTCGCGACGGCTTCAAGTGGCTCGCGCAGGGCGACGTGTCACAATGCAAACCGCTTTCCATCCGCGACGTGTCGGGCATTCACCTGCGCGGCGGGTCCATCCTGGGCACCGCGCGCACGAATCCCACCAAGTCCGAGGAGCAGATGAAGAATGTCTTCGCCTCGTTCGAGAAACTGGGCATCACCACTCTCGTCACCATCGGCGGCGATGACACGGCTTTTTCCGCGAGCTATGTCGCCAAGCATAGCAATGGCAAGATCAAGGTCGCGCACGTCCCCAAAACCATCGACAACGATCTTCCGTTGCCCGGCGCCACCCCCACGTTCGGCTTTGAGACCGCCCGTCATTACGGCGTCCATATCGTTCGCAACCTGATGGAAGACGCCCGCACGACTTCCCGCTGGTATATCATCGTTTGCATGGGCCGCGCCGCCGGTCATTTGGCGTTGGGCATCGGCAAAGCCGCTGCTGCCACCCTCTCGATCATCCCGGAAGAATTTCATAAACGCCAGGTCACCGTGGATGAAGTCTGCGACATCATCATCGCTTCTATTATCAAACGTCGCGCAGAAGGTTCGCAATATGGCCTCGTGATTCTCGCTGAAGGGCTCATCGAAGCCATGGGCGAACAGGGCCTCGTCAAGGCGTTGCCCTCGGGCGACCTCAGCCGTTATGGCAAAGTCATCCGCGACGACCACGGCCATCTGCGCCTGGGCGAAATCGAATTCGGCCGTATCATGAAAGATCTCCTGCTTGCGCGGTTGGAGAAATTCGGCCTGAAGACCTCTTTTATCGACAAGGATCTCGGCTACGAGCTTCGTTGCGCCGACCCGGTTCCTTTCGACGCCGAATACACCCGCGACCTTGGCTATGGCGCGGTGAAATTCCTGCTGTCGCCCGAATCGCAAAAGTACGGCGCGATCATCAGCTTTGTGGATGGCAAAATGAATCCATTGCCGTTCGAGAAGATGCTCGACCCCAAGACGGGCCGCATGCAGAACCGCAAGGTCAATGTGGACGGCGAGGCGTTTGAATGCGCCACGGCGTACATGATCCGGCTCGAGCGCGAAGATATTGAAGACGAAAAGAAACTGGCAAAACTGGCCGGCGCCGCTTCGATGTCGCCCGATCAATTCCGCAGCCACTTCGGCTATCTCGTGGGATTGAAATAATTCGCGGAACAAATTCCGCCGGCAGCTCTCCAATAAAGTAGCGCGTGATGAGTTCACGCGCTACATTCGCACATGTTTATTGCCGGACTGGGAACTGCCGCGCCACCGCAACGCTATACGCAGCGCGAGTGCTGGGATGCTTTAAACAAATTCGCCCGCGCCCGCCGGCTCAAACCGCGTTCCCGCGCCATCCTCAAAAAAATCCTCTGCGGTGAAAACGGTATCGCTTCGCGTTACCTTGCGCTCGAGCCGCTTACGCAGTTTTTCGAGGCGACGCCTGATGCTTTGCAGGCGCGGTTCACGGAACATGCTCCGGCCCTGGCCGTTGCCGCCGCCAAACGCGCGTTGCGTGATGCTGCCTGCGCCAGAAATAAGATCGATGCCATCCTTATCAGCACCTGCACCGGATACTTGTGCCCCGGCCTGACCAGCTACGTCAGCGAACGGCTCGGCTTGCGCAAGGATGTCTTTACGCTGGACCTTGTCGGCCAGGGTTGCGGCGCTGCCCTGCCCAATCTCCGCGCTGCCGAGGCCATCCTCAAAGCAGGCCGCGCTGAAAATATTTTGTCTGTTTGTGTCGAGGTCTGTAGCGCCGCCTTCTTTCTCGACGACGATCCGGGTGTTTTGGTCAGCGCCTGCCTTTTTGGAGACGGCGCGGGCGCGGCGGTTGTGACCCATAAACCAAACAAGAGGCAGCGCAGTGTCGAGTGGAAGTTTTCCGCGTCCCATCTCGTGCCTGATAAACGAGACACGCTTCGCTTTGGCCACAAAAACGGGATGCTGCGCAACATGCTTTCGCCGCAAGTTCCCCAGATCGCCGGGGTTGCCGCGGCAAAGTTATGTTCAGAAACGATTGCTGCCGCCGGGGTCCCGCGAGAAAAGATTTCCGGCTGGATCATGCACACGGGCGGGCGTGACGTCCTTCTTTCCCTGCGCAAACAATTGAAATTGAGCGAAGCCGACCTGCGCCACAGCACCGCCATCCTGCGTGAGTTCGGCAATGTCAGCAGTCCCACCGTGTTCTTTGTGCTCGAACGCGCCCTGCATGATACTGTGCCCGATGGTTATTGGTGGATGAGTTCCTTCGGCGCCGGCTTTAGCTGCCATGGAGCGTTGTTGGAGGTAAAACAGCGGCGCAATCTTCCATGAGCCGCATCGTTGAAACCGAAATACTCGATTCGCTTGCTCCAGACGATCCTCGCGCCCTCCGTTCCCGCCGCGATTTGCATCGCATCAATTTTTTCATGGGCAACCATGCCAGCATGGCCAGGGCGCTCAAAGAAAACTGTCCTGTTCCACCCAAACAACTGGCTGAGATCGGCGCCGGTGACGGGTGTTTTCTCCTGAGTGTTGCAAAAAAATCCGGCTGGCAAAACGTGAAGGCGCTCCTGCTCGATCAGCAAAAAGCGATCTCATCCGAAACCCTGGCTGCGTTCTCTAAAATGAACTGGCGGGCGGAAACTTTAGTAACCAATGTTTTTGATTGGGATGGTCCGGCGGAAGTCATCATCGCCAATCTTTTCCTCCACCATTTTGAAAATCCCCGGCTCGCGCAATTGCTCCAGAAGATTGCGGGACACGCGAAACTCTTCATTGCCGTTGAACCGCATCGTTTCCGTTTTCCATATCCCTGCGCGCTGACGACATTGCTTATCGGTTGTTCGAGTGTCACTCTTCATGACGCCGAGGCCAGCATTCGCGCCGGTTTTGTACGCCAGGAAATTTCAGAGTTGTGGCCGGACAAAACAAACTGGCAACTTACCGAACGCCGCGCCGGATTGTTCAGCCACCTGTTCATCGCCAAACGGATTTGAGATGCCTGCCGCAAAGCCCATCCAAATCATCGGTGGCGGTCTGGCTGGACTGACCCTCGGTATTGCGCTGCGAAAAGAACGCATTCCCGTCACGATTTTCGAAGCCGGCAAATACCCGCGTCATCGTGTATGCGGTGAATTCATCAGTGGACGTGGATTGGAGGTTCTGGAGACATTTGAATTAAAACAAAAATTGTTGGCCGCCGGTGCGATCCAGGCGCAATCAGCCGCCTTCTTCTCCGAAAATTTCCAGTCACCCGTCCATTCCTTGCCCGCGCCCGCGCTTTGCCTTTCACGCTTTACCATGGATATGTTGCTCGCGGACGAGTTTCAAAAACTTGGCGGCGAACTGCGCGCTGATGAGCGCTGGAAGGGTGGAGATGGTGAAGGGATCGTTCGCGCCAGCGGACGGCGGTTGAAAACGGTTGAAAACGGTTGGCGCTGGTTTGGGATGAAAGCTCATGCAAAAAATGTCCCGCTGGAGGCCGACCTGGAAATGCACCTCTCTAAAAACAGTTACATCGGCTTGTGCAAATTGACTGATGGCGAGGTGAATATTTGTGGCCTTTTTCGCCGGAATGAGAATGGAAATTTGCCCGGCAATGGATTTGATCTGCTGCGCGGAACGCCCGGCACGTTTTTGCATGAACGCCTGGCCGCGGCAAAGTTTGATGAAGATTCCTGCTGTTCTGTTGCCGGCCTTTCATTGCGGCCTGACCGGGCTTCGGACAAATCCGAAGTCTGTATCG
Source organism: Verrucomicrobiia bacterium (assembly GCA_036502245.1). Classification (GTDB taxonomy): domain Bacteria; phylum Verrucomicrobiota; class Verrucomicrobiia; order Limisphaerales; family UBA11358; genus UBA11358. Next base: position 199,832 of record DASXYX010000026.1, read on the forward strand.
GTGATACGTTGACCATGATTCCACCCGTTACCGGAAATGGGATGTCTCTCGCCTTTGAATCCGCCCGGCTTGCCACCGGGCCACTTGCCGATTTCAGTCGTGGCAATCTGCCCTGGAGCAAAACCCGGGAACAAATTGCTTGCGCGTGTGATGAAACCTTTTCGCGCCGCCTGCGTTGGGCAAATTGGCTGCAACGCCTGATGTTTTCGCCTGTCGTGCGGTCGCCTTTCGGCAGAATCCTCTTTCAGTCCGAAGCTTTTTGGAAAATGATGTTCGCCAAAACACGATGAAACCGCTCGCCGACTGTAAACTGTACACGTTCATTGATACTGCCTATCTGCATGGCCGTGCGCCGGAGGTTGTAGCGAAACAACTCTGCGACGGCGGCAGTGACCTCATCCAGCTCCGCGCTAAAAAATCTTCATCGGCGGAGATACGCAGTTTGGCTGAAAAGATCCTGCCTATTACCAAAAGCGCCGGCGTGGGCCTTGTCATCAACGACCATTTGGACGTTGCGCGCGATCTGGGCGCGGAGTTTTGCCATTTGGGACAAGAGGATTTTTTTGACGCCGGCTTCAAGAATGTCTCTGAACTCAAAACCGGTGATTCCAGACTCAAGATCGGCCTTAGCACCCATTCGCCGGACCAGGCCAAACGCGCCCTGGCCGCCGGGGCCGATTATGTGGCCATTGGTCCCATCTTCGCCACTGGCACCAAGCCAACCGCGAGGCCCGTGACGCTTGATTATGTTCGTTGGGCCGCGGCAAACGTCCACATCCCGTGGTTTGCCATCGGTGGCGTGAAGATGGAAAATCTAGGCGACATCCTTTCTGCCGGAGCGTCGCGTGTGTGCATCGTCTCGGCAATTCTCAATGCGCCGGATATTGCCAAAGCGTGCGCGGAATTCCGCCGCCGGCTTTGTTAGTGAATCGACAGGGCGATGCTGAGCTGATTCATCGCTTCGCTGACATGCTTGTTGATGCGCGGCTGGTCTTTGACCCCTGACGCGGCCAAAACATGCGAGAGCAAATCATCCGCTGTACGCAAACGGTCATCCGACCAGGCCTGCTTTTCGCGGGCACGGTCTTCTCCAGCATTCAAATCTACGCCGAGCAAAGCCGCCGCTGCCTTGATCTCCTTCATGGCCTTGGCCCGATGACCCTTATAGTCTTTATCGGCCCAGTTCAGAATCCAATAAGAACGGCGCAGCATTCCGGCTTCCGCCGAATCGCTGAAAGCGACTGCCTCGAATCGATTTTGTGAAACCACTGGAGTACCAGCGACTTGTATCGGGGTGCTTGCGCGCAAAGAAATGCTTACGCCCAGGATAGATGCCAAAACCACTGTAGATAATATTTTCATTTTCATAGTTAACCTTTCTTGACGGATTTTAATGCTGAAAGTTACAAAAAAACTGCAAAAGTATCCCATTGCCTACTCCATTTTCAAAATGCTGATTTTACCTTGAAACGCCTTTCTTGTCCTGCATTTTGAGATTGGCGAAGAGAGAGCTATCCGAGTGGCTCTTGCGGGGCTTTTGCAACGAGAGCGCGTCAATGCGTTGCGCCATCTTCATCTTGTTGTTGCAATACAGCAGCGCGGTTTCGTCGGTGATGAGGTCCTGCTCGTAGGCCTTGTAAAGCGATTGCTCAAAACTGTGCCAGCCGAAGACGCTGCCGGCCTCGATGATGTCATGCAACTGGCGGCCCTCGTTTTCGCCCAACAGGATGGCTTCACGCGTGCGCAGGTTGCTGCCCATCATTTCCGTGACCAGCAATCGGCCGCCAAGGATTGATGGGACCAGCCGCAGACTGATGACATAACGCATGGACCCGGCCAACCGCTCGCGTATTTGTTGCTCTTCATCCGTGCCAAACATGCCGATGATGCGGTTTACCGTCGTGGCCGCGCTCGTGGTGTGGAGCGTGCTGAAAACCAGATGGCCTGTTTCGCCCGCGTTGAGAACGATCTCCATCGTTTCGCGATCACGGACTTCACCGATGAAAATGATCTTGGGCGCCTGCCGCATGGCGGCGCGCATCCCTTTTTGAAAAGTGTAAAAGTCGCGTCCCAGTTCCCGTTGGCTGAAGGTCGCATTGACGGGCGTGAACACAAATTCAATCGGGTCCTCCAGTGTCAGGATATGGATGTCCCTCGTCTTATTGATTTCATTCAGCATCGCGGCCATGGTCGTCGTCTTGCCCATGCCCGTGCCGCCGGTGACGAAGATGATTCCGGTCTTTTCTTTGATGATGTCATTGAAGATCGGCGACAGGTGGAGCGATTCAAATGTGGGGATGAGTGGTTTGAGATGCCGCAACACCATCGCAAAATTTCCGTTCTGAAAATAGACGTTCACCCGGAAACGGCACGCGCTCTTCAAGGTATATCCGCAATCACATGACCCATGTTCTTTCAAGTCGGCCGACAGGCGCAGGTTGTTGTCCAGGATGACCTTGGCCACAGTCTCGATATAATCGCTGGTAAGCAGCGACGGATATTTTTCGTGGATGAACGGCTTAAGCGCGCCCTGGCTCTCGATCTGGATCGGCCGGCCCGCGACAAAGACGAGATCTGAGATCCCGTCCGCGTACCCCACCATCGTCTCCAATAATGTATCCAAATCATCTTTGTTCATAATTCAGACTGTCATACTACAGCGATTGCGCGTGATTGCCTGATTCTCAACCGTCGCCCCTTAGATTTGCCCTTCGCGGCTGCAACTGCAAGCAACAATTTCACGACGAGAGAATTCTCCATCTGCTTGCCTTACACCACTTTAAAATCATGTTTTATATCACTGCATCACGCG
>DASXYX010000027.1:0-37090 GCA_036502245.1 Verrucomicrobiia bacterium
TCGAAAGCGATGCTAAAGCATCGCACTCCAAACACTTCATGACTGCGGAGGCGCATGAAACGTCGCGAAGCGCCTGGAGTGCGGCGGTTCACCGCCGCTTTCATCTATATGGGTGGATACAGATTTTTAGCCGCGAAAGGACGGAAAATCTCGTGACAGGCAAGCACCGTCGTGCGGCATCTTTGCTGCTGGTTCCATTATTAATTAGCGTCTCTTAGCGGTTTAAAATGCATTTTTTGTTTCCGGGCAACATTACACCTCATTCTTTTTGTGCTTAAATCGCCCCATGAGAAGTGTGCGTATGGAATTTACGAATGATGATTTGCGATTTACGAACCCAGTTCAGTCCAAGCCAGTCCAACCCGATCCTACCCAATCCAAGTCAATCCGACCGAATCAAACCAGTTTCAAGAGCTGGACCCGGGACTGGTATATGAAAATGAGAAAACGAACCCAAATTATTTAAGGCCATTTTTAATTACAAGCGCCTCGTCAATAACCGTTAGCGAAATAACCGCCCTCAAAACGACTTTGCAAAAACGAAGCCAAATCAGGCGGGAAAGGAAGAAGTCAGAGTGAAGAATGAAATAAACCGGTTTTTGGCAATAATTAGCGTTGATTCCCGTGAATTAGCGGTTCGTCTTTGCGCCTTTGCGTTAAAATTATTTCGCTGCCGCCGGATATCCGAGAGCGGTCAGCATTGTTTGGCCGTAGCGGGCGCCCAGTTCGCGATAGCCGGCCGGGGTGAAATGGAGATGGTCCTGGGGACGACAGGCGCAATTGGCCGAGGACACAACATAACAGTTGGGGATGGTCTGGGGCAGGGTATCGATGATCTTGTTCATGCTGCCGCAAACACCGCCGACGTCCAGGTTCACGACTTCGCCCGCCACCAGCGGCTCGAATTGTCCCTGCAATCCGAGGTCGTTGATGAGATTGTCGTACACGCCTTTGACTTTGTTCGGCCATTGCTTGTCGCCGGTGTTGGATTCGCCCTGGTGGAGCACGAAGCCTTTGATAACGCCGTCCTTCTGAGCGAGCTTGGCCATCTCGACGAGGCGCGCATAGGGATCGCCGCCGTAAGAGCGAATGAAACCCTTCATCCAGGACGGCGCGTTGGTGGCGAAGGACATGTAATTTGTCTTGTCGAACAGTTCAATCTTGCACCCGCCAACTGATACATTGAGCACACCGATCCGGATATTGGGCGGGAGATTGGAGACCATTGTCCTGCCAAAAAAGTCGGCGGGACAAAGGCCGGTGCCCGGCCGGCAGAGCGGGGGAACGGCGGTGTACCAATTGCCTTTAGTCCTGTCCAGGGTGGGAAAATCAACACAGGCCATCATTTGAAAACGCGAATCCACATTCGTCTTGTCCTGCTCTTGAATGCCGGGAAAGCCTTCGGAATTGGACTGGCCGAAGCACACGAAGATCCAGAAATTTGTGTCCTGGGAGAACGCGGTGAGGTTCGAGAGGAGCAATGTCAGAGATAAGAGGAGGTATTTTAATTTCATATAGAGAGATACTGGTTTTGCTACCGTAGCGCAGACTTCCCAGTCTGCTGTATCGCGGATTTCCTAATCCGCTGGTTTGCTGAATTTCCCAGCGCTGCCGACTTGGAAGTCGGCGATACAGCAGGTTTGGAAACCTGCGCTACATGGTTTGGCCGTGGTATCATATCTAACATCACTTTGTTTTCGATTTTTTACCGGTGGCGGCGTTCATCACAGCGTAATACGCGGGCTTGGGCTGGTCGTTGCCGTCGAATAACAGCGGATGGCCCCTGGCAAGCCAGGATACGGCATCGTTCGCGCCCCAGAACGTGACGAGTTTTATGTGGTCACGATGCTTGATAAACACTTTAAAGAGATTGGAATACTGTTCGGCCAACCGTTGATCGGCATTACTAACCATGCCGCCCTGGGTGGCTGTGGTTTGGACCGCCAGGTCCGCGCTGGTACTGCGCTGGCCACTCCGCGAGCCGTTGACATCGAGTTCCGTGATATGGATGGGCAGGCCGAGCGTCTCCAGGTCGGTGAGTTCCTGGTCTAATTGTTCAGGAGTTGGCGACGTGACGTTAACATGCGTCTGTGTGCCGATGGCCATCACAGGGACGTGCTGCGCCTGCAGCGACTTGATCAAGGTGATGAACCTTTGGCGTTTGTCGGAATTTCCCAGGCCGTAATCGTTGTAACGGAGAATGGCATCGGGGTCGGCCTCGTGGGCGTACTCAAAAGCCTTGGCGATGAAATCCGGCCCGATGATCTGTTCCCAGAGCGAATTGCGGAGGAGGTTCGTGCCGCGATCGTTGACAGCTTCGTTCACGACGTCCCAGACCTTGATCTGGCCTTTGTAACGGCCAACCACAGTGGCGATGTGGTCGTGCATGCGCTGCAACAATTCATCGCGCGAGGCGCGCGGCCCGCGATAGGCGCCGAATCCGCCGGCAAAACCGGGGCCACGGGCAGGGGCCGCATTCGTGCCCGAGGATGACGAGTCGGGTGGGGGATTGGTTCCGGCAAAGACCCAATTGGGCGTCTGGTTATGCCAGACGAGACAGTGTCCCACGATGTACATGTGATTGGTCAGGCCGAAATTCACATAGGCGTCGGCAGGCCCAAATTCGTAGCCGTCGGGACCGGGGCGAGGCTGGACGAGCGCCCACTTCAAATCATTTTCCGGCGAGGTTTGGTCGAACTGTTCTTTGACGAGGGCGACGTCTTGATCCACCTGTTGCCGGGTCCGGTTGACATTGTCAGCCGCCGCCACACTGCCGGTGGCGATATCGCGATTGATGGCGACGCCGACGAGAAAATCCTTCCGGTACGCGCTTTTAAGGGTCGATTTCGCGCAGCCGGACAAGAACACCGCGCTGGCGGCGAAAATCACGAAAAGAATGTTTTTCATTGCAGCGCAGGTAGTAAAAGGGAATTTCGTTTGCGGCGCGATGGGAATTGAATGGATAATATTCCGATTGAGGGGAGATTTGAACATGAGATAACAGAGGCATCAGGCCAGAGGCCCGACGCAACAGGCGAGACGCCTGTTCCACTAATAACGAATCGGAATTCGTCTCCGTGGATAAATCCATTGACAAAAGAACCACCCGCGGGTCTGCTATCGGCGACATGAAGTCTTCTGATATTTTCGGCGTGGCGGTCCGCACCATCGGACTGCTCGTGGTGCTTTACGGGTTGTACGACATTTGGACCGGTTTTGATAATTTCGTTGAGAATCTCATCTGGCCACCGAGCCAGGATGATTCCAATACGGGAAGTGCATTGAGCTATTTTGTTTTTGGCGTGCCGGAATTCATCGTGGGTGTGTTGTTGTTCTTCCTGGCCGATTGGGTCGCCAAATTGGCATATAGGGAGTGATTTATTGGTAGGGACATCGCGCTGCGATGTCCGCGGACGCCGCAGCGCGGCGTCCCTACCTATTTCAACGAGGCCATGTCGATGACGAACCGGTACTTCACATCGCTCTTGAGCAACCGCTCGTAGGCTTCGTTGACTTTTTGGATGGGGATGATCTCGATGTCGGAGATGATGTTGTGTTTGCCGCAAAAATCGAGCATCTCCTGTGTCTCAGGAATCCCGCCGATCAGCGAGCCGGTGAATTTCTTGCGGCCAAAAATCAGGTTGGACACGTCAACGGGCAACGGCTCAGGCGGCGCGCCTACTTGCACGAGAGTCGCGTCCCGTTTCAACAATTGCAGGTACGCGTTGATGTCGTGTTTCGCTGAAACTGTATCGAGGATGAAATCGAAGCTGTTCGCGTGCTTTTTCATCTCATCTTCGTTTTTGGAGATGACCACATCATGCGCGCCGAGCCGTTGGGCGTCTTTGCTCTTGCCGGGCGATGTGGTGAACACGACGACATGCGCACCCAGGGCATTCGCCAGTTTCACTCCCATATGACCCAAACCGCCGAGGCCAACCACGCCCACCCGGTGTCCTTTGCCAATCTTGTGATAGCGCAGCGGCGAATACGTGGTGATGCCCGCGCAGAGCAGGGGAGCGGTGCCGGCCAGATCAAGATTTTTTGGGACATGCAGGACAAAGCTTTCATCCGCCACCACGCTCTCGGAATAGCCGCCGTAGGTCACGTCGCCGTGTTTTTTGTCCGCGGTATTGTAGGTGAACGTGGCGCCTTTCTCACAGAACTGTTCGAGTCCCTCCTTGCAATTCGCGCATTCATGGCACGAATCCACCATGCAGCCGACGGCGGCGATGTCGCCTTCCTTGAATTTCTTCACGGCCTTGCCCACGCGCGTGACGCGACCGACGATCTCGTGGCCGGGCACCACCGGATATTTCGTCTCACCCCATTCGTTGCGGGCGATATGGACATCCGTATGGCAAATGCCGCAAAAGAGGATTTTGATCTGCACGTCGTGGTCGCCGGGGTCACGGCGCTGGATGGAAAAGGGCGCGAGCGGCGAGGTTTGGGCCTGGGCGGCGTAGGCTTTGGCGTTTGACATATCCATCCTTGTAGCACAAGCGGCGGGTTTGTCCAATCTCCCCGCTTGATTACTCCGTTTCAAACAATTCCCGCGCAAGTTGTGATTGGCGGATAATGCCGCGCAAGGTGCCGCGATCCAGTTCTCGATGATTGGGCACAGGCACCGTGATAGTAGTTTGTTGCAAGTGCCGCTGCATGACAATATGGCTGCCGCGTTGGCGCACTTGAACGAACCCATTTTTGGAGAGAATGGCGCAAACCGCGCGTCCGGATAGAACTTTTAATTTGCTCATACCCTCTCGCAAGAGTCAACCCATCCTCAACCGATGGCAACTTCCAGTGGCGAAATATAGGTCTCTTTGCGCCAGCGTTGCTTGATCTCCGACGGGCTTGCGGTTTCAAGGAACAACTCAACAGCTTCAACGATGTTGCGGCGGGCTTCTTCGACCGTTTTCCCCTGGCTCACCACATCCAGTTCGGGGCAAAGAGCGACAAAATACTTTTCTGAACGTTGGATGACCGCTGTCAGTGGGGCCTGAAGTTTCGTCTTCATACACGGACTTTATCGGCAATTTAGCGCAAAGGCAAATGCCAACCCGCAGAAATTGTCTTTTCTTCGAGCGGTTTCCGGTTATCTTGTTGCGCTCGAATTGAGATAAATGGACGCCGCGCACATTAGAAATTTTTGCATCATTGCCCATATCGACCACGGCAAGACGACACTCTCCGACCGCCTGTTGCATCGCACCGGCACTATCGCCACGCGCGACATGGAGGACCAGTTGCTCGACGCCATGGACCTGGAACGCGAACGCGGCATCACCATCAAGGCCCATCCCGTGACGATGCTTTATAAGGCGCGCAACGGCGAGACGTACGAGTTGAACCTCATTGATACGCCCGGCCATGTGGATTTTGCGTACGAAGTCTCCCGCAGTTTGAGCGCGTGCGAAGGGGCGTTGCTCATCATTGATGCGGCGCAAGGCGTGGAGGCGCAGACGGTGGCCAACATGCACCTGGCGGCGAATCATAACCTGGAGATCGTCCCCATCATCAACAAAATTGATCTGCCGCACGCGAACGTGGCGCTGACCAAACAGCAACTCGAAGACATCCTGGCGATCGATTCGACCCAGGCCATTCCCGCCAGCGCCAAGCAGGGCATTGGCATTGAAGAAATTCTGGAGGCAATCGTCGCCCGCATTCCAGCACCCAAACCGACTGGCGCGACGAGCCTGCAAGCCCTCGCTTTTGATTCTTATTTCGACACTTACAAAGGCGTCGTGACGCATGTCCGTATTTTCAATGGCGAAGTGAAGCCGGGGATGATGATCAAGTTGCTGCACTCGGGCAAAAGCTACGAGGTGAAGGAAGTCGGCAGCTTCAACCCCAAGCCATACGTGCGCGAGAAGTTGGAAGCCGGCGAGACCGGTTATATCACCGCCAACATCAAATCGCCCAGCGACGTGAAAATGGGTGACACCCTCACCGATGCGCGTCATCCATCGGGAATGCTGCCGGGCTTCAAAGAGATTCATCCGATGGTGTTCAGCGGGATTTATCCCATCAACACCGCCGACTACGAACATCTGAAAGCTTCAATGGCCAAGCTGAAGCTGAATGATTCCGCTTTCGCATACGGCGCGGAGACGTCCGTGGCGCTGGGCTTCGGTTTCCGTTGCGGATTCCTGGGGTTGCTCCACATGGAGATCGTGCAGGAACGTCTCCGGCGCGAGTACGACATGGATATCATCGCAACGTATCCGAGCGTGGTCTATCACGTCACGATGACTGACGGCACCCAAAAGGAAGTGGATAACCCCGCCTTTTTGCCGGAGGTGACCTATATCGAAAAGATTGAGGAGCCGATGGTCAAGTCCTTCGTCATCTGCCCGAATGAAAACATCGGCGATATGATGGCGCTCATCTCCGAAAAGCGCGGCAGCGTGGACCACACGGAGACACTGGACGCCAGGCGCGTGATGTTGACCGCGCTGATCCCGTTGAACGAGATCCTCATCGATTTTCATGACCGCATCAAAAGTTTGACGCGCGGTTACGGTTCCATGGATTACGAGCAGGCCGGCTATTTGGAGAGTGACATGGTGAAGCTGGACATGCTCGTGAACACCGAACCGATGGACGCTTTTTCCTGCATCGTACACCGCACGAAAGCGGAGGGCAGGGGACGTTCCCTCGCCGAAAAACTCAAGGAAGTCATCCCCCGGCAACAATTTGCCGTCAAGATCCAGGCGGCCATCGGCGGCAAAATCGTCGCCTCGGAAGTCGTGAGCGCCTTCCGCAAAGATGTCACCGCCAAATGCTACGGCGGCGATGTCTCGCGTAAACGCAAACTGCTCGAGAAGCAGAAGGAAGGCAAAAAGCGCATGAAAGCCATCGGCAACGTGCACATCCCGCAAGAGGCGTTCATTGAAGTGTTGAAGGCGTAGGCGGCAATTTTGGGGAATGAGACGAATTGACGACGGCGTTATTTGTCATGAACTTCTTATATGAGTTATAAGACACTGGAAGTTGAGTTGGAAAACGGGCGCATCCACACGTTCGGAGCAGAAGCTTTGCCTTCAAAGGCGCGCGCTCTGTTGACTATTCTCGACGCGAACGGGAGTGGTGATGCTCCCAAAGGCACTCTTGCCGACCGTGTCACAAAACTCGCAGGGATTGGGCAGGGCAATTTTTCCGATCTTTCCACAAATAAATCCCATTTGAATGACTTGGGCCGATGAAACCGGTCATTTTTGACACCGGTCCACTTGTAGCCTGGCTCTGCCCCCGAGACCAACACCACGCCTGAGCACGCCAGACTTTTAAACAAATTCCCGCCGCAGGCGTTATCTGCGAGGCGGTTATTACGGAAGTTTGTCACCTTGTTGCCAAGGATGGAATTCCGCGCAGCAAAGTTTTGGAATTCATCGAAGAAGGTGGTTTGACGCCTGTTTATCTTGGCGGGGAACTTCAGGCATTGCGTGAGTTACTTGATCGCTATGCCGACACGCCGATGGATTTTGCAGATGCTTGCATCGTCCGATTGTCCGAACTTCATACCCAAAGCACTATTTGCACAACCGATGGAGACTTTCGTTTTTTTAGAAAGAAAGGCCGCGAAACAATTCCATTGCTCGCGCCATTTGCTTCTTGATCAATGTTGCCACCCGCCGTGACCGTTGCCTCCACCACCGCCATTTGAGACGTGTCCGGCGCCACCGGAAGGATGGGATGCACCGTTGGGGTGATTTTCTGTCCAGGGATGGGTTGTGTGGCCCTGGAACGATTGCCGGCTTTCCGCATGGACGGCGTAATGCGCGGGCAGATCCCTGCCGTGATACCAGCGTCCTCCGTCATTCCAGTAATAATATCCGCCCGCCGGATAGTAATAAACATCCACATCGGGATAGTAATCGTAGGCGTAGTAGCCGTCCGGTCCCGGCGCATAGACCGCGCAACCTGCACAGAAGAGCACGGCGCTTGTGAGTAGAGCTAATGCAACTTGCAATGTTTTCTTCATATTTCTTGTATTTTAGCAGGTGTTGCGCCAGTGAGTCAGGCAAGGGGAGGGGGGAATTTCCTTTTATTTAGCCCAATTGCGAGTATTTTGCCCGGAATTAATTTTGTGTAAATCCGTGAAATCTGTGTCGAAAAGGAAATTATGATCCGTTGGCTGTTTTCCAAGACCGTGCGCGATGCCGGCGCGATGCACAAGCATGTCTTTCGCATGTTGTGCGCGCAGCGCGACCTGATCACACCCGCGGCCTATCAATTGGTCAGTGGGGCAATCGTCGATTTGCGCAATGCGGTCCATACCCGTGAATCGATCGGGAAAATCCGCGAAAAGATGTGGACCTGCGAAGAGGTGGCCAATAAGTGGCTCAAGCCTTATCCGCATCCGCTCTGGCGCGAAAATGTGGAGGTGTTGCTGGTAGCCATCGCCGTGGCCATGGCCATCCGCACTTTCTTCCTGCAACCGTTCAAGATCCCCACCGGTTCCATGCAACCGACGCTCTACGGAGTGACCGCTGAACCTGATTACGGCCCTCTATGGCGCTCAGGCGGCAATCCAGACCAGGCCAAAGCCATATTCAAAAAAATCATCCAGGAGCAGAATGACATCGTCGTCCCAACAGGTTGGGCGCGGGTGAAGGATTGGGTCCATGGAATTTCATACGTTCATTATGTCGCGCCGGTGGACGGGCAGGTGGAGATCGGTCCCATGCTCCATTTCTTTATTTTTAATATCAAACAGACCATCTCCATCGGCGGCGTGCAGCACACTTTTTGGTTCCCGCCGGATTATGGCGAATCGCAGGTCAAATCACCTGACGGCAATTTGATCGACCCATTCATGTATCGCGCGGGTCTTTTTTCAAACCGCACTTTCAAGAAAGGCGAGGACGTCGTGAAGTTGAGGGTGATAACAGGGGACCATCTGTTCGTGGACCGCATTAGTTACAATTTCCGCAAGCCGGCCCGGGGTGATATTGTGGTTTTTGAAACCAAGGGCATTCCCCAGGATCAACGCGATCTTTATGGCATTCCTGACGATGAGTTTTATATCAAGCGCCTTTGCGGTTTGGGCGGCGAAACGATTCTTCTGCAACAGGATTATATCGCCACCGGCACGGCGAATTTTGGAGATGTGCCGATCGGCCATCTTGTGGTGGACGGGAAGCCGCTTTCGGCTGCCACGCCGCATTTTGAGAATCTTTATTCTTTCGACAACCCGACCAATGGCGTGAAAACTATCCCATACCATGAGGACGGTTATTTTGGACACGCCATGATGCAGCGATTGCAATCGGGCCAGGAAGTGCAGATTAAGCCCAATCATCTTTTCGTCATGGGCGACAATACCATGGACAGCCTTGATTCACGCTATTGGGGCGATTTCCCGGATTCAAGCATTGTGGGCAAGGCTTTCTTCGTTTATTGGCCGCTGTCGTCACGATTCGGCTGGGGCAACCAGTGATCCATTATGAAACTACCGAATGGCGAAACGGTATTGATCACCGGCGCGAGTTCGGGCATCGGCCTCGAGCTTGCCAGGTTTTTCGCCGCTGAAAATATTCTCAATGACTCCAGCGAAAAGACTCACCTGATCCTCGTGGCGCGCAACAAGCCCGCACTGGAATCTCTTGCGCAGGAACTCATCAAAGAATGCCGGGTGCAGATCACGGTGTTGTCGGCGGATTTATCTCTTTCTGAAGAGCCGAAGCGCATTTTCAACGAATTGCAGGCGGCAAATGTCCATGTGGATGTCCTCGTGAATAACGCCGGTTTTGGCGCTCTCGGGGCGTTCGCGGAATTACCGCTGGAACGCCAGGTTGAAATGATCCAGGTGAACATCAGCGCGTTGACTGCGTTGACGCGTCTGTTTGTGCCGGGAATGGTCAGGGTAGGGCGGGGAGGCATCCTCAACGTCGGTTCTGTGGCCGGATTCGTCACCGGACCGGGCATGGCTGTGTATTATGCCACCAAGGCGTTCGTGCTGTCGTTTAGCGAGGCGTTGTCCGCTGAATTGGAAGGCACTGGCGTCACAGTCAGCGTCTTGTGCCCGGGCCCCACTTCGACGAATTTCGGCACTGTGGCCGGATCCAAAGACGCGAAGATTTTCCGGGTGCAGGGCATGACGGCGGAAGAAGTCGCCCGCCAGGGGCACCGTGATTTTCGGAACGGAAAGGTCGTCGCCGTTTCAGGCATCCAGAACAGATCGCTCGTCTATTTGATGCGTTTCATGCCGCGCTGGTTCCTGCGGAAGATGATGAAAAAAGTGAATGGATTTGAATTGAAGGCAGTTACCAGGGGCAGCGGAAATGGCGGCAATTTGTAAGAAGGTTTTTTATGGGATTAGGCAAACTCAGCGTTCAATATCTATTAAATTTGCGCCAGAGCCAAAAGTGGGACCGAGTTCTCACTTTTGGCCGGTTAAACGTTGCGTCCCGTCCGGAGTGGACGAACAAACAATTGACGCGACGGAATTTTCCGTCCGCTTTTTCGGCAAATTCTGAAAGGATAAACGATCGCTATCTGGCCGATGATTTTTTTAGAGCTTTGGGAGCGGTAACCGTTGACTCACTGGACGCGTCAGGGTTTGAGGGGGCAACGATCATTCATGATCTCAATGAACCGGTTTCCAGGGAATATTGGGAACAATACGACCTGGTTTTTGATGGAGGAACGACCGAACATATATTCGATTATCCCATGGCCCTCTCCAATGCAATGCGCATGGTCAAGGTAGGGGGGACCTTCATCACTCATGTGCCGATTAATTGCTGGTGTGGACACGGTTTCTATCAATTGAGTCCAGAACTTTTTTTTCGGGTCATGGCAAAACAGAATGGTTTCAAAACTGAAAAAGTGCTGATCCATGGGCTTTGGCCGCTCGGCGCGATCTATGAAGCCCGCGACCCTGAGGAAATCAGGGAGCGGGTTGAACTCATTTCGATGAGCCCAATGCTGATGCTGGCACATGCGAGGAAAATTTCCGCCACTCCTGCAAAAATTACCGCTACGCAATCGGATTATGAAACCGCGTGGGGTCAATATAAAACAGGCTCTTATAAATATAAGGTTGTAAAATCACGTTTAGCCAAATTCCTCAAAAACGGATGGAATTTTTATTTTAAAAAAACCATCCATAACAGGACTTATTATAAAAAATTTCGCTTTCCCCGGGAATGACGCGGGTTTTAAGCATGCCGGGTCCCTGCCGGTTCAGGATGAGTCAGCGGGAGAAATTCATAAGCCTGACGGGTGAGATTAATTCTTTGTCATAATCCTGATAACCTTTGATTCAGCCGGGAATCTTCGATTAACTTTTCGAGAATTCTCTGTGATTAAAAGTTGGCAACTAACAAATTAACTTTATGAAAAGAATTTTAACTCTCATCGCCGCAGTCGGCGCAAACTTCCTGGCCACCGCAGTTCATGCCCAGGGTGATTACAAGGTGCTCGACATCGTTAAACTTTATGGCAACGGCGGCATTGATTATGTGTATGCCGAGAATGATGAGCGGCGCGTCTATGTGCCGCGTGGTGGCAACACTTATGTTTTCGGCCTGGACAACCATCAATATATCGGTTGTATCACCAACATTGGCGGACATGGCATCGCGGTGGACACCAAATCGCATCATGGCTTCGGCAGCGCCCAAAAAGTCGGCATGTTCGACACTGAAACGATGCAGAAAATCAAGGACATTGACGTCCAGAGCCGCCCCGATGGCATCCTGTTCGAGCCGTTTAGCGGCAAAGTTTTGATTCTTAGCCACGCAACACCCAGTATCACGATGATCGATCCGGCTGATGGGACCGTCACGGGCGCCGTTGACGTAGGTGGCGATATGGAACAGGCTCAAAGCGACGGGCAGGGGAAATTGTACGTGGATGTTGAGAACCAAAAAAAGATCGCCGTCGTGGACATGAAAGCGATGAAGGTTCTAACCGAATATGACCTGGGCGATGGCGCCGGTGAACCTGGCGGACTTGGACTCGATACGAAAAATCACATTCTGTTCGCGATGTGCGCCAATCCCAATGTATGCGCGGTGGTGAATGCCGATACCGGCAAAGTATTGACCACCTTGCCGATCGGCAATGGAACGGATGGTGGCGGCTTCAATCCTGCCACCATGGAGGCATGGAGTTCGCAGCGCGACGGAACCCTTACCATCATCAAAGAAAACAGCCCCACCGATTTTGCTGTCGAACAGACCGTGCAGACCAAGCCGGGTTGCAAAACCTCTTCGCTCGACAAAAAGAACAATCAAATCGTTCTGATCTGCACCGAACGATCCACCAATGCTCCAGCCGCGACTCCGCCGCCCATGACCTCAACGAACGGG
Organism: Verrucomicrobiia bacterium; assembly: GCA_036502245.1. Taxonomy (GTDB): domain Bacteria; phylum Verrucomicrobiota; class Verrucomicrobiia; order Limisphaerales; family UBA11358; genus UBA11358. The sequence goes on from DASXYX010000027.1 coordinate 12,324, forward strand.
CCTGGAGGCGGACGGCGTGGTGGCCGTGGCGGCCCCGGCAATCTTGACGTGCTCTGGGTTGGACATTGATGCTCTAGAGCGTGCCAGTAAAAATTAATGGCCGCAGTTGAGACGCGCGCTATCGCGCGACTTCGCATATGGCGGTTGTCGTTTGGGATTGGATACCCCGGACAGCGCTCGCAGACTCGCTCGTCCGGGGCTACCAGCTTATCACCCCCTTCGGGGGTTTTGATTTAGCGGCTGCGCCGGATTTCAATAAGGGCAGGGGAGCTTAATACAGGCGTCTCACCTGTTTTTTATATCCCTATTGGAACGGTGAAATGCTTTTGCAGGATCAATGCGATGCTGCCTTTTAGACGTGGCGGCGGCTGGGACACGCTGGGCACAATTTTCACCGCCGCATGGGTGGATACGCGTTTCCGTATGACTTCCGCCATCACCGGATTGATCCTGTTCCATTGAGTTGTGACGTCACCGACGACGGCAATAACATTCGGGGCGAACCCGGTCACGAGCATGGCGATTCCCGCGCCCAAATACTCAGCCATGTACGTCAGAGTCTCCAGGGCGGCGGCATCGCCCTGATCCACTAATTGCAAAAGTTCACTGAAATTCTTTACGGAGCCTTTCCTGGCGCCGCGGGATTTTGATTCGTTGTAATGGCGCACAGCGGCCGTATTGGAGGCATACATCTCCCAGCAGCCGTAATTGCCGCAACTGCACCGGGGACCGTTTTCATTGATGGTCACGTGCCCGAATTCGCCGGCCAGGCCCGAGGAACCGCGGACGAGTTGATTGTTCAAGATCATCCCCACACCGATGCCTTCGGAAACAGTCACCACCACCAGGTTGCGAACGTTTTCGGCGTGTTTGCCGAACCAGAATTCCGCCAGGGCGCAGGCATTGGCGGCATTTTCCATGTGTACCGTGAGGCCCGTGGCGCTTTCCAACTGTTTCTTGAGGTCCGTGGCATGCCAGCCGAGGTTCGGGGCGAACACCAGTTTTTGAGAAAACAGATTGATACGGCCCGGAACGCTCACGCCAATGTCTTCAAAATTCATCCGCGGATATTTTGCCATCCAATCACGGATGCAGCGGCTGACCTGGGCGACCAAGGTGGCGGCGTCCCGCGGCGTGGGAAATGTTTCCCGGACAAGGAAATGGCCGCTCAAATTCGCCAACGCCAGTTCTGTCACGCACGGCTGGATGTTGATCCCAAAAATGCCGGCGCGGTTCTCATTAAGATGCAGAAAGGTTGGCCGGCGCCCCCGGGGCAATTTCCCGGTCGTTCCTTCGAGCAGCCAGCGGTTTTTGATCAACTGCTTGGTGATGACGGATACCGAACTGCGCTGAAGCCCTGAATCCCGCATCAGGTCAGCCCGCGAAATCGGCTGGCGTTCCCGCACGAGGTTGAGAATGATGCGGGAATTGATGTCACGAGCGGTTTCGCTCGTTGCCACCTGAAAATTGTTCAGATCAATCTTATACACGATTAAAATCCCGAATGACTTGATATTAAAGGTCTGACAGGGTACCCGCCAAGCCCTCAAATCTAACTACACGACGTAATAGGGCGCCGTTACACCATTCACGGTTTATATTTATGCACATCCAGCCTATATTCGAAATACGCAAAACACCAAACAACATCCAATAATCTCCAATATAATTATAGTTAGACAATGTTCGTTATATTTAATTAAGACCTTGACAAAACAGCCTGATTTGCTATTGTTCACTACTGTATGATAAGGAGCGTTTTGCCCGTGATTTTCGCTTTGGCAACAGCCATTTTCGCGCTGCCCTCTTCCACGCTTGCGATGGACCGATGGTCGGCGTTGTCGATGATTGAAAGCGGCGACAACGACCATGCCGTTGGGAGAAATGGCGAGGTTTCCCGGTACCAGATCCTGCCTGCCCTTTGGCCCGGCGGAAATCCGCAGAACGGGCAGGAGGCCTTGAGCGCGGCCCGGGCCATCATGGGCGTGCGTCTGGCTCATTTCCGGAAAGTTCATCAACGCCCGGCAAATGACTTCGAATTTTATATCCTCTGGAATGCGCCCTGGGAGGCCAGCCATCCCAGCCGGGCTGTCAGCGAGCGCGCCCGGCGCTATGCGAATCTGGTCGAAGCCGGCGAATCGGCAAGGCGTTAACCTCATAAAAGTCCACATAATCTTCAACCGTCTTTTCCCAGGAAAAATCGGCTTTCATCCCGTTGCGCCGGAATTGCCGAAGCAGCTCCGGTTGTTCATAGAGCGCCAAAGCCTTGCGGATGGCCTTGGCCAGCGTCCGCGCGGAAAATTCCCTGAACTTGATGCCATTGGCCTTTTCAGGATTTTCATTTAGATCGGTGACACTGTCATCCAGACCGCCCGTGGCGCGCACGATAGGAATCGTACCGTAGCGCAAACTGTACATCTGGTTCAAGCCGCTCGGCTCAAACCGGGACGGCATGATATAAAAATCGCACGCCGCCTCGATACGATGCGCCAGGCCTTCGTTGTAACCCACGCGCACCGCGACGCGATCCGGAAAACGCCGCGCCAGTTCATGATAGCCGCGCTCATACGAAGCCGAGCCGCTGCCGAGCAGCACAAATTGCATGTTTGCGCTCAACATCTCCGCAAGCGCGCCCAACTGAATATCCACGCCTTTTTGTTCCGCCAGCCGCGTGATGGTGCCAAAGAGCGGCATGTTTTTATTCACCGGCAGATTGAGTTCCGCCTGCAAAGCCGCCTTGTTGGCCGCTTTGCCCGCCGGCTTATTTGCGGAATACGCTTTGGGCAGATATGCATCGGCCTCGGGATTCCATTCGTCGTAATCCACGCCGTTCAGGATTCCGCAAAATGAGTCCTTTCGTTTTCGCAATACGCCGTCCAGCGCGCAGCCATATTCCTCAGTCATGATTTCGCGCGCATATCGCGGACTGACCGTGGTGATGCAATCGGCCAGCACGATGCCCGCTTTGAGGCAATTCAACTGCTCATAAAACTCGGAGGTGTCCGGCGTGAAATATTCCGGCGGCAGGTTCGTCAGGTCAAAGGCGGGAGCCGGAAAGGTTCCCTGGTACGCCAGGTTATGGATGGTCAGGCAGGTACGCGGCGGATTCCCCCACCCTTCATTGCGCTGCTGGTTCTGGATCAGCGCCGGCACAAATGAAGCCTGCCAGTCATGGACATGGACGATGTCCGGGCGCCAGGGCGAATAACGCGCCAGGTGGGCCGCGCATTTCGAAAAGAAAATATAACGCTCCGCATTGTCCGGGTAACTGAGATTGTTCTCCAGGTAGATGCCCGCGCGGTCATAAAATTCCGGCTGGCGGATGAAATAAACCGTGAGGTTCTTTTCCGGTTGCAGCGAGAACAATTCCGCCTGGTAACGCCGGTCGCCCAGCGGCAGATCAAACGACCAATCCACCTGTTGCAGGTCCGGATAGCGTTCCGGGATGCCCCGGTAGAGCGGCGTCACGATCCGCGCCTCATGGCCCGCCCGCGCCAGCGCCCGGCTCAGCGCTGCCACCATGTCAGCCAGCCCGCCCGTTTTCGAATACGGGTGAACTTCGCTGCTCGCGAGCAATATTTTCATGTGGGAAACCGTCAGGGCGCAGGGGCGATCTTATCGGTTTTCAGATAAGGGCGGAGCGGCTCAGGAATAAGGACGCTCCCATCCGCCTGCTGGCAGGTCTCAACCAGGGCCACGAACAACCGCGCCAGCGCCGTGCCGCTGCCGTTAAGGATATGCGGAAACTTGTTGTCGCCGCCTTCGGTTTTGAACCGCAGGCTCATCCGGCGCGATTGGAAATCTTCGCAGTTGGAACAGCTCGATACTTCCAGGTAAGTCCCCTGCCCGGGCGCCCAAACCTCGATATCATAGGTCTTGGCGCTGCCGAAGCCCATATCTCCGGTGCAAAGCATGATGACACGATAATGCAATCCGAGCAGTTGAAGCACCTTCTCCGCGTTTGCCACCATTTTTTCCAATTCGCCGTAGCCCTCTTCGGGTTTCACGATCTTGATCAATTCCACTTTGTCGAACTGATGCACACGGATCATGCCGCGCGTGCCCACGCCCGCCGCCCCGGCTTCCCCGCGAAAACACGGTGTGTACGCGCAATAAAAAACCGGCAGGCTTTTCTCCGGTAAAATTTCTTCCCGGTGGATGTTGGCCACCGGCGTTTCCGCCGTCGGCACCAGATACAGCTTGCCCAATTTTTCTTTGTCATCCCCTTCCGCCACGCCGTAATACTGGTCCTTGAATTTTGGGAATTGCCCCACGCCTTCCAGGCAATGCGGTCCCACCATGAGCGGCGGCGAAACTTCCGTATAACCATGCTGGCCCACGTGCAGGTCCAGCAAAAATTGGATCAGCGCCCGCTCCAGGCGCGCGCCCCAGTTCGTGTAGAGCAAAAATCCGCTGCCGGACAATTTCGCTCCGCGCGCAAAATCCACGAGTTTTAAGCTCTCGCAAAGTTCCACGTGAGATTTCGGTTTGAAGGCGTAATTTTGTTTTTCACCGTGAACACGGATGACCGGGTTGTCCTCGGCGGTTTTACCGATGGTCACCGATTCATGCGGGAGATTCGGCAACTGAAGCATCAAAGCATCACGCGTGGCCTCGACTTGCGCGGCCTCCTTGTCCAGGGCGGCGATCTTATCGCCCAGATCTTTGGTCTCCGCCTTCCTGGCCTCGGCTTCGGCGATCTTCTTTTGGCCCATCAACACCCCGATCTCCTTGGAAACGCGGTTGCGCTGGGCTTTAAGCGTTTCCACTTCCGCCAGGATTTTCCGGCGTTGGTCGTCCAATTTCAGCAATTCATCGATCCTGGCATCATCCCCTGCCCCGCGCGTGGCGAGGCGTTGGCGCACAAAATCCGGCTTTTCGCGTATCAATTTGATGTCGAGCACCGCGAAATTATAGAAGCAAAACCATTACCGGCAAGATTCAACCGCTGGCTATTGCAGGATCACGTCGTAGAGCTGGACATTGTTCGTGGTGGCGGCCGTGAATTGATAATGACCGATCGGGCTTTCTGTCGGCATTCCCATCAATGTCCAGGTCGCCGGCGACGCATTCGTCGTCGTCAAAATACCCAGCGCCATTCCCGTCTGGTTGGTGAACGTGAGCAGGACCGAATTTGCGCTGGCTTGCTGTATCGCCTGCTTCGGTGCTTTATAGGTCAGTTGGTATCCAAGGACGTTCATGACTATCAGGTCGGCATAAGACAAATAATTTTCGCTGCCATCATAGGCAAAGGCGTCATAGGAATCCGGCGGACTGCTGGGTGAAGCCCAGTCCTGAATGTCACCGCCGTCTCCATCCATGTTGTAATTTTCCAGGTCTGTGGCCCCGCCATCTACTGAAAAATATACACCTGTATCCTCACCGGTAATACTCTCTATGCCGTTGCCAGTGAAACGGAAAAGGTCAAAGGGGAGGTAATAGCCGGATTCATCCATTTTATATGTTGTACGCCCCATTACTTCCGCCAGTTCATGTTCCACGCAGGCAATGAAATCAAATTCACCCGCCACGGCCCGGTTTGTCGGATTAAAATCAAACACGATATCAGAGTCTGAAGAAAAACCGATCGCCCCGTCGTTTTGGGAATCATTGGGGTTGGTTACCAATGCGGCGATTCCTAATGCCTTGGCTTCGCATCGCGGCACCGCCCAGATAGCCCCGTTCGGCGATGGGTCTGAACCCGGCAGATGCCTGTAAGCGCTGATTTGCGCGGCTGTTTTCCTGGCTGCCCAGAAGGCGTTTGTCACTTGTACAAAACCGAAAACGCCGGGATTAGGATTGTATTCAAGCACGGCGTCACTTTCGCTCAGTCCAATGTCGAAACCATCATTGAAAGGGTTGTTGGCGCCATTGGTCCCCCAATAGACTCCGATATTGAGCGTTATCGCGTTGGTGAAAAGTGACTCGTAATTTGTTATCGCAATGCCCACGTCCGCTTCTATTAATGCGGCGTTGGCATTCGTTGTCACCGTTATGTCGTAAGTGGGTTTGATGATGAGTGCGCGGGCCGAATGATTAAAGGAGAACAATGCCAGGGCGCAAAAGACCATCGTTTTTGCAACAAAAAGTCCACGATTGGTTGACATGGCCTGGGTGTGGGTTTTCTTACACCAAGGACACTATCACCGTCCTTTTTCGAGTCAAGATTTTGCCTCTGATAGCAAATACTCGCGAAGTATCCGCACGGAATCCGCCGATGCATACCAATCACCCTCGATGAGTTGCAACGACCGCACGCGCGTCGTGCCAAAACATGTGTTTCGGTGACCTTCCAAAAATGCTTTTAGCGCCTGCCATTCCGGCATTGGTTTTGAGAACCGGACACACGTCAGATGTGCCGCCACGATCTTATAGCGCCGGTCTATATCAGCGCCCAACCCACTTTGTGAAAGCGCCTCGCGCAAATCGTTTCTCAATCTGCTCAACTCATCGCCAACGGGAAATCCCTGGATCATGATCGCATCCCTCGATGCCGTGACCCCACGAAATTCTATTGAAAAGCTCGAGTACTCTCTTAGCGTTTTATCCAACACCGCAATATACTCCGGCAATCTCTTTGTCCTTTCCCGCCACTTTTCGCTGCCGGGGATCACCGATAGCACCGTTACATGAAATTCTTCCGGTTGGTAAAAATATTGGTCCCCGGCAATCGTTGCGACTTGTCGGAGGAATTTCTCCACCCGGAATCGCACCTCCGGGCCGGGCCTGGCAACCAGCGTCACTCCCCTGCGCTTGTCCGCCGCCCTGTTTGTAAGAAACGGGTCAATCCGCGGGCCATCACCGTCGAAAGCCCCCGCCGCTTCACGCCAAAGGGCTTCGTAGGTCGCTTGCGGTTCACTCAAGATTTCGGCCATGCGTCCAGTTCTGCCTGCAATTGTTCCACCGGCAAACCGACCACGTTACTGTAAGAGCCGGAGATCTCGGAAACGATAAATCCCCCTTTTTCCTGGATGGCATACGCGCCCGCCTTGTCCAACGGGTTTACCTTCGCCAGGTATTCGTCGATTTGCGACGGTGTCAGCGCGCGAAAAACGACATCCGTGCTCACGGCAAAAATCTTCTCATGATGAGATCGCAGATGGATGAGACACACGCCTGTGACCACCTGGTGGGTGCGGCCCTGCAATTTTGCCAGCATCTCCTTCGCCTTGCCCATGTCCGCCGGCTTGCCAAAGATGATGTGATCTAAAAAAACCAATGTGTCCGCGCCCATCACCAGCGCGTCCGGGATCTTCTTGGCCACCGCGCGCGCCTTGCGATGCGCGTTCAATTGGCAAAGTTCCAGTGGCGACAAATAGTCGTCCATCGACTCCGCCGCATCGCTTGGAACAATTTCAAATTCCAGCTTCAGTTGCCGGAGCAATTCCGCGCGGCGCGGCGATGCCGAGGCCAATATCAATGACGGCAATTTCACCCAGCCAATGTATTCACGAAGGCCAAAATGTCGAATTCTGAAAATCAAAGCAGGGCTTTTCGCATGTTTCGTGGTTAATACTTGAAACCTGAAACTCGAATCTCGAAACTCCTGCCATGCAAAGCCGCCGCCGTATCGTCAATATTGCCTTGATCGGGTTCATGGGCACCGGCAAGACGTCCGTCGGCCGTTTGGTCGCCGACCAGCTTCATTTTCAGTTTCTCGATACGGATGAAATGATCCAGAGCGCGACCGGCAGGACGATCGCTGACATCTTTTCGCGCGATGGCGAGCCTGCCTTTCGGGCATTGGAAGAAAAGACCGTCGCCGAACTTGCCGCCAGGTCCAAAACCGTCATCTCCGCCGGGGGCGGCCTGCCCATCAATCCGGCAAATCTCGACAGCCTCAAGACCCACGCCCTGGTCGTCTGCCTGTGGGCGTCACCCGAAAAAATCTGGGAACGGGTGAAGAACCAGACCCATCGTCCCCTGCTCCATGACGCCGATCCCCAGAAAAAGATCCGCGACCTCCTGGCTGTCCGCGAGCCGTTCTACAAAAAGGCCGACGTCCTGCTGAATACCGAGTTGCGTTCCCAACGCGAAGTCGCGCAACAGCTCGTCCACCAGTTCCGGTTGCAATCCGCCCGATGAAAGAGTCCATCCGCCAGCGCGCATTGGAACTGGGATTCGACGACTGTCGTTTCACTTCCGCCGATGCGCCGGGCAGCGCTGCCAAATTTCAGGATTGGCTCTCGGGCAAAAAATTCGGGGAAATGGCCTGGCTCGAGCGCAACGCCGAAAAGCGAGTGGACCCGCAAAAAGTTTTGGAAGGCATCAAGAGCGTTATTGTTCTCTCCGCGAGCTATTCCAGCACGCGCGACCCGAACTTTGCCCTTCAACCTTCAACCAACTCCGGCATCGTGGCCCGTTACGCGCGCTTTGACGATTACCACGACATCCTCGGGGAGCGCCTGAAATCGTTGTCGCAATTCGTGAATGAAACGGGCGGCAATCAAATCCGTTCACTGTGGTACGTGGACACCGGCCCCATCCTTGAACGCGATTTCGCGCAGCGCGCCGGCCTCGGCTTCGTCGGCAAACATACCAACCTCATCAGCCGCAAGTCGGGCAACTGGATTTTTCTCGCGGAAATCCTGACGACGCTCGAATTGGAAGCAGATGCCCCGGAAACAAATCATTGTGGCAAATGCACCCGTTGTATCACCGCCTGTCCCACCAACGCCATCACTGCGCCGTTCGAATTGGATGCCCGCCGTTGCATTTCCTACCTCACCATCGAACTCAAAGGCTCCATCCCCGTCGAATTTCGTAGCGCCATCGGCAATCGCATTTACGGTTGCGACGATTGCCTGGCCGCCTGCCCCTGGAACCGCTTCGCGCAGGAAGGCCGCCTCATGAAACTCCATGCGCGAAAAGACCTGGAACAACCGGATCTACTAGAACTCCTTTCGCTCGATGACAAAGGATTCAAGACCCGCTTTGCCGGCTCGCCCATTCTTCGGACTAAACGTCGCGGCCTCTTGCGCAATGCCTGCGTCGCCCTCGGCAATACCGGCAATGACAGCGCCCTGCCCCACCTCGAACGAGCCTCTCACGACGCCGAACCGCTCGTGGCCGAACATGCCCGCTGGGCCATTGACGAGATAAAATCCCGTTGATTTTAATCAGCGACATTTTCCCAGTCCTTTCCTTGAAAAATTTCCATTATGGTTTATAATGGTTCTGTCAGGCAGGTCAGAACCAATATTCATGAAACGACACATCCAAAATGTCCATGTCGCTCTGGCGGCGATTTTCTTCAGCCTTTTGGCTATTTCCTCTGCCACAGCCCAATCTTTCGCCAATCTTCATACTTTTGCAGGTTTCGACGGCGCCAATCCCCAGGCGGGCGTGATCTTTACGAATAACGTACTTTACGGCACCACGCGCAACGGCGGCAGCGGATTGCCGGGCGAAGACGGAACGGTGTTCCGGTTGAACAGCAATGGTTCAGGTTTCACAAATCTTTATTCTTTCACCGGCGGCACTGACGGGGGGCAGATTTATTCCAGCCTCGTACTGTGGGGAACCACACTCTTTGGAACATCTATTTTCGGCGGCGCTTCCAATTCCGGCTGTATTTTTTCCATCCAGACCAATGGCACTCAATTGTACAACATACACAGTTTCGGAGACGATTTTTTCGATACCAACATCGACGGGACTTATCCAAATGGCGGTTTGCAGATGGTAGGCAACACCCTCTATGGCACTTGCGGCGGAGGCGGCACGGAGGATTGGGGAAATGTGTTTTCTTGCAACACCAACGGCCTTTTATTTGAGTTCACCAATCTGTTGAATTTCAACCTTACCAATGGACAATACCCGGCCGGCGTCATTGTTTCAGGCAGCACGATTTATGGAATTTCATCCGATGGGGGCACCAATAGCTCTGGCGACTATAGCGGGTATGGGTGCATTTTCTCAATGAAAACGGATGGTTCGCTTTATTCCAATCTTTATGATTTCACTTCTGCCATATACACGAATCCCACGAACAGCGACGGCGCGTTTCCGGGTTGCGCCCCGACCCTCGTCGGAAACACGCTCTATGGAACCACTACCTATGGCGGGAATTTCGCCAACGGGACGATCTTCAAAATAAATACCGATGGTTCGGCCTTCACCGTCTTGCACTATTTCAGCGCCACCAACGGGATCGCGGACACGAACATTGATGGTGACAAGCCTGAATCCACCCTTCTCTATTGGGACAACGCTCTTTTCGGCACCACGTCCAGGGGCGGTAAATTCGGCAACGGCACTTTATTCAAGATCAATCTGGATGGCTCCGGCTTCACGACGTTGCACACCTTTTCCTCCACCAATAACGCCAGCATGACTAATTCTGACGGCGCCGATCCGCTCGGCAACCTGATTGTCGCCAGCAACACGTTGTACGGCACAACAAGCATGGGCGGCACCAATGCCGATGGCACCATCTATGCCGTCACCTTCCCGCTGCAACTGGGGATAACCCTCTCCGGCACGAACGTCGTTCTGTTCTGGCCTGCCACTGATCCCGGCTTCAATCTCCAATACGCCACGAGCCTGACACCGCCCGTCACCTGGAACACCATTCCCGCGACGCAAACCATTGTGACCAACACCGCCTCGCCTCCTGGTTTGTATTATCGCCTGATGCATCCGTAAATAGAACGCGCACTCTGATTTTATTCGGAGGGACGAGTTACACGAGTCCCTGATTTTTCCTCCAGGATTGCTTTTTTGCAAGGAGCCGAGGTAACAAGCCTCTGGTGTGATTCATTTCATCTGTTTTCTCGCCCGTAAATCGTATATCGTAACTCTTAAATCGATCATGTCTCAGAAACCCGACGATAACCACGAAAAGCCACGTCCAGAAGAACCCACCGTCTTCCAGATCATCATCCTCGTCCTTTCGCTCGTGTTGTTGGGCATGTTGGCGGTCAACACTGCCTTCAATCTGCCGCCGGATATTTCCGATGCGCTCCAGACCATTGATACTATTGTTTGCTTCCTCCTCCTCTTCGATTTTGTCGTCCGTTTTCGCAAGGCCCCATCCAAAATGCAGTTCATGAAATGGGGTTGGATCGACCTCCTTTCCAGCATCCCGAACCTGTCCGGCATACCGTACTTGTCCCATTTGCGCTGGGGCCGGCTCGTGCGCGTCTTCCAAATAATCCGCCTCATCCGCGCCCTGCGAGCATCACACAAAATCACCAACATCCTTCTCAAGGACAGGTTCCAGACTGGCGCTGCCGCCATCATCCTGTTGTCCATTCTGTTCCTGATTTTTTCCACGCTCGGCATCCTCATCTGCGAGCGCAACAATCCCAGTGCCAATATCAGGACCGTTGGCGATGCCCTCTGGTGGAGCGTTGCCACCCTCACCACCGCCAATGCGGGCAATGAATATCCCGTGACCGCCGCCGGCCGTTGTCTGGGCATGATGATGACCCTTTCCGGCGTGGGATTATTCGGCGGGTTAAGCGGGCTGGCGGCATCGTTTTTTATCGGCGCCAAAGATAAAAAGATTGTTGCTGAAGAAAGTAAAATCCTCGCCCGCCTTGAGCAGATCGAACATAAAATCGACCGTTTAAAAAACGAATAGTCACTCAGTCGGAAAAGGATCTGAAAAATTAATTTTTAGCTCGCCCTCACCCCACCCTCTCCCCCGGGGAGAGGGCTTTTCCCAAGTCAGTTGGTTTGAAAATCGAATGCCGGAATCAGTCGGAAAGTCCTTTCGTGAATCAAGAAATGTCCTATAGCTGTCCCTTCTCCAGGTGGAGAAGGTCAGGATGAGGACGGGCTTTAAAAACACTCTTCATTTCAAATCCAATTCCCTTTACGCTTGTGTCATGGCCAGTTCTACCGCCCAACAACTCCGCAAACGCGAGACCTGGGCGGAGGAACTTATGTGGCGCTGGCTTCGCAATCGCCGTTTCAATGACTATAAATTCCGCCGTCAACATCCCGCCGGTGCATACACCCTGGATTTCTTTTGTGAAGAGGCGGAACTAAACGTCGAATTGGACGGAGGTCATCATGGCTTTCCTGATCAACAAAAGCATGATCTAAAACGGGAAGAATATCTGAAATCGCTTGGCATCAAAACGCTGCGGTTTTGGAATTCACGTCTGCGTCGGGACGCTCAAAACATTCGGAATACAATCTTTGAAGAACTTCAAAAGCGAGCGCCTCACCCTTTGCCGGAATATACGAGGCCGCTCAAGGATTTAGAAAGTTAGTTTTTTAGCTCGCCCTCACCCAACCCTCTCCCCCGGGGAGAGGGCTTTTCCCAAGTCTGCTGTTCGAAATGCGAAAGTCTGAATCGGTCGGAAAGTCCTTTCGTGAACCGGAAAATGTTCTCGCGCCGTCCCTTCTCCCTTGCCAGGTCGTAGCTTTAGCGAAGACTGGTGGAGGAGAAGGCCAGGATGAGGACGGGCTTTAAAAACGTTCTCCCTTTCAAATCCAATCCTCCTTCACGCACGATACGTGGGCAGTTGGAATTTTCTTCCCCCAAATATCCATCATCCATTAAACCAACACTATTCCTTGATTGCCTTCAAACCGGTTTCACCCGGAATCGCCGGATGACCGGCAATACCGCCGCGAACGGTTTTCACGTCGTCAGAAGAAACGTCATCACCCTTGTTGCCCCAAGAACTGCGCACGTAGGTCAGCACGGCGGCCAGATCGGAATCCGAGAGGCCCGCGCCCATCGGCGCCATGGAGAGGCTCCAGCTTTGCCCTTCTACAGTGACCTGGCCGTTGAGGCCGAGCTGCGGAATCTCAATCAACCGTGTATGCGCGGAATCATTTACCCATTCCGAGCCTGCCAATGGCGGAGCCTGTCCAGGCTTGCCTTCACCATTAGGCCCGTGACAGGCGGCACAAATCATGTCGTATCTAAGCTTGCCCTGCGCCCGGATGGCTGCCGCGCCGGACACCGGCTGGTAAGCTTCCAACTGGTTCGCGTCCGTATAAGGCTTGTAAACCTGCGCATTGAACCAGCCGCTGCTTTCATCGAAATAAACTCCGCCCAGGAACAACAGGACCAGGGTCAGCGAGAAAACCCACACCGGCAAAGCGGGACCACTGCCCGGCGAACCGCTGGGCGCGGGCGTATGATCTTTCAAATCGTTGCTCATTGTTTTTTCGCCTGGGATTTTGCAGGGGCCGCGGAGGCCATCGTGAACGGCGCGTCATGCAGCGGCACGTTGGCGTGCAGGCTCAACAGGTAGGCCGCCAGTTTCTTGGCCGCCATCGTCGGCACCACTTCATAACCCGCGGGCGGCGCGAATTGCGCCGGCAATTGCAGGGCGTCGGGCGACGGCACACCGTTGACCGGCTTTTGCACCACAAATAAATAACGGAACGGTGGCATGGTGGAATTTTTGGTCACGGCTTGCGGGGCATACAAATGCTCCAGTTGCCAGCTAAAGCTTCCCAAACGGCTGCCCACGTCTGCCAAGTCCGGTCCCATGCGCACGCTGCCGAGTTGGACGGGATAGTCCCACAGGAAATCCTCAGAAACACTGTGGCGCGACCCCCACCCTCTCGCGACATCTCCGCCAGTCGGAACGATATGGATCTCCGTCTTGCCACCGGCGGCGGTGATCTGGTCAGAGGCAGATTGGGCGTCATCTTTGTCCAGGCTCTTCAGGCTCAAAGAGGACAACAGATTGCTGACAGCACCGGGAGTTTTGCCCATGCCGGTTATCACCACATCACATTGCACGCCGTCCTGCTGGAGTTGCATCGTATGGCACGCGGCACAACCGGCCCGCCGGTAAACCTGCAAGCCCATCGTGGCGTCGCCGGGACGTTGTTCGGGATAGATCTCGGATGAATTGAGCACGCTGGTCTGCTTCTGCGTGCCAAGCTGGATCGCCGGCGCGATCACAAATGCGCCCCACGAAAGGCCGAGCGCGACAAATGAAACCAGGAAGATGCGGCAGCCGGTGTTCACGATTTCACCTCGCTCGATTCCAGGGGACATTTGATGACGCCCAAAAATGATTTTGCCAAGCCAAGTTTCCATTTCATCGTCAGGACAAAAATATTCGCGGCAAACAACAAGCTGCCGAGCAATAAGAGCGCGAGACCCGCACTGGAGATCTGCATGAATACCACTCCCGATTTGAAATCATAATTGTTCATCTCCTGCTCAATGCCGCCGATCGCCAGCGGAATGACCAACACCGCGAGACCGAGCATGAACAGCCAGTGCTGGACGCGAATGAATCCCCTGAACGGCCATTGGATGCCCACCGCATCCGGCATCAACTCGTACACCGCGCCGCAAATGACGATGCTGAAGAAACCCAGGATCTGCAGATACGTTTGCGCCTGCGCGTACTCGGTGTATTGCGCCAGCACGCCGAAACGGGGGCAGCCCAGCGGAATGAGCATCAATCCCGAAATGATAAAGGCCGTGGTCCCGAATTTCATGTAGCAGAACGGGCCGCCTTTGCATTGGGTATTGGCTTTGGCCACCGTCTTCACAAACACCGCCAGGAACGACAGGATCGGAACGATCAGTAATATCGAAGCTGTCGTGCTTGCCGCCGGGAACCATGCCGGCACCGGCGCGCCTTGCGGAATCCCGCACCAGGTCGCAAACAGGATAAACGTCACAAATCCGAAGAACGCCAGCGGCTGGTTCTGCAACGGACGTCCGGCAAATTTCGGCAGGTAATAGAACGCCGTTCCCAATCCCACCAGCGTCAGCCAGACAAAGATGAGGTTGTTCGAGAACCACCAGTCAATGACCGCCTGCGCCACGCCGCGCACCGGCCACGCCACCAGGAAAATGTTCGCCGAAGTGTAGATCCACGGGAACCAGAACAACGCCGCCAGCAGGAACCAATGCGCCGGCTGCAAGGTGCGTTCGCGCCGCGCGCCAAACGTCGCCATCGCGGAAATGCCTATCAACATGTATGCCGCGAATAACAACACCGAGCCGCCCCGTTGAAATTCAAGCCATTGAAAGCCAGTGCTGTTCCCGGTGAAAATCTCCGCCATGCCTACCAATACACCAAAGTGCCAAATGTTCGCTGCCAGGACCGGCACGAGGGGCAACACCAGTTCGCTCTCGCTCAAATTGGCCAGTATCCAGAGCATGACGCCCAGCGCCGCGGGAATCGCAAATCCATAAAGAATCGCGTCATTGCCGGCGGCCAGCATGCGCCCGTATGTCGTCCAGCCGCGATCCGAAAAAATTCCCGGCATGTGAAAATTGAGCGAGGCCAGCAGCAGCAACGCCAGGCCGACGACCAGCCACAACGCCGCGCCGCCAAACAGCGCCAGCAAAGGCACCCTGCACGTGGCGCTTGTCGCCGGATCAATTTTTACGTTCTCGTTCATTCAAATATGCTCGGTTTTGCCGGGGCCGCCTGCACCGGCGCCGTCGCGCGTTTCGACCGCGCTATCAGGTCGGCGCGGGCCTGCGCCGGGTTCTGCCATTCTTCCACACTGATCTGCAAAGCCGTATCGATGGGCAATCGCACAATGCCACGCTGTTTATCCACCCAGCCGGGATTGTTGAGCGACACCACCTCGTTGCTGCGGATCATCATCAATTCGTTGGCGATCGTTCCCGTGCGGTCGGCGTCAATGGCGGGAACATTGACAGTGAATTTCACCACCACAACGAGCGTCAGAAACACAAAACTGGCGATAATGAAGCCGATGGCCGCCGCGCTGGCGCGGTTGATCTTGTGCAAATCGTTGCCGTTCATCGTGCCCCTCCTTCATCGGGCAGCGTGTCCGGAAGTTCATCCGCTCCATGCGTGATACCCATCGCCTCCAGCACACGCGGATCGCGTTGCGGATAAGGCGGGTGCCTCAAAAACTTCTTCAAAAACACCCGCGACAAAAAGCCGAGCATGAACATAAAACAGCCGGCCTGCAGCCAGATCCAATGGATCCATTTGATCGGATGACCGTGCGAATCATCGACGCCGGGCAGGATGTTGAAAGCCAGGTCGGCGAACGTCATCAGCCACGCCCAAAGGCACAGGGGGACCATGATCTTGAAATTCATTTTCACCTTGATGGGCAGCAGCACAAAGAACGGCACCGCGAAGTGGCCAAAAATGAGCGCCATGCTGATCCACCACCACCACCCGTTCTCGCGGATGAGATACCAGAAAGTTTCCTGGGGCATGTTGGCGTTCCAAACGACGAAATATTGCGCAAACTCGTCGTACGCCTGGAAGAGCGTGAACGCGAACAATAACGTGCCGATAAAATAAAACGAATGGTCATGCAATACCTTGTCCAAAACGCGCTGGCGTTGGAGCAGCACCATGAGGATATAAATCGTGGCCAGGGCCAGCCAGGCGCAACTGGCGAAATAATAAACACCGTACTCCGCCGAGTACCAACGGTGCTCGACCGCTTGCATCCAAAACACCGGCGCCGCCAGCATCATCAGGCTGAGCACCACCACGCCCCAACCGGAGTGAAAACGCATCCGATACGCGCAAACCGGGTCGCCGGTCACATCCTGCCGCAACGACCAATAATTGATGCGGGAAGTCATCAGCCACCAGATGGCAAAGAAAATCACGGACGTGACCCAGAAACCGGTCACAGTAAAGACAGGCCATTTCACCGCGACTGAATGGGCATCCAGAGGCAAGGACATCCAGCGATAAATGTCCTTGTCTAAAAAACCGATGGGCAGGAACAGGAGAAACATTCCCGGAAACAGGAGCGAGGCGATGTGCTCATTGACCCGCCGAGTCGCCACCGACCAGCCGGCATCGGACAAATGGTGGACAAAAACGAACACCAACGCGCCGAGGCAGAGCGTCAGGAAAAACATGAACGACAGGAGCCATGAAAAGCCAAATTCCTTGGGCCCGACGATCAGGCCGATCAGCGATACGATGGCGCCAATAGCCATCAAAATGCCGGGCACTTTGCTCCAACCGGACAGGTCCAGCGGCGGCGGCAATTCTGTTTTGGCGTGTGAACTCATATCATTTCAGAGCGGCCTGTTGGTCCGCGGACAGATCGTTGGTTGTGCCGAGCCAGCTTAATTGCAACGCGCGCAGATACGCAACGATCGCCCAACGGTCTTCCGTTGGGATAAGCGGGCCATAGGCGCCCATGGTGCTCTTTCCATGGGTGATGGTGTTGAAAATCTCACCGTCGGTCAGGGCCACAATGCGCGGGTCATGCAGATTGGCCACGGCGGGCATGTCGCCAATGCTCTTGGTGATACCGTTGCCGTCGCCCAGGCGTCCATGGCACGGCGCACAATAGATATCGAATCGCTCATGACCATGCGCGAGCAACGCGCCGGTGATCTGCAGCGGATTCGTATCCACAAAGTTAGTGGTCCCGGTGATGCGCCCGGTATTGACCGGAGAATTTTCAAAGCTGTAAACCGCGCCATCCGTTGTCTGGATGGGATCGTTACGCGCGATAGTGCCGGGCGGCGGCAATTGCGAGCTGATGCCATTGGCAAAGAAGCCGTCCGGCTGCTGCGGACGCAGCCTCGGCTGGCGGTTCATGTCGGAGAAAACTTCAATGGGAGGCACGCGTGAAATGCGTCCGCGAAACCCGACAATGGCGAACAGCGCCACCGACAACACGATCACCGCAATAAGAACGGAGAGGAAGTGGCGCATCAGTTGTCCTCCACGATATCGATGTGCATGCCGCCGACTGTCTCGAGCAGCTTGCGGGTTCCGGTTTCGGAAAAATTCGGGTCGGCGGAGCCGATGACCAGGAAAAACTTATCGCGCGAAACCATTTCAAAGCGTTTTTTACTGAACAGCGGATGATGATGGCGGGGCAGTTGATTCAGCGCCACCATCCCGACAAAGGCGCCAATGGCGGCGGCCAGCACGAGCAGGATATAAGACGGCACAAAGGACATGGGCGTGCTGAACATCGGTTTGCCACCGACCGTGACAGAGAAGTCAAAATCGTTGCAATACCAGATCAACAACATGGTACCGATAAACGCGCCGCCGCCGAAGGCCAGCGCGAACCAGCCGACCAGGGAATTTCCCATGCCCATGACTTTGTCCAGGCCATGCACCGGAAACGGAGAGAATACGTCCCAGCGGCGATAGCCCGCTTCACGGACTTTTTTTGCCGCCTCCAGCACTGCGCCAGGCGAATCAAATTCAGCCATGATGCCGTAATTCGTCTGGCTCATGGTTTGGCTCCTTTCCCCTGCCCGAGCGGGTGATGCGGATCGGCCTCGGGCGTGATGCCTTTGACCTCAGAGACCGGCACCATCGGCAGAAACCGGATGAATAAGAGATACATGGTGAAGAAGGCGCCAAGCGTGCCGACAAAGGTCAGCACGTCCACCCACGTCTGTTTGTAATAACCCCAGTTGGCGGGGAGAAAATCCTGGTAAAGGGAACCAACGATGATGGTGAAACGCTCAAACCACATGCCGCAGTTGATGAGCAGGCCAATGACAAAGACCACTTTGAGATTGTGCCGGACCTTCTTGAACCACAACAACTGCGCCATGCCCACGTTGATCACCAGCATGATCCAGCCACCATACCAGTAGGTGTGGCCGAGCAAGCGATGGCTGAATACCCATCGTTCGTACGTGTCGCCGCTGTACCAGGCGATGAAGTATTCCATCAGGTAGATGTATCCGATCGCCAGGCTGCTCAAGAGCGTCAACTTGCAGAGGCGGTCCATGTGACGCAACGTGATGATGTCTTCCAGATGGCAAAGTTTGCGCAACGGAATCAACAGGACCAGGATCATGCCGAATCCGCAATAAACCGCGCCGACCACAAAGTAGAGCGGGAAAATGGTCGCATGCCAGCCGGCGATCTGGGCCGTGGCGAAGTCCATGCCGACGATGGAGCTGACGGTGAACACCAGCAACGTCGCCAGGCCGGACAGGACCAAATAAGCTTTTTCGTAATTATGCCAATGACGGGCCGAGCCGGTCCAGCCGAGCGCAAACAAACCGTAGAGGAATTTGCGCACCGGCGTTTTGGCGCGGTCGCGCAACAAGGCCAGGTCCGGAATCAATCCCACGTACCAGAACAGCGTCGAAACCACCAGATAGGTGTTGACGGCAAACACGTCCCACATCAGCGGCGAGCGGAAATTCGGCCACATTCCCTCATAAGTAGGAATCGGGAACATGAACCAGTCAAACCATGCGCGTCCCACGTGGATGCCCGGATAAAGCCCGGCCATCATGACTGAGAAAACAGTCATCGCTTCCGCGGCGCGGCCAATGGCCGTGCGCCAATGCTGGCGGGTCAGGAAGAGCATCGCGGAAATCAGCGTGCCTGCGTGGGCGATGCCAACCCACCAGACGAAGTTGATGATGTCCCAACCCCACATGACAGGCCGGTTGTTGCCCCAGACACCGACGCCGACAGAAATTTTGTACGTCAATATCCCGGGCAAAACGACTGCCGCGCAAAACGCAGCGGGAAAAAACGCGATCCACCACCACAAAGGCGTTTTGCCTTCGTTGAACGCCGTCAACTTGTCGGTCAGCCAGCCCAGGCCGGCGTTGCCGATGATATTCGGCGAGCGACGCAACTCCGGCGGAGGCGCAAGCGATTCAATCTGTGTCTGGGTTTCTGGCATTGTTAACTGTTGTTATCCGGCATGTCGCCGCCACGTTCCTGGTATTCTTCCGTGCTGAACGGCAGGTGATAATCCGGCATGGCCGGGTTCGGATTACGGATGCGCGCGAGATAACTCGTGCGCGGTTTCGTCAGCAGGTCGCCAAGCAGCAAATAATTTTGCGGCAGCTTCTTCCATCCCGCCACGGCGCCGTGCGCATCGGTGATGTCACCGAAGACGATGGCTCCCGCCGGGCACGCCTGCTGGCACGCCGTTTTCGGGATGGTCCCTTTGGCTTCAGAGAGGCGCCAATCGCCGTTTTCGCCCGCCTGGGCTTTTGCCGTGATCTTGGCGTGCTCAATACGCTGGGTGCAATACGTGCACTTTTCCATGACGCCGCGCATACGCACGGTCACGTCCGGATTCTTGGACAATTTGATGATGTCCCAGGTGTCCTCGTCCATCATGGGGGCTTCGCGGTCTTTCCACCATGTCACCATGTCCCATTTGCCGTTAGTTTCATGCGTGAGCGGCGTCGAATAGTACGGGCCTTTCAGCTCTGTCAACGGGCGTTTGTTGAAATCGAGGAAATTGAAATGACGGACTTTATACGGACAGTTGTTCGAACAATACCGCGTGCCGATGCAGCGGTTGTAGGCCATCACGTTCAAGCCTTCCTTGTCGTGGACAGTGGCGTTGACGGGGCAGACGTTTTCGCATGGCGCGGCCTCGCACATCTGGCACATCACCGGCTGGTTGACCGCCTGCACGTCGTCGATCCATCCTGAAAATTGCTCCTGGTCGTCGCTGACATACGATTCCGGGAATTTCTCCGTCTTCGGATCCGCAGTGTAATAACGGTCGATGCGCATCCAGTGCATCTCACGACCACGCAGGACCTGGTCTTTGCCAACGATCGGAATATTGTTCTCGCTTTGGCAGGCGACCACGCAGGTATTGCAGCCCACACACGCCGTCAGGTCCACCGCCATGCCCCACTGGTTGAACGCCGTTTTCTCTTGTTCATCGAGCGGGTTCGGATAAAGCGATTTGACGACCGGCGGCTCCGGCTCATGCATGTCCGGGGCAAAGCTGGGATTCTTTTGAAAATCAATCAGGTTCACCTCGCGCACCGCCGGACGGCCTTCCATGCTCCAATGTGTCTGCGTCGTCGCAATGATATGTGTGCCGCCGGCCTTGGCGACTGTCGCGCCACTTTGAACGTATTTGCCGCTGAAAATCTTGTAAGCATTGAAGCCGACATCGGTGCCAACCCGCCCTGCTTTCGTGCGCCCATATCCCAGCGCAAGTCCGAGCGAATAATCCGCCATGCCGGGCTGCGTCCAGATTGGGCCAATCACTTTTTGACCATTCAATGAAATCTCCACCAGATCGCCGTTCTGAACATTCAGATCGCGCGCGGTTTTCCGGCTGACCAGCACGGCGTTGTCCCAGACTATCTTGGTGATCGGGTCCGGCAACTCCTGCATCCAGCCGTTGTTCGCGTAAAAACCGTCGTCCGCTTTTGAATCGCGATAGAAGATGACTTCGAGATTACTGGCCGATAGCGCGGCGACGTTCGATACGCGCGGAAGGGACATCAATTGGTCCGAGGGCAAAACCGCAGGTTGCGCGGACGAGCCGGGTTTAAAACCATTGTACAAAAATTTCTTCCAGTCTTCGTCGCTGTCACCATAGGTTGCCCTGACGATGTCATGGGGATTCGTCGCGCTCTCACCCGCGATGCGCGCGAGAAATTCTAATTCCGTCAAACCACCGAAAAGCGGCTGGATCAGCGGCTGGATCGCTACGAGTGTTCCGTCGGCAGTGTGGGCGTCACCCCAGGATTCCAAATAATGGGCTGCCGGGAAATGCCAGTCGCTGATGCCGGAAGTTTCATCTTCGTAATAACCCAAACGGACAACGCTCTTGGGCTTTTGCTGGCTGGACCATCCCAGATGATACGCGGGGTTGCCGCCCAAAACGATCAATGTCTCTACCGTATTGACATCGAGATTCTTCAACGATCCCCCAATATTTTCCTCACCGCGCAACATCGTGATCGTGTTTCCAATCGAACCGAGCACGGAGTTGATGGCGTTGGCCAGCAAGTGGACTTCCATCGGTTGGCGTTGGCCGGCCACGACGAGAACATTCCCACGGTTGGCGACGAGGTCGGCAGCGCATTGTCTGACCCATTCAACCATTTCCTTGGGGAGCAACGGTGACCCGCCGGTAACCAGGGCATAAAAGGCCGCCGCAATCTGCGGGACCATGCTCGCCGACACGCGCAGGCGATGGTCGGCATTCGAACCAGTAAGAGTGAACAGCGATTCAACCGAATAAAGACGGTTCATCGGCTTGGGCACAAATTTACCGCCGTCTTCTTTAAGATCTCGCTGCGAACGGCCCGCGGCAAACTTGCGGATGTGCTCATGCGCGCCGTCTTCACCACCCAGAAAATCACAATCCAGCGACAGGATCACTTTCGCCTTATCAAAATTGAATACCGGGCGAATCGAATCGCCAAAGGCCTGGCTGGCCGCGCGTTGGTGTATGCCCGAATCAATCGCGTCCTGAGTGAACCACTTCGCCTGCGGAAATTTCTGCGCTACGGCTTTTTGCAGACGCGCCCGCGAAGGCGAAGTGCTGCTCTCGGCAAAGAACGCCAATCCCTGTCCGCCATTTGCGGAATACTTCTGCGACAGATCATCAAGCGCCTTCAACGCTTCATCGCGCGAGACCGTCTGGCCGCCGTGCCGGAAATAACGGGCGCGGTCCGGGTCATAGAGATTCAATATGGAAACCTGGGCGTAGCGGTCGGTGCCACCGTTGCTGCCGGGATAAAGCGCATTGCCTTCCACCTTGATCGGACGGCCATCGTAAGACCTGGCGACCAACGGGATTGCGCCCGTGCGCGCAGGCATCGCGGTCGCATAATAGGTGTACGTTCCAAACGTGTAATTTTCCGGCTGTTGGCCGAAGGGCACGAGATTCTCGACCGGACGACGGCACCCTGCCCCGGCGATCCCCAGGCCCGCGAGCGCGAACGACGCCGACATGATCTTCAAGAAATGACGGCGCGAAACATCGTCAGTTAATTCACTGGCGCCTTTCGGAAACTCGCGATGGAGCCATTCCTTGAACTCCGGCGTGTCGGCCAGTTCATCCAGGCCGCGCCAGTAACGGCGGCCCTGTAGCCCGGAATTTGAATTGTGCGAAATATTACTCATTCTTGGCAAAAGCCTGAAAATTTACAATCTGCGATATACGATTGACGAGCCGTAATCAGATCGGAGCGGCTTCCATTTTGGAAACACGCGCGTAAATCGTATATCATATATCGTAAATTTTTCATCGGTGGCATGCGGAGCAGCTTTGCAACGATTCCACGTGCATGTGGTTGACCAGTTTCTGGCCTTCCACTTCCTGGTCGTGCGCGGCCTCAACGGAATTGGTGCTCCAGACCCAGCTCAAATCAGTGACTTTGTCCACCGGCCGGATATGCGCCGCCGGATCGCGGTGGCAGTTCAGGCAAAAGCTCATGCTCAACGGCTTGGCGTGCTCGACCGTGTCCATCTCATCCACGCGCCCATGGCATTCCACGCAACTGATGCCGCGCCGCACGTGCACCGAATGATTGAAATACACATAATCGGGCATTTTATGGATCTGCACCCATTCGATGGGTTTGCCGGTGGCCGCGCTGTCCCGGACAACGGCCAGTCGCGGATCGTCTTTCAGGACGGTGCTATGGCAGTTCATACAGGTGGAGGCGCCGGGCAGGTTCGAAAACCATGATTTTTCCACCCCATTGTGGCAATAGCGGCAATCGATGCCGAGGGCGCCCGCATGAATTTTATGCGAGAAAGGCACCGGCTGCACCGGTTGATAGCCAACTCGCGTGTAGCTGGGGGTAAAATAGAAGGCCACCGCTGCCGTCACTACTCCGCCCGCAAGGGCAAGAACAATGACGATCCATAACGGCAACCAATTTGTCCATTTCGGGAAAATTGCTGGCATTTCAAACGGCCGCGAAGGCCAAACAAACCATAAAAGACTCGTTCAATCTCAATTTTCATCAGGCCTGTTCACAATCTCCAATGCCTGAAAAACGACTTGAACTTTTTGTCCGACACGCTCAATTCGTGTCGGGCGAAGATAGTAAATTAATTACTCTCCACTGCGCAAGAAAAGTTTGTGAAAAATTTCACTTGTTGAAAAACAAGGTGATGGCCGGTCAGATTAAGAATCGTTTTACACCATTATTTTAGCAGTATAAAGTGTGGTATGGCTGATGTTAAATCAGATATTGCTGCATATGAGAAAATGCAGAATGATTTGGAGCTAAAACACATGGGCAAGTGGGTTTTGTTCCAAAATCAAGTTTTCGTTGGTGTTTATGATACATTTGAAACGGCGGCTGATGATGCTGTTCGTCGTTTTGGGAGAGGCCCTTATCTTATTCGTCAGGTTGGCGCACCGCCTCTTACCTTGCCTGCTTCAGTAATGTATAACATTGCCGCATGATTTATGGCAAAAGCCAATTGCAGGTTTCGTGAATCCGTCAGAGATCTCCGATGATATTGCGCAAATGAATTTTTAAGGCTTTGGCAATGCGCAACAGCACGTCAATGGTCGGCACTTTGTAGCCACGCTCAATTTGGCCCATATAAACTGGATTAATGTCGATTCGTTCGGCCAGTTTTTCTTGAGTTAGACCAGCAGCCTTACGGTATTTGCGAATACCATCGCCTAAAAGTTTTCGATCTTTTTTTGTGACCACGATTGGTCATTAAGCCAATCAGCAGATAGTGAAGTTCGACAGATTCTATTAGCTATCATTTTTCCTTTTGCCTTATTTTCCAAAACTATATAGTCACCATTGAACTCAGGAAACAGGCTGGGCAGATATATGAAGACAATCAGAAGCATCATAGCCGGGTTGGGACTCCTTACGGCGACCATCCTTCATGCGCAGGAAGCGGGGATTTAGGCAACGACGTCCATTGTCCCCCATTCGCCGGAGAGTTTGCAGTCCATCCAATCCTATTCGGACACGCAGTTGGCGCAGTTGTTGAATACCCTGGCGGCAACGCCATTGATTTGGCCGACCAACTTGCCCAACAATGGCATAGGGGGCACGTATTGGTCACTGGCGCATCCCGATTGGCCGCCAATTCCAGCGCCATTTGGTGCGCCTGTTTGGA